>CAZEVX010000007.1:0-38706 GCA_964515705.1 uncultured Verrucomicrobiota bacterium | reverse complement strand
TCAACGACGACCGCTGGATCGAGCCGATCAAGATGCTGCGCTGCATGAACATCCGCCCCTGGCGCCCGGCGGACGCCGCGCGGGTGATGAAGGAGTACGGCATCCGCAAGGAGGGCAAGGAATACTGGCTGCCCTCGCATTTCGACGTCGAGGACGTCCGCGGCCATTGGGGCATCAACTACCGCATGAACGAGATCCAGGCGGCGGTCGGCCGCGCGCAGCTGCGCAAGCTCGACCGGTTCGTCGCCCGCCGGCGCGCCTGCGGGCAGTACCTCAACGAGCACCTGCAGGGCATCCCCGGCATCACGCCGGTCTACGAGGACCCGCGCGGAGTCCACTCCTTCCACCTCTACACGCTCTGCGTCGAGGAGGCCGTCCTGGGCTCGAGCCGCGATGCCTTCATGCGCGCGCTGTATTACCAAGAAGGTATCCAGGGCATCCAGCATTACCAGCCGTCCTACGACTTCACCGGGTTCCGCAAACTGGGCCACAAGGGCCGCCAGTGCCCGGAGGCGGAAACGTTCTTCTACCACCGCGAGACCAACCTGCCGATGCACCCGATGCTCACCGACCGCGAGCTCCGCGACATGGTCCGCGGCGTGCGGCGCGCCGCCGCGGCCGTGCGCGGCAAGGGCCTGCGCTGAGCCGTCTGGCCGCCCCGGGCGCGGCGCCCGGTTGAGGAGGACGCGTCGTGACCGTGCCGCGGGAACGGCGGCGTAGCTTGGCCGGCCTGCTCGGCATGGTGGTGCTGGTGGCCATGGGCGAGCACATGGCCGAGCGCTTCCTGCCGCTCTACCTGCAGGACCTGGCGCGTGCCTCGACCGCGGTCCTGGCTATCGGCCTGCTGGCCGGCCTGGACGACCTGCTCTCCGCACTCTATAGCTTCCCGGGCGGCTACTTGAGCGACCGCCTGGGGGCCAAGCGCGCCCTGCTGGTCTTCAATCTCCTGTCCATGGCGGGTTACCTCTGCGTGATCCTGATCCGCGCCTGGTGGGCGGTGCTGGTCGGCGCGGCGCTCTTCATCTCCTGGTCGGCGATCTCGCTGCCGGCCACGATGGACCTCCTGGCGCGCCTCGTGCCGCGCGACCGGCGCACCCTCGGGGCCTCGGCGCTGGCCCTGGTGCGGCGCGTGCCCAAGATGCTCGGGCCGGTGATCGGCGGCGCCTGCATCGCGCTCTGGGGCGTCGAGCGCGGCGTGCGCGCGGCCTTCGTCCTGGCGCTCCTGCTGGCGCTCGCCGCGGCCGTTCTGCAGCAGCGCCTGATCGCCGACGACCCGCCCCGTACCCGGCCCGCCGAGCCCAACCCCCTGCGCCTCTGGCGCGCGATGCCGGCCGGCCTGCGGCACCTGCTGGCCGCGGACATCCTCGTGCGCTTCTGCGAGCGCATCCCCGACGCCTTCGTCGTCGTCTGGGCCACGCGCGTCGTGGCGCACCCGGTGACCGAGCTCGGTTTTGGCTGGCTCTCGGCCCTCGAACACCTCACCGCCGTGCTGATCTATCTGCCGGTCGCCTGGCTCGCCGACCGGTTCGGCAAGAAGCCGTTTGTGCTGGCGACGTTTGTCTTTTTCAGCGCCTTCCCGCTGGCCCTGCTCCATGCCCGGTCGGCGGCCCCGCTGGCGGCGGCCTTCGTGCTGCGCGGGCTCAAGGAGTTTGGCGAGCCGACCCGCAAGGCACTGATCCTCGACCTCTCCCCGCCGGACCGGCAGGCCGCCATGTTCGGCCTCTATTACCTGCTGCGGGATGTCGTGGTGGCCGCGGCCGCCTTCGGCGGCGCGCTGCTCTGGCGCGTGTCCCCGGAACTCAACCTCAAGGTGGCCTTTGGGTTCGGCGTGGCCGGGACGCTCTGGTTTGCCTGGCGCGGCCGCGACGCCGCAACAGGGAGCGGTCCGGAATAACGCCCAGACCAATGCGGCTCTTGTAAGAAACATCCTCGGACGCGCGGGAGCGCGCCCCTCCGATTCGCCCCAAACGTGTCGTTCGAAGGGCCACGCTCTCCGTCACGGCCGTTACCCGGCGCCGGCCGGCGGCTCGGCGACCAGGCGCAGCTCGGCAACCTTGAATCCGCCGCGGTCGGACGACAGGACGAGGACGGACAGGCGGAGCCGATACTCGCCGGGCGCCGGCAGGGCGACGGTGCCGAGATCGCAGGTCAGTTCCCGGCAATAGCGGGCGCGCCGGGGATCGCGGGCGGGACCGCGCGCCAGCACCGCGCGGAGAGTCTGGCCGGCAATCTCGACCTGTACCTCGTGGCCGTCGATGGGGGTCTGCAACAATACCCGGTAGCGGCCGGGAGTCCAGGCGCGGAAGGTCCAGGAGGCGGCCGGCCCGGTGGTTTTCCACTGCTCGATCACGCCGTGGCGCGTCAGGACGGGCGCCGTCGTCCCCGGCAGACTCGCGAGAGCGGCGCGGTAGGCCGGTAGCGCAATGTGCCCGGTGGGCTGCTCGATTAAACGGTCGTCGGCGTCCGCCTCGCCGTCCAACTCCAGCGCAATCACGGAGACCGCCGGGTCCGGCGGCGCGGCGGGCAGGGCAATCTCGAGCGAGTGGCGGTCGGCGGCTGCGTCGTGCTGCTGGCGCAGCGGCAGCGCGGCGCCGGGCGCGGCCAGCAGCGCCGCGCGCCGCGCCCGGGTGCGCAGGCCGCCCAGCCGCAGGACCCCGTCGGCCGGCCAGGCGTGCACCAGCAGGTAGAGCGTGCGCCCCTTGCGGGTCACGCTGCCCCACTCGAAGTCGGCCGGGAACGGGCCGGCCTGCGTGCCGTAGATGGCGCTCCCGTTTGCGTCCATCCAGCGGCCCACCGCCTCGAGGCGCTCGATGCTCGGAGCCGGGATTTCGCCTTCGGCCGTCGGCCCGACATTCAGCAGGTAGTTGACCCCCTTGCCTGCCAGGTTCGCCAGCAGGTAAATCAGGTCGCCCGCGGGTTTCCAGTTCTGGTCGTGGCGCTTGTAGCCCCAGGTGTCGTTGATCGTGGCCGGGGTCTCCCAGTCGCCCGCGAGGCGCCCGACGGGGATCTGGTTGTCGCCCAGGCTGCGGTAATCGCCGGCCTCGTTGCCGACGCGCCCGTTGACCAGGCACTCCGGCTGCAGGCGGTGGACGAGATCGGCCAGCGCCCGGCTCTGGGCGGGCGTCATGGCGATGGGCGTGTCGAACCAGATCAGGCCCACCGGGCCGTATTGGGTGAGCAGCTCGGTGACCTGCGGGAAGGCGACCTGCTCGAGGTAATGCGCGAACCGCTCCGGGGCCACCGTGGGCTGCGACCATTGGCCGTCGCGGCATTCCTCGAGCTTGCCGGCGCCGCCCGGCGCGTGCCAGTCCTGGGCCTGGGAATAGTAGAAGCACAGCCGGATGCCGGCGCGGTGGCAGGCGGCCGCCAGCTCGGCCATCGGGTCGCGCCGGAAGGGCGTGGCGTCCACGATGTTGTACGGGTTGCTGGGCGAGCGGAACATGGCAAACCCGTCGTGGTGCTTGGCGGTGATGCCGATGTATTTCATCCCGGCGCGCTTGGCCAGGCCGACCCAGTCCCCGGCGTCGAACTTCACGGGATGGAACCGGCGGGCGAGCTGCTCGTAGTCCGCGGCCGGGATCGGCGCGTTGCGCATGATCCACTCGCCGAGCGAGGGAATCTCGCGGCCGTTCCAGACTCCCGCCGGCAGCGCATACAGCCCCCAGTGAACGAACATCCCAAAGCGCGCCTCGCGCCACCAGGCCATCCGCTCGGGGGCAAAAGGGGTCAGTCCGTACATATGTGCAACTCGAGAATTATGAAGCATGAAATGTGCAGGGCATGGGGGAGGGCCGATCATTGTTGAGTGAGTATACCGGGTTGATTGGGCGACGGGAACGGTCGCCGTATGCCCCGTCCGCGGTGCGCTCGCGGTTCGCGACCTTGGGCGTTTTGCACATATGTACGGACTGACCCCTTTTGCCCCTTTTGCCGGACCCAGCGATTGAGGGCTGGCAGGGCGGCGGTATGGGTGAGGTCGAACCAGAGCGGCGTCAGCGCGACGTAGCCGGCGTCGAGGGCGCGGATGTCGGTGCCGGCGGCCGGGCCAATGCGTTCGAGGTTGCCATCCATCCAGTAGTAGACGTCGCCGCGCGGCGCGGTGCGCCGGTGGAAAATCTCGGCGAAGCGCGAGCGCCCCATGCGCGTCACGGCGTACCCCTTGAGGCGCGCGAACGGGCGGTTGGGCACGTTGACATTCAGGAGGGTGTCCGGCGGCAGGCCGCGGGCGAGGATTTTACCGGCCAGCCGCCGCGCCACGCGGGCGGCGGTATCCCAGTGCGGGCGGGCGTAGGTTGCCAGCGAGACGGCCATACTGGGGATGCCGAGGATCGCGCCTTCCGTGGCGGCCGAGACGGTGCCGGAATAGATCACGCTGATGCCGGTGTTGGGGCCGAGGTTGATCCCGCTGATCACGAGGTCCGGGCGGCGCCGCAGGAGCACGGTGACCGCCAGCTTGACGCAGTCGGCCGGCGTGCCGGCCACGGCCTGGCCGGCGAAGGTGCCCTCGCGGCGGACGGCCTTGATCTTGATCGGGTTTGAGAGCGTGATGGCGTGGCCGACGGCGCTCTGCTCGGTTTCCGGGGCCACGATGGCGATCTCGCCCAAGTCGCGCACGGCCTGGTAGAGCGCCAGGATGCCCGGGGCGTAGATGCCGTCGTCGTTGCTGAGTAGGATGAGGGGTTTCACGGTGGGGGCGGGGCTTGCAAGCCAGCGATGTGTTTCAGGCGCGCGATGACCGGCAGCTTTTGGGTGCAGACCTTCTCGCAGGCGCCGCAGGCCGTACAGGCGTCGGCCGCCGCCGGTTTCAGGTCCCACTCGAACGACAACGCGCGGCGCACGGCGGCGTCGCCGCCGCCCAGCAGGCGCTGGTTATAGGCCATCATCAACGGCGGGATCGGCACGCGCACCGGGCACCCCGCGACGCAATACTCGCAGCCGGTGCAGAGGCGGTCGAGCTCGCGGGAGAGCCGCTCCCGCAGCGCCGCCGCGCGCGCCGGCGTCCAGGGGACAAAGGGCGTCACCGCCGCGGCGGCCGCCTCGACCTCGGCGACGTCGGCGCAGCCCACGAGCGCCGCGCTGACGCCCGGCGCACCGACCACGTAGCGCAGGGCGCCCTCGGCAACGCTGCGGTCGTCCGGTCCCTGGAGGAAGGCGAAGCGCTCGGCGTTGCGCGGGATGACGCCGCCGCCGAGCGGGTTCATGCAGACCACGGCCAAGCCGCGGCGGGCGGCCGCGGCCACGCCGGCGGCGCGGTAGGGGGCGTTGATGGCCGAGAAGCCGAGGGTGACCCCGGCGAAATCGCCGTCCCGCAGAGCCTCGGCGATCGCCGCGCCGTCCATATGGGTCGAGAGGAAGACCTCGCCCACCAGGCCCTCCGCGCGCGCCTGCTGCGCCGCGGCGACGGCACCGCCGGCGCGGCGCTGGCGGTATTCTTCGAAAGTCATCACGCACCAGATGTGGAGGATGTCCACGCGCGGCCGGCGCAGCCGCCGCAGCGCGCCGTCGAGGTCGCGGCGCAGCCCATCAGCGGTGTCGGCGGACGACTTGGTGCTGATCAGCACCGGCTGGTCGGCCAGGACTTCGCCGAAGCGCTCCTCGGATTTCCCCTTGAAGTAGCCGGTCGCGGTGTCGAAGTAGGTGATCCCGAGCGCCAGCGCGCGCTCGAGCGCCGCGGCGCAGGCGTCGCGGTCGTCAATCGCCCGGAATCGCATACCGCCGAAACCGATGACGCTGACACGGCGTCCGGTCTTCCCTAATTCGCGGTAAATCATGACCCGTTCCTGTCCGGCCCGCGCCGCGGTCCACCGGGGTGGAGGTCGTGGCGGATTCCGGGCATGATGCGGGAACGGAGGAAAATGTCAAACCCGCAGGTCGCAGTGCCGGCTTGACCGGGCCGCCGGGGCCGGTATGATCCCGGCACAGGGCGTAACAGGGGAGCCGGGCTGGCGTCCCGATTTCCCGGCCCTCGGGAGCCACGACGTGTCCACCGGCATTCCGGTCTATCTCCGGCTGACGCGCCCGGACCATTGGTTCAAGAACGTCTTCATGCTGCCGGGCGTGTTGCTGGCACTGTTCTTCCGGCCGGCGCTGGCGACCTGGGCGACATTCGGCCGTGTGGTTTGGGGCGTTGCCGCGGCCTGCCTGATCGCCTCCAGCTACTACGTGCTCAACGAACTGCTGGACGCCGCCAGCGACCGGCATCACCCCGTGAAGTGCCGGCGCCCGTTGGCGTCGGGGGCCGCGCGGCCGGGGATTGCCTGGGCGCTCTGCGCCGCCTGCGGGGCGGCCGGGCTGGCGCTGGCGTTCGCCCTCGACGCGCGGTTCGGGGTCACGGCGCTGGTGCTGCTGGCGATGGGCGCGCTCTATAACGTTCCGCCGGTGCGCCTCAAGGACATCCCCTACGCCGACGTGTTGAGCGAGTCGCTCAACAATCCCCTGCGTCTGGCGCTCGGCTGGTACGCCACCGGGATCGGCGCGATGCCGCCGCTCTCGATGCAACTGGCCTACTGGATGTTCGGCGCCTTTTTGATGGCCACCAAGCGGTTTGCCGAGTTGCGCGTGATCGCCGACCGCGAGGCGGCGGCGCGCTATCGCCGCTCGTTCGGGCGCTACACGCCGGAGGGACTGCTCGAGAGCATCATGTTTTATGCCACGCTCTTCGCCCTCTGGAGCGGGTTCTTCATGGCGCGCTACCGCCTCGAGCTGATTTTGGCCACGCCGCTGGTGGCGCTGGCGATGGCCTATTACCTGCACCTCGCCCACAAGCCCGACAGCGCCGTCCAGTATCCCGAACGGCTGCACCGCCAGCCGAAGCTCGTGCTGCTCGTGCTGGCCGCGTTCCTGGCCTGCGCCCTGTTGCTCTACCTCGACCTGCCCGCCTGGACCCGATGGTTCGATCCCTGGATTTTGCCACCGGCCGGGGCGGGGGGGGTAGGGGCGGGTCATCCGTGATCGGTGATCGATGCCAAGCGGTTGCTGATTCCGGGCGGCGACCGATTGCCGGTAACCGGTTGCCGGGTACCGATACCATGGGCTGCACCATGCGCGCCCGGTTCTCCAGATGCCTGCTGCCGGGGCTCATACTCGCGGCGGTCCTCTTCCGCCTCGGCTTTTTCCTGTTCGCGCTCGGGCGGCTGCCGGTCTCGTCCGACGAAGCCTGGCCGGGCCTGATGGCGCGCCACGTGCTGCACGGCGAATTCCCGGTCTTCTACTGGGGCCAGACCTACATGGGCGCCCAGGAATGCTACCTCGAGGCCGCGCTCTTCGCGCTCCTCGGCGCCACCCGCTTCAGCCTGCGCCTGCTGCCGCTGGCCGTCTCCGGCCTGTTCCTCTGGGTCAGCTATGCGCTCACCCGCCGCTGCTACGGCCGCGCCGCCGCGCTCTGGACCCTCGCCCTGCTGACGATCCCCGCGCCCTACCTGACGATGTGCGGCACGATGATTCCGCCGCCCAACTACCTGGCCGTGGCCGCGCTCGGATCGCTCGCCCTGCTCCTGACCCATCGCCTGGTCTTCGCGCCGGCCGAGGGCCCGGCCGAGCCCCGGCCCGGGACGCCCCGATGTTGGCTGGGCCTGTTCGTCCTGCTGGGCGCGGTGCTGGGATTCGCCTTCTGGCTGCACCTGCTGATCGCCAGTTACGCTGCCGTGGCCCTGTTATTCCTGGTCTTACGGGACAAAGCGCTTGTCTTCCGGCGTCATTTCTGGGCGATGCTGGCGGCATTCGCGCTGGCCGGCCTGCCGTTCTGGGCGGCCAACCTCGCCCACGGGTTTGCGACCTTCCGCGATGTCGGCCGGCAGGCGGACTGGGCGCAGACCCGCGAGCTGCTCGGCATCGCCCTGCGCTACACGCTCCAGTTCATGACCGGGCTGCGCGTCATGTTCTATGGCGACAGCCAGCACACCGCGCCGCTGCCGGCCTGGCTCTGGACGCCCATGGCCGGCGTCTGGATCGTCCTGCCGCTGGCCGTGATCGCCGCGAACTGGCGGCGGCTCTGGCGACTGGCCTACGGCTCGCTGCGCAACGTGGACGGCACGGCGCTGCTGCTGGCGCAGGCGGCGGCCGCCGTGCTGCTTTTCGCCCGCAGCGCGCGCGCCGGGTCGCACGAGGCGCGTTTCCTGGTCCCGGCGCTCTCCGTCCTGCCGATCCTCATGGCCGGGTGCCTCGCGCGCCTCCAACGCCGCGCCTGGCCGGCGGCGGCGGCGCTTTTCGCCGTGCTCCTGCTCGGGCAGGGCTGGGGCAACGCCCTGCTGGCGCGGGCCTGGCATGACGCGGCCTTCGTGGCCGGCCCGCTGGAGCTGCCGGACACCCGGCCGCTGGTCGCCTTTCTCGACGCCCGCGGTCTCCGGCACGCCTATGCCCACTACTGGCTCTCCTATCGGCTGAACTTCGAGACCGGCGAGCGCCTGGTCGTGGCCGAGCCCTACAATGCCCGGTTCCCCGGCCGGCCGGTGCGCTACCTCGACGACGTCCGCCGCGCCGACCGCGTCGCCTTCGTCACCCACCCGACCTACGGCTATTCCGCCGACGCCATCGCCGGCATGCTCAGCCGCGCGGGCGGCGCCTGGGCGCAGGGGACGGCCGGCGTCTTCACCGTCTTCTACGATTTCGTGCCGCCCGGCGGGCGCGGCGCGACGCGCGTTCTGCCGCGCGGCGGCTGGAGGATCGAGGCGCGCCCCGCGCCGGAGCTGGCCGCCCGCGCCCTCGACGGCGATGTGGCCACTGCCTGGACCAGCGGCGCGCCGCAGGCGCCGGGCATGGCCCTGACGCTCGAGCTCGGCGCCCCGCAAGCGGTCTGCGGGCTGCGCATCGATCTCGGCGACGATCGCGGCGATTACGCCCGCGGCACACGCGTCGAGGCCTCGCCCGACGGCGCCGCCTGGAACGTCGTCGCCGAGATGGGCGACGTCGGCACCGATCTCCACTGGGATGGCGACCACCCGCGGTTTCTGGTTGGCGGCCGCGCCTACGACGTTCGCTTCGGGCCCGTGACCGCGCGGGTCCTGCGCGTCACGCAGACCGGGAGCGACCCGCGCTGCTGGTGGACCGTTGCCGAGCTGCGGGCCCTGGCGCCCGGTGGCCCGTGACCGCGATGGCGGCGGGTCCGGCGCCCAGGGAGCGGTTGCGGAACGCCCGCGGCGAGCGGCCGACGCGGCGGCGGAAGCGCGTCGAGAAATGGTAGGGATTGGCGTAGCCGACCTGGTCGGCGATGGCGCGCACGGGGTCGTTGGTGGAGAGCAGCAGGGCCTTGGCCGTTTCGATCCGGCACCGTTCCCGGTAGCGCAGGGGGGACAGCCCGACAGTCTCTACAAACAGGTGGGACAGCCGCGAGGGGGACACGCAGGCGCGGGCGGCCAGCGCGCCCAGTGTCAACGGCTCTCGGACATGGGCGTTCAGCCAGTCCACGGCGCGCTGCACGCGCGCGTCGGTCACGCGCTCCGCGCGGGCGGCGTGCAGGGACTGCATCAGCAGCAGGATGCGTTCGAGGGCGTTTTCCGCCAGGGCGTCGCGTTCCGGCATGACGGCGTGGCGGGCGGCCAGCAGGTCCTCGAAGGCGCGGCGGATGGCCGCTGTCGGCGCGGGCGGGCGCAGGCGCACGTGCACGGCGCCCGGCGGATCCTCCGGCCAGTCCAGCAGCCGCATCCACTCCGGGCGCGGCACGAACACCACCCAGTACTCGAGATACTCCCGGCCGCGCGGCGTGGTGGCGACGCGGTAGGGCGTGGCGGGGCGCGTGAGCGCGACGTAAGGCGGCCGGCGCAGCACCGCGCGCGTCCCCACGGTCTTGATGTTTTCGCCGCGCGCCTGGAAGCTCAGCGTCCAGCAGCGGAATCCCGCGCGCGAGCGCGATATGCCCGCCCCTTCGATCATGGCCGCCTCCGGCGGTCCGCAAAAACAGAAAGGTGTTTAGCGCGCCCGGGAATGGCCGGGCGCCGTTAGCGGTGGCATTCTAGACGCCGTTCGGACTCCTGCCAAGACCAAGGTGTCCGGACCCCGCCGGCGCGGTCGCCGGCGGGAACGGCCGCATCCGCCGGAAAGGAGTCCCGCCCCGCATGAGCACACTCGCGATTTACGGCGGCACGCCCGCCGTGCCCGCCGGCACCATCAAGCCCTGGCCGCCGATTGACCGCGTTGACGAAGAGCGGGTGATGGCCTCGCTGCGGGGCACCGCCCATGCCTTCGGGCCGAACTGCCAGGCGCTCCAGAAGGAGTTCGCCGCCTGGAACGGGAACCGCTACTGCATCACCACCAACAGCGGCACGGCGGCGCTGCACATGGGCGTGGCGGCCTGCGGCGTGGGCGCCGGCGACCACGTGCTGGTGACGGCCTATTCCTGGTCGGCCAGCGCCACCTGCATCCTGCACCACTGCGCCATCCCGGTGTTCGTGGACATCGACTTCGAGACCATGAACATGGACCTCGACAAGCTCGAGGCGGCGATCACCCCGCGCACCAAGGCGATTCTGGCCGTGCACCTGCACGGGCTGGCCCTCGACATGGACCGGCTCCTGGCCATCGCCCGCAAGCACAAGCTGGCGGTGATCGAGGACGCCTGCCAGTCGCACGGCGCCCAGTATCGCGGGCGCAACGTGGGGACCTTCGGCGATTGCGCGGCGTTCAGTTTCAGCCAGAACAAGACGCTCGGCTCGGGCGAGGGCGGCCTGTTCGTGACCGACGACGAAACCAAGGCCATCAAGGCCCGCCAGCTCTGGTCGTTCGGCGAGGTCAAGGCGCCGGGCGAGGACCGCGATTACCACGCCCACATGATCGGCTGGATGTACCGCAACAACGACCTGACCGCGGCCTTTGGCCGGGCGCAACTGAGCAAGCTGGATTCATACCTGCACGTCCAGCAGGACAACGCGCGGGCATTTCACGAGCGGGTCAAGGGACTGGCGGGCAAGGGGTTGATCCTGCCGGTCGAGCCGCCGGGCTTCACCCACAGCTGGTACGAATACGTCGTGCGGCTGGACCTGCGGGCGATCGGGTGGACCGGCGACCCGGCCGTGTTCCGCGACGCCGTCGTGCGCGCCCTGCAGGCCGAGGGCGCGCCGGCGGTCCTCTGGCAGCGGTTGATCCTGCCGGCCATGACCGTCTTCCGCCGCAAGAACGCCTTTGGGCACGGCGTGCCCTGGAGCGTGGACAACGCGGGCGCCGGCGTCGAGTACGTGCCGGAACAGTATCCCCAGGCGCTGCGCCACGCGCAGACGCACCTGGGCTTGAACCAGCCGCTGCGCGTCCCAAACGGCCCCGAGGCCGTCGCCCGGCTGGCCGACGCCTATCACAAGGTCTTCGAGAACGTGGCGCGGATCGATCCGGAAAAGATCCAGCGCATCTGCCAGGAGCAACAAGTCCGGAACCAGGCGCGGGCTACGGCCCAGGCTCAGGCGCAGGCCCAGGCGCAAGCCCTGGCAGAGCTGCGCGTCCAAGCCCAGGCCCGGGCCGAGGCCCGCGCCCGGCCGGCCGCCGGGCGCTAGCCGCAAGAACCATCCGCCATGACCGACCCGGCTGCCGGCCGCGCGGGCCCGACGGGTGGCCGTCACACGCGCATGGGGCGGGACAACGGCGGCGGGACCAGGCGGTTGGTCCCACGCTACCCGCAATGCCAGCAACGGGTAGATGGGCCGCAGCGCCTGTGCGGCCGCGGGAACACGCGGAGACCGTGAGCCGTTTCCGTTGGCCACGGAACACAGCGAAGACCCGCTTCAGGCGGCGTTTCCCGGGTTCAGCAGGCCGCGCGCAGCGCGGCGATGGCGGGCCCCAGGTCGCTGATGTTCAGCCCCTGCATCTGCCGGTCGGCATCCTCCGGCGCCAGCAGGCGCGCGTACAGCGCGCGGTGGCGCGCGACCAGGTCGTCCGTTTCCGCCGCCATGCGCTCCATTGCGGCGAGCAGCGCGGCTGCGCGGGCCTTGAGACGCTCCGCGTCCGGCGCCGGGCGCGTGCTCCCGGCCGCGCGGGCCGTGATGCCGAACAGCATCGCGAAGCCCGGCCCTTCGTCGGGAGGCACCAACTCAACCGTCTCGAGTGGGTCCGCCGGCCGCGGATTGTGCCAGGCACAGAGATAGAGCCCGAAGCGGTATGCCCCGCCGCCGTCGAACGCCTTGCTGCCTTCCCAGGCCCGCACCGCATTCTCGAGCAGGACGGCGCCCGCCCGGTCGCCGCTGGACCAATCGAGGATGTTACGCCCCGGCACGAGCGGCAGGTCGTCCTTCGAGCCGTCGGCCCGCTGCATGCGGAGGATTCCGTCCCGCGCCCCCAGCGCGCCCCAGGCGCCGGCGACCAGGAAGAACAGCGCGTCGCAGGATCGGCCGACCAGCAGGCGGGCCGCCGCGCCGTGAGTGGCGCCGACGAGCGACTCGCGTCCACCGACACAGAGGCCGCGCCGCCCGCCATGCCGGGCCGGATCGGCGATCTCGAACGGGATGCCCCAGATATCCCGCCGGCCCGGCGCGGGATCGAAGACGCCCGACCGCCGAGGCATGACGCCGTCCCAGTTCAGGGCACTCGAGATATCGAGCGGTTTGTCGTCGCCCGCCGCCAGATCGAGCCGCGCCCTAAGCGCCACCGTTTCGTGGAGCGCCGCCGCCCGGCTTGCCTTGTCCATCCGCAGGGCCGACAGCTCGGCATACACTTTGCCCTGTTCGCGGGGCGCCGCGGATGCCCGGCTGCGCAGCGTGCGGGCGCCTTCGCGCAGGGCTTCGAGGTCGCCGGAGCGCGGGGCGGGCGCGAAGCCCCGGGCCATGTGCAGCAACCGGTCCATGGCATCGGCGGCGGACGCCAGCGTGAGGTCGCCCCCGAACTCGATGCGCATGAGGCGCTCGAGGAATTCGGGCTCGGGCGCGTCCTCCGCGTTCCAGGCGTAGCCGCCCCCGGCGGCCATTCCATGCCAGGCGTTCTGGATCGGCAGGTACGACTCCCACGTTGTGGCCAGCAGCCCGAAGGCGGACGCCTTGCTGGCCGCCCGGCAGAACTGGCGGTTGTTGGCCACCGGAACGCGAAACGCCGGCCCGTTGGTGATGGTCGTGGCGAGCACATCGAAGCCCTGGTCCTGGAAATACCGCAGGTAGGGGAACGGCTCGAAGGGGGCGCGGCCGTCGGTGCTCTTGAAATACTTCCCGAATACCCGGGCGTACCGCTCGGGGATCTGCTGCTCGTCGCCCGGCCGGAACTCGCCCGCGCCCCGCACGTAAAGCGTCCGGCCGTCCGTGCCCGCCGCGTGCCCGGAGTAGTTCCAGTCGCCGAACACGACCTCGCGCGGCAGCCGGCCGATCGCCTCGGGATGCGTCAGGATCATGTCGCCCCACATCATCGGGCGCACGCCCTGCGCCAGCACCCAGCGGCTGAGGTCGCCGTAGTAGGTCGTATACAGGTCCGACAGCCGGCCGGTCTTGGCGTAGTCGCCGCAGGCTGGGCAGAACCCGCCCTCGCGGAAGACTTCGTCGCCGGTGATCGCGGCGAAGCGCGCGCCGCGGTGGACCTCCAAAACTTCCGTCCAGAGGTTCTTGATGAAGACCAAGGTCTCCGGGTTGCTGGGACACAGTTCCCAGATGTTGCCGGGCAGTTCGGCGAGGTGCTGGAACTCCTTGTGCATCAAATAGAAGTTGGCGTGCCCGAGCGAATCCAGGCACGGCACGACCTCGATAAACCGCTCGGCGGCGAACGCGATCAAGTCCCGGAGTTGCGCCTTGCTGAAGGCCGCCGGATGGTTGAGCACCGGGTAGCGCTCGAAGGCAAACCGGTCGTCATACTCGATCAGCAGCGCGGTGTATTTCCAGCCGGCGATGGTCTCGATCAGTTTCAGCAGCGCGTCATACCGCGGGATGTTGCCGAATCCCGGCATGTGCAGGCACCGGAACGGCAGGTCCGGCCAGTCGCGGATCGCGCAGGCCGGAATCCCCGCCCCTGCGCGCGGGAGCTGACCGAGCGTCCGGAGGGCATAGTAGAGCCCGCGCGCCGACCGCGCCCGCGCCCGGATCCCCCCGGGCGTTACCTCCAGCGCGTAGCCCTGGTCCAGCACATCCGGCCGGGCCGCGGCCGGGAATGCCAGCGCCGGGTCAATCTCCAGGACCAGCGCCGCGGAGGGCGACTCGGTGCGCGCCAGGTCCGGGATGACCTGCCGGGCGGCGGCCAGCAGCCGGCCGGCGTCTTCCGCGCCAATCCCGCGCAGGCATGCGGCGCGCGGCGCGGCCCCGCAGGGGAATACGCCGTCATGCTTCGTCAGTTCGCGGGGGCAGGGAATCAAGTCATATGATGTCGTCATGAGGCTGTCTTCTCCCACTCACGTGTGAATTTTTCCGCGCACGAGCGTCATCGTCACCCCGCCCACCACCAGCCCGCCGGGCGCCAGCGGCTCGATCACCATCTTCGTCACCGGCACGTCCGGGTAGGGCGTCTGCCACGCGGTCACGTGGAACCCCGCGCCCGCCCGCCAGGCGTTCTCCAGGTCCCCGGCGTCCGGGGCTGGCGCCAGGTCCCGGCCGGCCACCAGTTCCCAGCGCTCGGTCTTCCCATCCGCGTAGTGCAGCGTGATCCGCGCCGCGGGCGCGCCCGGCTTCGCCGCGCCGGCCGGCAGCGCCGCCAGCAGGTAGAGCCGGTCCGGTTGGTTCTTCAGCAGCGGGCCCTGGTCGGTGTCCTTCTGCTGCTGCCGCGCCTCCCCTTCCGGGTCCAGGTAGCGCACGGCTCCCGGCAACGCAAACTCGGCCGGCCCCGTCAGCAAGGCCGCCTTTCCGCCCGGCATGACGAACCGGACGTCCCCGCAGTCTTTGAGACCCCGGGCCAGGTTCTCGAACCAGCCCGGCTCCGCCCGGACTGCCTGCGCCGCGTGCCGCCCGAGCTCGAGCACCCCGCAGCGTCGCGGATTCACCGGGTCGAGCTTCGGCCCGCCCAGCACCGCGGCATAGCGGGTGTCGTCGGACAGAATGTGCCGGATACAGTTCTGCACGTAGCGCGTCGCCACGCTGTCCCGGTCGTACCGGAACGTGGCCGCCGGCTGCGAGACCAGGGCCACCCCCTGGCCCACCTGCATCTCGGCGACCAGCATCTGGATCGAGTTCGCTTGCTCGCGCGGCACGCCGCAGCAGCCGAGGGCCAGTTCCGACCCGTTCATCGGCCCGACCAGCGCCGCAAACACGCCGCCTTGTTTCCCGTACTGGTGCGCCTGCTCCAGCGGCCCGTTCCAGGTGTCCCAGTTCTCGTCGGCCTTGATCCCCGCGAATACCGGGTGATCGGCCACCAGCAGGTTGCCCACGTTCCCCCCGCTGCGCTTGATCACCGAGAGGCCCGGCAGCCAGGGCAGAGCGCCCGGCAGGTACTGCTCGAACTGCAGCAGCCGGCCCCCGCCCTCCAGCCACGCGCGCACCGACGCCCCCCCATCGAGCAGCGGGCGGTCCACGCTTTCCGCGCCCACGATCAGCACGTCATAGTCGTTCAGCCGCGTAAAGTCCGTCAGCGGCTCGAACGCCACGCCGAGCCCCTTCAGGATCGAGGTGGTTGTCGGCTCGCGCCGCGAGGCGTCGTACACCGCCACCCGCCGCGGCCCTGCCTCGATCCGGCCCGCCAGGTCAGACCCGTGCGTCACGAAGAACTCGTACTGGTTGTCCGATACGATGGCGTCGTTTTCGAGCAGGTAGAGCCGGACCTCGTAAAAGCCCGTCGGCAGCTCCGCCGGGATCGGCCACGCGAAGTCCAGCACCCGCCGCTCCCCGGCCGGCACCGCGCCCACGTCGGCGACCCGGTCGCACAGTACGGCGCCCTGCCGGTCCAGGACCGCCACGCGCGCCCGCCAGGGCTTGGATTCGGCGAGCGTGTTGTTGATCGCATAGACCTGCAGTTCGAGCGGACGCCCGGCAAACAGGTTCTTGTCGAACACGCTCGCGCAGATGAACCGCGGATTGAGCGCCCGCTGGAATGTTCCGTACAGGTCCGAGGCCGCCAGCGTGCTCGTCCGCAGGCGGCTGGGCGCAAAGTAGTCCAGGTTGAGCTTACCCTCGGCGCTGCGCGTGTAATACACCGTGTGGGCGCTGGTCATATTGACGCCAAACCCGGCGCCCATCAGCGCGCCCAGCCGGCGGCATTCTTCGATGACCTGCTTGTTGACCCAGTGGTACCGGTATTTGTCCACCAGAAAACTCTGGCGGTTCGGATCCCGCAGGCGGTCCTGGAGCTCGGCGAAGTCCGGATCCCGCATGGCTTTCTCATAATCGGAAATGAAGTAGCGGCGCAGTCCGTACTGAACCAGGGTCACAAACAGCTCGGCGGGGATTTGGGTTTTCCTCGGTGTATAGTCGGTAAACAGCGCGCGGCCGGCGCGATACAGGTCCACGGGGTACGGATTCTTGTTGCCGCCCATTTCCCAGTTGCCGACCGGCAAGGCGCGGCCGTGCGAGTCCCAGACCGTGCGGTTGACCTGCTCAAAGAACCTGCGCGTGTCCAACGGATGTCCCGAGATCACCCCGAAATACCCGTGAACATCCACCACGTCCTCACGAAACCGCAACTGGTCGGGCACGCCGCCCGACACCGCGCAGACCGGCCGGCCCTGCCCGTCCAGGCGCCGGAACAGGTCGTAGACGTGATTGATCGGGTCAACCAACCGTTTATCCCGGCATTCGTTGCCGATGGTGTACATGGCGAACGACGGGTGATTATAGAGGTAGTGCACGCGCCCGGCCGTGTTCGCGTCGTCGTACATGCCGTCCACGTCCACAAACCAGCTGCCACTCGCCGTGGCCTGCCATTCCTGGATCATGATCCCCGTCTCGTCGCAGATGTCGTAAAACAGGCGCGGGTAGAACAACTGCGCGCCCTGCGGAAAGATCATGGTCACGCCCAGGGCCCGGTAGCCCGCCAGGATGCGGCGCATGATGTTTTGCTGGTTCTCCCATACCCCTGGCAAATTGTAGAACGGAAAATAACTCAAGACGATGCCCATGGGAATGAACGGACGGCCGTTCAGAAGCAGGCGCGGACCCTCCGCCGCGAACGAGCGCATCCCGAACCGGTCCCGGGCGGCGGGCGCCCCGTCCGCCGACAGGGTCAGCCGGTACAAGTGCGGGTATTCCGGCGACCACGCCACGGCCTTTTCGACCCGCGCCGTGAAGGTCAGCCCGTTCAGGCCCGGCTGCAACGCGATGTCGCCGAGGCCGATGGTCTGCTTCACGCCCTGCGGGCCCGCCAGGCGCCGGTTCGCCGCGTCCGGCTCGATCTCGAGCGCCAGGGCGCAGCGCCGCGGCGAGTCCGACGCGTTCCGCAGCTCGGCCCGCACGACCGCCTCGGACGTCGCCGGGCGCGGATCGATTAGCAGCGTGGCCGCGTAGACCTCCGGCCGCGCCTGCAGCAAGACACGCCCCATGATGCCGCCAAACCCATAATAGGATAGCAAATAGGCATACTTCATGTCGTCGCAGAAGACCCGTACGGCCAGGACGTTGTCCCCCGCGCGCGCAGCGTCGGTCACATCGAACTCGAACGGACGGTTGCCCCCGCGATGGATCCCGATGAACGAGCCGTTCAGGTACACGGTCGCCTCGTAGTGCACGCGGTCGAAGTGCAGGACCAGGCGTTTGTGCGCCGGTTTGTCCGGCAGGGAAAACCGTGTCCGGTGCCACCCGATTCCAAGAAACTCGGTCTTGTTGTATTTGGACAGCACATAGTCGGGGGCAAACGGGTCCAGCGGCTTGTCGGCCGTGCCCCAGAACCCCGGCACGCTGCGCTCGGGCCAGGCCGAATCGTCATAGTCGGGCTTCCAGTAGCCCTGCACGGTGCCCTCGTCGTTCGACGGGTTGGGCGTCTGCCGGCGCTGGATGTCCACGTGCGTGACCGGCCCGTCGAGCTTCCGGATCTTCCACGCGCCGCTCAGGTCCCGGGTCTCCCACGCCGCGGGCCAGGGATCGTAATTCGGCCGATCCAGCACCTCCGGCGGCGCCTCGACATTCGCGCCCAGCGGCACATGCGCCAGCGGCGGCACCGGCCCGGCGCGCGTATCGGCCCAGCGCGCCGCGATCTGCCGTTCGGCCTGCGCGCGCACGCCTTCCACGGTCAGCCCGGCCGTGGACGGCGTCTCGAGCCGCGCCAGGGCGGCATCGTCCAAAAAAATCTCCGGCCCGGGCGGCACCGGCCCGCTCGCCTCGAGCGCCGACGCCTGGCCGGCGCGCGCCTGCGCCTCCGTCTGCCACAGCGAGACCATCGGCGCCAGCCGCGTATGGCCTTCGCTGAAGAACGTCACCGCGCAGCGCTGCCAGTCGGACCCGGGCTGGAACTCGTTGTTCTGGAGCGGGATGTTCTCCCGTTGCCACGCGCCGTCTTTCAGCCGGAACCCGAAGGCAATCACATAGACCGTGGACGCCGGCCCACCGGCCGGGTCCCCCTTGAGCCAGAACGAAAACTCGTAGCGCCCCTTGCCCGCCGGCACCACGGTCGCCTGCGCGCCTTCCCCCCCGAACCACAACCCCACCCGGCCCCAGCGGGCGTCGGTCTTCGTTTTCGGCTGGAACCCGGCGCCGCGCAGCCGCAGCGCCCGGGCGCCGGTGTGCACCGGCGCGGAGGTCACGCCCCACTCGGGCACGAGGTAATCGCTGTTATAGGGGATGATTTCCTCCGGGCGCCCGGCCGTATCCAGGAGCTCCGCGCCGCCGTTGTAGAGCAGGTTGGCGCGCGCCGCGCCCAGCTCGATGCGCGCCCCGAACTCCGCGCCCGTTGGGTCCGGATCCTCCAAGAGCCCCGCCAGGTAGCGCAGGCAGTCGGTCAGCAGCCGCCGCTCGGGGCCGGACGGCGGCTCGATGGTCTGCTCGTCCGGCAGCATGCCCGGCAACGACCCGCACGCCACGTAGCGGCCGCGCCCGACCTCGCCGTACACCACGGCCGGGCCGCCGCTCCGGAACGGCGTCTCCGAGGTCTCCACCCCGCGCGCCAGCACCCGCCCGGCCGGGCCGGGCTCGATCGTGATATAGTCGAAATACGCCAGCGCAATCCGGTCGCCCTGCCGGAACCCCGGCGTGAACGGCTTCGCCCGGGCAATGCACAGCTCGGCGACATAGGGCTCTTTTTTGCCGTAATAGTGAAAATGGCCCTTGGCTACTTCCGGGAATATCGCCGCGTGCCTCCGATAGCCCACCGCGTCGTGCGTGGTCAGCAACCCGCCCCCGTGCGCCACCCAGTCCCGCAGCGGGCCGATCCACTCGTTCCACTTGGATGGGTCCTGAAGCTGCGGCGCCACCACCACCCGGAACCGCGCCAGCGTGGCCGGGCTCGCGTCGGTAATCAGTTCCGGCTCGAAGTCCTTTTCCCAACGCAGCGCCTGGCACAGGCCGTCGGCCCAGCTCGGCGTTTCGTCTGACTTCAAGATCCCCACCGGCACCGCGGCCTGCGCCGCGCAGGCCAGCGACACCAGCCCCAGCATAACCCCGGCCCGAGCCATCGCGCATGTGATTCGCATAGTGGTTCTTCCCGCGTTACTACTCAGAGCCAGGTGTGGAATTCGGGGTGTCTCGCTGTTTTCGGTGGCCAAGCAAGATGGTCATGCCCATCACGTAACGCCGCGCGAGGCTTGCCCGCCTCAGGTGGGGCACGCGGCCAACAGAACACCGTTGGATGCCAACCCCGTAGTGTGGTGCGTCTAACGCTTCTTTACATTCGGCGCCGCCCGGAGGTCGGCGCCCACCATCACCGGGCGCGCTCAGCCTGGAGACCTTTGTAGGCCCGGTGCCCTCACCGGGCGTACTCATCGGTGTCGCGAAGCGTAGCCATTGAAAACAGCGAGGAACCAATTCGGGTCATCAGAAGCGAGCCGCGCGCGGCCTCGCCGTCAGACCGCGCTACCGCATCCACAACAGCACCCCGGCTGGCACCTGCTCGAAGGCGCCCATGTCCACCCGGCGGCTGAACCGATCGAGGCGCGAGTGTCCGTCCCGGTCGAGTGCCGCGTCCATCCACTCCTGGTTCAAGCCCGTGTTCACACAGGGCGACAACGCCTTCAAGCGGCAATTGCCGCCGGCCAAGTCCTGAAACTGCGGGTCCTTGTCGGTGTTGTCGGCGCCCACCACGCCTGTCAAGGGCGCCACGCAGCAGTTGGTAAACAGAACGGGGCAACCTGCGGAAATATAAATATTCGTACGGCCCGCATAATTGCCTTGTTGCGTATTGTTGAAAATAATCGAATTAACCAATGTCACATTGCTTACATTGCTGTACCACATGATACCGCCGCCATAACTGCCAGCCGCACCTATTGCCGCATTGGAGGCGATGGTCGCGTTTTCAATGACCACGCGGTTCGTTGCAACTCCCCCGTTGTAAAAACAGATCCCGCCGCCGACGCTCTGCGCTGTGTTCTCGGAAATCAACGTGCTCCTCATCTGCATGCCACCACACAGCGCCAATCCCCCGCCATACCCCGACGCCGCGCTGTTTTTGCGGATTTCACAATTTCTGACGATGAGGTGGCCGGGATAAATGCCGCCGCGCTGACGCACTCCGCCGCCGGAGCTCGTGCCAAAATTGCTAATAATCCGGCAGTTGTCCAATATACTCGGACTCCCTGATAGGCCGCATTCAGAGTACACCCCGCCCCCATAGCTGCTTGCCGTGTTGTATGCAATCAGCGTGGAGCGGCAGTCAAAGGCCTGTACCGCCCCCGATCCGCCCGCGGCCAGTCCGCCGCCCGCGCCCGCCATGTTACTGATGATCTCGCAGTTATACACATACACTTTCCCGTAATAAGAAAAAATCCCACCGCCGTATCCGACGCTGGCCCTGTTGCTGACGATGATGCAGTTGGTCAGCGTCAATGTTCCAGTATCGCTCAACTTGTAGACTCCGCCACCGGCGCCTTCGGTTTTGGACGACACGTTGTTCATCACCCGGCAGTCCGAGATCGTGACATTTTGGGAGCCTTCCACGCGGATGCCACCTCCCTCAAGGTTGGTCCAGCAGTTCTGGATGGTGAACCCGGAGAGGGTCACCGGGCCTCCGCTCGTGACCCTGATATACACGCCGCGCCGCGCGTTTTCGCCGTCAATAAACGTGTTGGAATAGCCGCCGACCCCCTGGATGTCCACCGTCTTGGTCACGGACACCACCTGGTTCCCGGTCGCCTTATACGTCCCGTTGGAGACATAGATCGGCGAACCGCTCGCCGTCAGCGCGCCCTGGATGGTGCGCTTGGCCAATTCCCACGTGGATCCGTTGTTGCCGTCATCGCCCGTTTCGGCCACGTAGAGCGGGGCGCCGGACGTGATTCCCGCCGCCGCCACCAGCAGACCTGCCAGCCAGCCGATCCCGCGTTTCATGGCGTCGCCTCCTGTTTGTGAGCCTTCCGGTCCACCGCCTCGAAAAACCTGTTGAGCGGCAGGATGGCCATCCCGCGCGCCAGGGACTCGGGCCCCAAGCGCGCCGGCTTGACCTCGGCGAGCAGGTCGGGATTGGCCAGCTTGCAGAGTGCCAGGCGCCGGCGCACAACGTCCAGCGTGATGTCCGGGCAGCGCGCGGTCCAGGGCCAGAGAAAGATCGCTTCGGGGTTGAACAGGTAATTCAACCCGACCAGCACCTCGGCATACACCCGGAACGTCTCCTCCACCAGCCCGCGGCACAGGACGTCGCCCTGCGCCGCCGCCTCCGCCACCAGCTCGCGCGAGAGGACCCGGCCGTCCTTCAGCCAGCCCGCCAGCAGAGTCTCGGTCCCGTCGCCGAGCGCCGTCTCGATCCGATGCCGCAGGTCCCGGAAGCGCGTCAGCTGGTTCAGGGTCCCGGTCCGCCCGTCCACCTCGGCGCCCGGCCCGTCCCCGACTTTCATCATCCCGATTTCGCCGCCGTACCGCTGGCGCCCCATGAACAGGCGGCCGTCCAGAAACATCCCCACCCCGCCGCCGTCAAAATACAGGAAAGTCTCCAGGTCCCGCGCCGCGCCCCACTCCTTCTCGGTCAGCGCCAGCGCCGCGGTGTGCTCCAGGATCGTGCAGGGAACCCCCAGCGCCTGCTCCCAGAACGGCACGATCGGCGCCCGCGCCCCGCCCTCGAAACAGGCCGACCGCCTCACCATGCCCCGCCGATGCTCGATCATCCCGGGCAGCGTCACGCCAATCCCCCGGCAGCGGTCGCGCGCCAGGCGATGCCGCGCCAGCAGCGCCGCAACCGCTTCGCGCAGCCGCGCCAACTGCGCCGCGCCGTCCGGCGGCAGGCCCGCGACCCCGTCCGCGGCCAGGGTCTCCAGCCCCGCGTCCACCACGCAGAGGTCCGCCTGGCCGCGCGTGACAGAAATCCCGATCCCGTACCCGTACCGACCCGATACCCGGAGCGCCTTCGGCTGACGGCCCTTGACCCCCTTGCTCATGCCCGCTTCGCGCACCAGCCCCCGCCGCCGCAGCCCGTCCACCGCCCCTATCACCGTCGAGCGGCTCCAGCCAAGGTCCCGGATGATATCGTTCCGGACCGCCTGCCCGCGCCGCGTCCAGATATACGCCAACAGCGCCTGCGTTTTTTTATCCACGCCGAAACCCGCAGATGTAATAGGCCCGCCGAATGCCCTGTTCCGCACACTATTAGTATGAATACATCCCTATTTAGCCGCGCGCGACGGGGGGAGTCAAGTTATTTTCAACTGTAAGTGTAAGGCCTCAGAAGGTGTGACATAATTAATCCGGACGCCGCGTGCGGCTTGCCCGCCTCAGGTGGGGCACGCGGCCGACAGTTCGGTTCGCCCCTTGTTGTAGGCCCGGTGCCCGCACCGGGCGATTATTTCACAGCTTCTTAGGCAGCACCAAAAAAAACCTCCATTTTGGTGTGGACGGCAACGTCGCCATCGACTATGCAACATGGGCTGGGAGTAGCCACTGAAAACAGCCAAGACCCAATTGTTACAGGTAAAGGTTCAACGCCTGCCGCGCCGCTGGATCGAGGGCTTGCCGCTCGGCAACGGCGAGCTGGGCGTGATGGCCTGGGCCGATGGGCGCCGCCTGCGGTTCACGCTCGACAGCGCCTCGGCCTGGGACCTGCGCCAGGAGAGCCATCCCGAGCGCTGGCCGTTCAAGACGCTGCGCGCCCTCGTCGAGCGGAAAGACTTTGAGACCCTCGACCGCCTGAAGGCCGAAGGGGTCAAGACCGAACCGCTGCGGCCCCGCAAGCTGTTCCTCGGCCGGTTCGAGCTCGAAGCCGCCTTCGAGCCGGCCTGCGACCTGCGGCTGTCACTCGCGGACGCCCTGTTGTCCGGCACGCTGCGGAGCGCGGCGGGCGAGCACGAGCTGGCGGTCTTCGTGGCGCGGACCGATGATGTGGTCGGCCTGCGGCTGGCACCCTGGCCGGCGGGCGCCGCGCTGGAGTTCCGCCCCTTTTACGAGGCCACGCCGCAACTGGCGGCGCTTGGGCACCCGGCGGTCGCCCGGTCGCGGGAGGGCGCGCTCGAACTGGCGGTGCAGCACATCCTGCCCGACATCTTCCTGGCCGTCTGCTGGAACCCGGTCGGGCCGGACATCCTGGCGGCCGTGGGGCGCGGCGCGAGCGTCGCGGAGGCCCGGCGCCGGGCGCTCGAACGGCACGCCGCGGCCTCGGCGGCCGGGTTCGACGGGCTGCGGACGGCGCACGCCGCCGCCTGGCGGGACTTCTGGAGCGCGTCCTCCGTGGCGCTGCCCGAGCGCGACCTCGAGTTCCTCTGGCACCACGGGCTGTACCTGCTCGCCAGCGCCGCGCGCCCGGGCAGCAACCCGCCGGGCCTGCAGGGCCTCTGGACGCCGGATGGCAACTTCGATCCCTGGCGCGGGGATTACCACGGCAACATCAACGTCCAGGAAACCTTCTGGCCGGCCGGCCCCGCCGGCCACCTCGATCTGCTCGACGCCTGGCTGGATCACCTGCACGCCGCGCTGCCGGCGTCCGAGGCGTTCACCCGCAAGGTGTTCGGGACGGCCGGGGCCTTCATGCGCTGCGCGTTCCTGCCGGGCGCCGCGCCGATCGGGGATTGCTGCTGGGATTCGGTCGGCCTGGCCTGGAGCACGACGGCATTCCTGGCCGAGCTGGCCTGGCAGCGCTGGCGCTTCAGCATGGACCGCGCCTGGCTGCAAGCGCGCGGCTATCCCCTGGTGAAGTCGGCCTTCGTGTTCTACGCCGAGAACCTCGAACTCGAGGCCGACGGCCGCTACCATGTCCCGCTCTCCTCCAGCCCGGAATACCTCGAGAACCTGCCGGACTCCTGGGCCAAGGACCCGAACGTGGACCTCGCCCTCATCCGCCGCTGCTGCGACTGGATCGTCGAGATCGAGGCGGCCCTCGGGATCGAGGACCTGGCTCCCCGCGCCCGCGAGATTCACGACCGGATCGCCCCCTACCATTTTGCGGAATACACCCTGCCGCTCTCGAGCAACGCCGGCCAGTCGCGCGGGCCGTACGTGCTGGCCGTCTGGAAGGACCGGCCGCTCGACCGCTCGCACCGCCATCCCTCGCACCTCATGGCGATCCACCCGGCCATGGACATCACCGTCGAGGGCTCGGAGACCGACCGCAAGATCATCGCGTTCAGCCTGTTGCAGTACCTCTCGCTGGGCACCTATTTCTGGGCCACGCATACCTACGGGCAGATGGTCAGCTTCGCCGCCGTGATCGGCCGCGCCGACATGGCCCGCTACTTCGCGCGCCAGTTCCGCGACCTGTTCCTGCTGCCGACCGGCACCCTTACCAACGCCGCCGGTTACCAGGGCGGCACCTATTTCTCGCGGCCGCTGACCGACGACGAACGCCTCAAGGACCCGCTCTTCCAGCCCCAGCGCGTGGTCTCCGTGATGGACGCCATCGGCGGCGTCGCCCGCGGGCTGAGCGACATGCTGCTGCAGGGCTGGGGCGACGTGCTGCGCGTCTTCCCCGCCGCTCCCGCGCGCTGGACGGACCTGCTCTTCGTGAACTTGCTGGCGGAAGGCGCCTTCCGCGTCTCGGCCCTGCGGCGCGACGGCGCCGTGCGCTGGGTGCGCGTCCGCGCCGCGGCCGACCGGACCTGCCGGCTGCGCAACCCGTTCGGGGACCAGCCGGTCGAGGTCGCCGGCGCCGCGCCCCGGCGCGAGGGGGACCGCCTCGAGTGGCCGATGGCCGCCGGCCAGACCGTGACGCTCTTCACGCCGGGATTCGAGCAGCCGGACCTCGCGCGCGAGCAGGCCCGCATCCGGGCCATGGACCTGCGGGCGCTGAACATCGAGCGGGAGGCGTGACCTGCCCGCCCGCCGGAAAACGGCCAGCGTGGGGATGGCGCCCCCGGCGGGCTGGTCCCGCCGGAGGATGGCGAGCGTGGGGATGACGCCCCCGGCGGGCTGGTCCCGCCGGAGCGGAAGATCGGGGAGCCGGCACAGCAGGAGATGAGCGAGCGGGATATCTCAGGCGCCCCCGGCGGGCTGGTCCCGCCGGAGCGGAAGATCGGGGAGCCCTCCGCCAATCTTGGCTCCCGGCGACGCGAGGTCGCCGGGGAGCCGGGACCATCCCCTGCCGGTGCGCCCGCCCCCCTGTACACCGCCCACAATCTCCACCCCGTCCACGCGCTGCGCTACGACTGGACCGGCTGGCCTGCCGCCGGCACGGCGCTCCCCGCTGCCACGGCCGATATCGCCCGCGACATCGCGCCGGCCTGGGAACCCGACGGGCTGACCCTGCTCACCGCCCACGCCGACGCCGCCAAGGTCCAGTTGCTGTTCCGCGCGGCCCCGCGCGTCAGTCCGGTGTTCTGCTGCCAGCGGGCCAAAGGCCGCCTGCAACATGCCCTGCGCCAGGCCGGCGTTCCGGCGACTTTCAGCAGAAAAGTCGCCTTCCTCAGCCTGGGCGAAAACACCGATGCCGACGTGGCGGGCTACCTCCGCAAGCAAGTCGCCAAGGAAGGGTTTGCCGATCCGCGGTTCGCGGCAATCATGCGGCAGTTCACGGTAACCTGTCCCGAGGTTGCATTGGATCGGCCTTCGGAATCCGTCAGCGGCCGCTACTGGTACAACCTGCACGTGGTCTTGGTGGTGGCCAGTCGGTTCCGCATCACAGCCCCGGAGGTGCTGGGCCGTTTGCGCGACGCGGTGTTGGCGGCGGCGTCCGGGTGCGGGGCGCGGGTGGCCGCCGTCTCGGTCATGCCCGACCATGTGCACCTGGCCTTGCGCGGCGACGCGGCGCAATCGCCCGAAGCGATCGCGTTGGCCTTCCAGAACGCCCTGGCACGCGCGGCGGGATGCCGGGTATGGCAGCATGGGTTTTACGTCGGGACCTTCAGCGCGTACAATCTAGAGGTCATCCGGCGGCTGGCCGGCACAGCCATGCCGGCCGTCAGCAGACGGGCGCAGAACGGATAGCGGGACGAGTTGCGAACATCACGGGAGACGATGCATGAAAATGCAAACCGCTTGGGGAATCATGGCCGCCACCCTGCTGGCGGCGGCGGGCACGGGGCGCGCGGGGAACTCGCCCGGCGCCGCGCGGGCCGTGCGCGCGGAGCCGCCGCCGGTGCTGGACGGCAAGCTGGACGACGCCTGCTGGCAACAAGCCCCGCCGCACGGGGACTTTACGGTGTTCAGAGGGAATGGCCGGCGCGCGACCGACACGGTCTTCCGGCTGGCCCACGACGCCGCCTGGCTCTATCTCGGGGTGGACTGCCGGCATCCGGACATGGCCGCCCTGCAGCCGAAGGTCCGCGGCCACGACCGGGGCGCCAGCAACGACGAATCGGTCGAGCTGTTCCTCGATCCCGGCACGGGCGGCGCGATGTATTTGCAGTACATGCTGAGCTTCGCCAACGCCAGGGACGAGCGGCGCGTGACGGGAGTCGGCCCGACGCTGCACCGCGACCTGCAATGGGACGTGCCCTGGCGCTCGGCGACGCAGGTGCGCGCCGACGGCTGGAGCGCCGAGTTGGCGCTGCCGCTGCACGTGCTGGCGTCGTACGGCCCGCTCGAGAAGATCCGGCTCAACCTCGCCCGCAACCGGCGCGAGCCGGTGATCGACGCCCAGCATGTGGTCGTGGACGAGCGGCGCCAGGCGAGCACCTGGGCGCCGGTGATCGCCGGGTTCCACGAGCAGGAGGCCTTCCGCCCGCTGGCCGGGCTCGAGGCGGCGCGCCTCGAGGTCCCGGTCCTGGCGCGCATCGCCGAGGCGCGCGTGCGGCCCTACGCCGTGCGCGGCGGGCGCACGGTCTACGAGCTCGAGGCCCGGGTGGCCGGCTACACCCGCCGGCCCGCCGCCCTTCTCCTGAAGATCGAGGACCGGCCCGTCAGCGGCCCCCCGGCCGTGCTCGAGCGTCCCGTGGCGCTGGACGGGCCCGTGACGCTGACCCTCACCGCCGCCGTGCCGGTGGCCTCCGTCTGCACGCGCGCGGTGGTCCTGACCCTCTCCGATCCCGCCCGCGGCGAGGTCCTCGACACGCTGGCCGTCGAGGAGTTGTCCGCGCTGAACGTCATGGAGGCGTTCCTGGACCGGACCTACTACACCGCCGAGCCGCGGGCGGCGGCGCACTGCCGCATCGGGTTGCCGCCGGAGACCCTGGCCACGTTGCGCCTCGAGGCGCGCGACGCCGCCGGCAGGGTGCGCGGCTCGAACGGCGCGCCGGCCGCCGTTTGCCGGGTCGAGATCCCGCTCGAAGGCTTCCCGGAAGGCCGCCACGCCCTGACGCTCGCCCTGCGGCCGGCGGCCGGGCCGGACGTCTTCGCCGTGCCGCTCGAGCTCGTCCGGCGCGCGCCGCGGCCGGGGCGGGAATGGAAGGTGGACCGCGCGCGGCGCGTGCTGCTGAACAACGGGACGCCGTTCTTCCCCTTCGGCATGGTCATGGGCGGCGTGCGGCCCGACGATGATGCGGCCTTCCGCCAGCTCGCCGAGCGCGGCTTCAACACGTTCTTCGTCTGGCAGCGGGGCACCCCGGAGGACATGGTCCGCTACCAGGAACGCGCCGCCGCGCACGGGCTCCTGGTGCTGGCGAGCCCCGACGAGTGCGCCACGAACATCGTCTTCGAGACGACCGCCCGCTACACGGGCGCGCTGCTCGAGCAGGTCCGGCGCGTTACCGCCCGCCCGAGCCTGATCGCGCTCAAGAACGTCTTGACCTTGCCGATCCCGGTGGCCGAACGCAACGCGATCTACGGCGAGTACTACGACAAGAACATCGAGGGGCTGATCGGCGTCGTGCGCGCGCTCCGGGACTTCGACAACCTCGTCGGCTACTTCATCCTCGACGAGCCCATGGCCGCGACCTATTTCGACCAGTACCGGTTCGGCCAGGACTACTACGCCCGCATCCACCGCGCCGACGGCTACCACCCGGTGATTGTCAACTACTCGAGCCATATCCCCGACGGCGACGAGTATGTCAACTGGTGCGATGTCCTGATGACCGATCCCTACTGGTCGCCGCCCGCCGCCGCCGACACGCGCACCACGCCGAACCACGTCTCCAAGATCACCTGGACCACCGACCAGCGCGCGCTCGCGCACCGCCAGCCGAACTGGCAGGTCCTCGCCGGGCCGCTCTGGAGCGGATGCGTCAAGCGGCCGCTGACCCGCCGCGAGTTGCGCTGCCAGACCTACCTGGCGCTGATCCACCGGGCCACCGGCATTTTCTACTTCTGCTATCCCTGGATGCGGACGGCGGACTGGGAAGAGGCCGCCGCTCTGGGCGCGGAGATGAAGACCCTCGCGGCCTTCATCCTCGGACCGGCGGTCCCCGGCGCGCCGGCCTACCGCAAGGCGCTGCTCGACGCGCCGGGCGCCGCGCCGGCGTTCGCCGACGATCCCTTCGACCCGCCGCGCGAGCAGTACCCGGCTGTCCAGGCGGCGATCCTGGCCGACGCCGCCGGCGCGCAGGTGCTGCTGGCCGCCAACAGCCGCCATTACCCCGTGGCCTGCCGCTTCGCCGCGCCCGGCCTGGCGGGCGCCACGGCGCTGTTCGGCGGGCGCGACCCGGCCGTCGCGGACGGCGCTTTTGCCGAGACCCTCGAGCCCTACGCCACGCGCGCCTGGCGCCTGGACATGGCGCCCGGGTCCGCCCCCGGCGCCCTGGCGGTGGACCAGGCGATCCTCAAGGCCGACCTGCCCAACCCGGAAACGCTCCTGCCGTTCGCCTGGCGGCCCGGCCGCCGCAACGTGCTGCCCAACCCGGGCTTCGAAGAGGCCTTGGCCGAGGAGTATCCCGACTATTACCGGCTGAGCCCGGGCGCGACGCGCCAGCGCGACGGCGCCCGCTTCGGGGACCACTGCCTGAAGATCGAGTACACCGGTGGCCAGCGCGAGCAGGGCCTCTATGAGTTCGTCCATGTCTTCTGCGCCCCGCAGCACGAGACCCCGCGGACCTATACCTTCTCGCTCTATCTCAAGGGCAGCCGCGACGGCCTCAAGGCCTGGATCCGCGGCACGCAGATGAATCCCGATACGCCCTACGGCGAGAACCGGACCGTCGCCCTCTCCACGAACTGGACGCGCTACGCGATCAGCGGCGTGATCCCCGCCAAGTCGGCCGCCGACGGGATATTCGAACTGCGGTTGATCGAGCCCGGCGCGCTCTGGGCCGATGGCCTGCAACTCGAGGCCGGCGCCGAGCCGACGGAGTTCGAGGAATGAAAGGGGCTGAAATATCCATGCCATCCCGGAGACCAGGCAGCCTGATGAGACGGCTCCGCCGGCCTGCCCGCGGCCGCAGGCGGGAGGCGTCGCCCCACCCGCCATGACGCGCCGGTGGGGCGAGAGCTTCCGCCTTCGCGGCGCGCCATAGCGCCGCTCCGGCGCGACGGCGGCCGAGCGAGCCGCGGTATTCTGACTCCTGTGTTCCGGATGCGGAGCGATCATGAACCTCCAAGCATATCGGCTGGCGGCGACCGCCGTCAGCCTGGCGGCCGGGCTGCTGCTGCTGGCGCCGGCGTCGCGCGCCGCGCTCGAATACGACGCCGCGCTCGAGGCCTACGTCGTGACGGACTATCCCGCCGGCTGGCCCTGCACGCCGGAGCGCATCGCCGACCTGGACCGGCGGCTCGGGCTCGGCAAGATGACGCGCGACCCGGCCACCGGGGCCTGGCGGCTCGATGCCCACCTGCTGATCGGCGCCAACGACGGCACGGAGACGTATTTCCAGATCGGCGCGCCGGACCGCCCGAACGAGACCTTGATCGTCTGCGGCAGCCTCTACCTGGCGCCGTACCATGTGGCCGGCGAAAATCCGGACCCGTACTGGTGGCGCGAGCCGGCCCATGTCAACCGCCTGTCGCTCGGCGTTGAGGCCCATCCCGCGGTGCGCGCCGCGCTGCTGTTCGAGACGCCGCGCACGGGAGGCGCCCCCATGCTGGTCGTCGGCGGGCGCCCGGAACCGGGCGGCGCGCGCATCACCCGCGGGCGGGGCGGCCAGTTGATGGCCTGGAACAGCCGCATCGCGGCCGCCTCCGGCGCGCCCGGCCAGGAACTCCAGGGGGTGCAGTTGATGGGCGACGGGTTCGTCTTCGTGAACTCGAGCCTGGCGGGAGTGCGCGACATGATGACGTACGGCCTGAATGAAGGCTGGCGCATGACCGTGCGCGTCGCGGACTCGGTCTTCGCGCGCGGCGCTGTCGCGGTCGTCGGCGGCGGTCCCATCCGGTATGTGAACTGCCGATTCCAATCCAACGACACGGCCGTGCTCGATTACGGCGGCCTCGATGTGCGGCTGGAGGATTGCGTCTTCGAGCATAACCGGCGCAACTGGACCCTGCGGTTTCCCGGCAAGACCCCCGGCACCCTGACGCTCGTGGATTGCGAGGTCGGGCCGCCGCGGACCAACAACCTCATGCAACTCGCGGAGACCGCCGACACGCGCGCGCGGCGGGCCGGCGGCGCGCCGCTCTGCCTGCCGCGGGTGGTCATCCAGCGGCACCTGGCGGCGCGCGTGCTCGATGCCGCCGGGGCGCCCGTGACGGGCGCCGTCGTCGCCGTGCGCGCCGAGCAGCCCGACAGCGGCCTGGACGAGGGCCTGCGCTACGTGACCGGGCCCGACGGCCGCACGCCCGGCCGCGGGGCGCGCGGCGCGATCCTGCTGGCCGTCGAGCGCCAGCGCGTCGTCGAGGGCCGCGCGGACGGCGCGACCGACCGCTGGACGTATGCCGTCAGCGCCGAACACGCCGGCCGGCGCGGGACCGTCGCCGGCGCCGCCCCCGCCCGGAGCTGGGACGAGGTGTCCGTGACCATCCGCTGACCGGCCGGCGCGCCGCATCCAGGGCCGACCTCCGTATCGGCCGCCCGCCGCGAACGCGACGGAGCGCGTCCCTCCGAGACCGATCGCACGGATTGATGAGCCGCGCCCTCAACTCCCCGTCGCTGTTTTCAGTGGCTACTCCTGGCGACATCGATGAGCACGCCGGGTGAGGGCACCGAGCCCACAACGACCGTGGGGCGCTCCGGAGTTGGCATCCAGCGGTGGCCGCGTGCCCCACCTCAGGCGGGCCAGCCTCGCGCGGCGTTCCTGTAGGCCGCGTGCCCTCACGCGGCGTTCCTGTAGGCCGCGTGCCCCACCTGAGGCGGGCAAGCCTCGCGCGGCGTTACCTGCTGTGGTTGACCCCCTGGCTTCGCCACCGAAACCAGCGTACCAGCAAATTGCCTGGGGATAGAGTACAGTCTCCGTGCCAATATGTGTGAGTAAGATTGCAATAAGCTCATAATCAACAGGTTGTCTAGAACGTCCCCGATGCCGTCCCCGATGCTTACCGGTGGGGCGAGCTCTCCGAGCGAGCCGCCGCTGATATCATGTAGCAGGATTGCATCGGGCGCGGCTCCGCGGGCCTGCCCGCAGCCGCAGGCGGGAGGCGTTGCCCCACCGGGAAGACCGAGAGCGGGTTGTCTCCCCGGCGCGGATGGACTCGGGCCGTGGTCCGGCGACCAATAATTGCTTGCCGGCCGCCAGCCAGCCGTATATGGTTTACGTAATCTGCTGGATGGGAAACGGGCCGCAGACCATCTGCCGGGGAGGGAGCGAGCGGCCGGGCCGGCGCCCGATGCGAATCGCAGGCGGCCGAGCCGGCATCCCGGCTGGCCGCGGGTGTCCTGCGCATGGAGGACCGACATGAAACAGACGCAACAATGGCATGCGGGGGGGCTGCTGGCGGCAACGTGGGTATGCCTGGCGGTCACCGCCCGGGCCGAGGGCCCGGCGACGGTCGAGATCCCGCTCTGCCGCGAGGCGCCGGTCCTGGACGGGGCCCTCGGCGACCCCGCCTGGGCCGCGGCGCTGGAGATCTCCGACTTCGCGCTGCTGGGCGAGCGCGCGGCGCCCGCCGGGGGCGGCCCCGTGACCGCCCGCGTCATGCGCGACGCCGAATGGCTCTACGTCGGGTTCGACATCCGCCACCCGAATCCCGACAGCATCGTGCCGCGAACCAGCCAGCACGACGGCAAGGTGCAGTTGGAGAACTGCGTCAAGGTGGCCTTCGATCCCGGCACGCACGGCCGGCAATGGTACCACTTCCGGCTGAGCGCGGGCAACGTGCGCTCGGAGCAGCGCAACTCCGCCGCCAAGGGGTCCGAGCCGGACTGGACCATCCCCTGGCGCTCGGCGACCCGCCGGACGGAAACCGGCTGGCAGGCCGAACTGGCCCTGCCGTTCGCCTTGCTGCTGGGCGTGGGCGACCCGGCGCGCGCGCGGCTGAACTTGCTGGCCTACCTCTACGTGCCCGTGCGCGATCCCCAGGCGGTGGTGGTGGGCGAGGAGCGCCGGGCCTACTCCTGGGCGCGGCTGCCCCCGGCCTGGTGGACGGCCCCGGAAAGTTTTGTCGCCCTGCGCGGCCTCGACCAGGCCGAGTTCAAGGGGGCGTTCCTGCCGATGCTCGAGGGGGTGTCCGTCGGCGCCTATCGCATGGCCGGGTCCCGCACGGCCTATCCCGTCTCCGGCCGCGTCCGCAATCTCAGCAGCCGGGACGGTACGGTGAGCGTGCGGGCGCGCGACCTGCCGACAACCGGCGACGCGATCGAGACGTCGGCGACGGTGTCCGTGACCGGCGCGGCCGACGCCGACTGGACGCTCGAGGTGCCGGTAGCCAGCGTGCTGCGGCGGTCGGTCCGCGTGGCGCTCGTGGCGGCCTCCGGCGAGGAACTCGACGCCGTGCGGATCGCGAGCCCGCCGGTGCTCGACCTGTTTTCGGCCTATCTCGACCGCAACTACTACACGACCGAGCAGACGGCGGGCGTGTGCTGCCGGCTCGGCCTGCCCGCCGAGGGCTTGAAGGGCACGCGCCTGGCCGTCCGCCTGGAGAGCGGCGCGATTCTGGGCGAGACGCGCGCGGTGGCGCCGGAGACGGTCTGGTCAGTCCCGCTGGCGGCCCTGCCGGAAGGCCGGCATCCCGTGCGCCTCGAGTGGCGGCGGGCGGACGGCGCGCTGATGGCCGACCAGGCGGCGCTGCTGGTCAAGCGCGCGCCGCAACCCGGCCGCGAATGGAAAGTGGACCGGCAGCGCCGGATCGTGCTGGACAACGGCGCGCCGTTCCTGGCGTACGGCGTGGTGTTTTCCGGCTGGTCCGGCGCGGACCGCGAAGCCGACTACCGCGAGATCGCGGAGGCGGGCTTCAATTGCATCCTGGCCTGGGGCGGGGCGCGCACGCTCGAGGACTGGCGCCGTGGCCTGGACACGGCGCAGCGCCACGGTCTGCGCGTCGCCATCCCCGCGGCGGACCTGGCCGAGTCGCCGGACTTCAAGCCGGTCTTGCCGGAGGGGATTGCGCGCTGGGGCGGGTTTACGACCCTGAAGGGGCAGGTCTTTGTTCCGCGCTTCCCGCGCGCCGAAAAGTCGCGCATCTATGCCGAGCTCTTCGGGCAGGCGGCGCCGCTGATCCGGGCGCGGATCGAGGCGCTGCGCGACCACCCGGCGCTGATGTCCTGGGAATCGTTTGACGAGCCGGCGGAGGCGCACGAGTTCGACCAGTACGTCCAGGGCCGCGACCTGTACGCGCTGATCCAGGAGGCCGACGGCTATCACCCGGTGCGCGGGCTCTGGAACGCGGACCGGCCCAGCCTCGCCGAGGCGCGCTACCTGGACTGGTACGACATTTTCGGGCGCGACCCCTACTGGGCGCCGCCGGTGATGTCGCTGGACGCCTCGCCGCACAAGGTGGGGCGGCGGACACTGGACATGTGGGCGATGACCGACGCCGCCGCCTGGCGGCATCCGCTCTGGATCACCCCGGTGCTGGAACTGTACAGCGGGCACCGCAAGCGTGACCATCGGCCCGCGGAACAGCGGGCGCAGACCTACCTGGGGCTGATCTATCGGGCCAGCGGCTTGCTGTATTTCGTGTACCCCGTGGCGCACCAGGCCACCTGGGACGGCATGCGGGCGCTCGGCGCCGAACTGCGCGCGCTCAACCCCTATCTCACGGCGCCCGTGCCGGACCACCGCGTGCTCTACGACGGACTCGATGCGGCGCGGTGTCAGGCGGCCGGGACCTGGCCGGATGTCCATGTCGGTCTGCGCCGCAACACCGGGGGCGACTACGCCTTGCTGATGGTCAACGGCTGGCCCTGGCCCGTGCGTGCCGAGGTCCGGTTCGAGGGGCTCGCCCCCCGCGGGCCGCTGCGCCCCGCTCTGTCCGGAAAGGCGATCCCGGTGTCCGACGGCCGTGTGGGCGAAACGCTCGAACCCTTCGCCACGCGCGCCTACCTGTTCGCGGCGGACCCCGCGACCGGCGCCGTCACCGTGGCGGTCTCCCAAACGGCGCTGAAGGACGGCTATGTCCCGGAAACCGCTTTGCCGACATCCGGACGGCCGGGCAGGAAGAACCTCATGCTGAACCCCAGTTTCGAGGAAGCCGCGCTCGCGGGCTGGCCGGATTACTGGGCCTTCTACGTTCCCGGCCTCAAGCCCGACCAGCGCATCGGCCGCGAACACGCCGTCGCCGGCCTCGACCCGGACCGGCCCTGGCATGGCGCCGTGTCCCTGCGCCTGTCCGGGACCGTCTGGCCGCGAATCACGCTCGCCCCGCAGCACGACCGCCCCACGCCCTATGTCTGGTCGGCCTGGATGCGCGCCGACCGCGACGGGTTCCAGGTCCGCTGGCTCGGGCTCGACGGGGTCAACCTGCGGGAGCGCTTCTTCACGCTCACCCCCGAGTGGAAACGCTATGACTGGCCCCTGACCGTCCCGGCCAGCGTGACCCAATATGCCATGTATTCGATCGAAGCCTGGGGACCGTCCAAGCAGGACGGCCGCTTCTGGGTGGATGCCATGCAGTTCGAGCAGGGGACCGCGCCGACGGCGTTCGAGCCGTGATGAATTTTTCGCGGAGCGATAAATTCATGCCGCTCCGGCGCGACGGTGGCCGAGCGAGCCGCGGACAATGGAATCCGGATTATCACCGCAACGCAAGAAACTTCCCCATGGCCTGCCGCCGTGGGTGCGGCAGGGAGCCAGGCATTTTATTACCATCAATTGCACGAAACGGGGAAACAATGTCCTTGCCCGACCATCGCTTGCCAAGGAACTCCTTGCAAGCGCGGGTTACTATGAAACCATCGGGCGTTGGTATGTCTGGCTCATGGTCGTTATGCCGGATCACATCCATGTAATTGCCACCTTCAACCTTGATCACGGTATTCGGCGCACGGTCGGCGACTGGAAACGCTATCAGACCACACGGCACGCCATCGCCTGGCAATCGGACTTCTTCGAACACCGCCTTCGCGATGAGTTGGAGTTTGTTGAAAAGGCTCTGTATGTCCGTATGAATCCGGTCCGTAAAGGGTTGGTCACGATTCCCTCGGAATGGCCGCATGTCATGGATCGGACGACTCTGGAGAATAAGGACGGCTCCGCCGGAGGCGTCGCCCCACCGGGAAGACTGGCGGGTGGGGCGAGCTCTCCGAGCGAGCCGTAGCAGCGGGACGCAACTATTGACAACAAACCCGGCTCCGCCGGCCTGCCGGCAGCCGCGGGCCGGAGGCGTCGCCCCACCGGAGAAACGTATGCTTTCACTCAACACGCGATGGCCTCCGACCCGCGCCGGCCGGTTCCTGGCAGCGGCCGCGCTGGCCCTGCTGGCGCTCCGCGCCCACGCCGTCTGCCTCTACCAGCGCGAGGCCCACGCCATCTGGATTTACGATTACTCCGAAGACCTGCCCGCCCGGCCGCAACACCTGCTGTTCTTCGACCGGATCAACAACTGGGGCCTGGTGTCCCACGACGCCGCCCGCGACACGTACACCGTCAACGCCAACCTCTGGATCGGCCGCAACGACGGCAGCGACACCGTCTTCCAGCTCGGCGCGCCGGATCGCACGAACGAAACCCTGGTCCTCAACGGAAACCTGGTGATCTACCCGGCGCGCATTGCCGGCGAGAACCCGCCCGGGTATATCGGCGGGGTGCACCGGTTGAGTCTCGGCCGGCCAGACTGGCCCGGCGTGCGCGCGCGGCTGCTGTTCGACAACGCGCCCGGCCGGCGGCACACCCTGCACACCGGCGCCTATTACCGGGAGCGCATGACCGGCGCCGTCTCGCTCAGCGGGCAGTTGCGGGTTTACGGGGGCACACTCTCGGCCGCCGCCGCCGACCGGCCCATGTACACCCACCTCTACATGTATCTCGCGGAGGTGATCCTCGACCGGGCCGTCCTCTCGCGGTGCGCCGGCACCCTGGCCTACGGCGCGGGGAACGGGAACTATTCCGTCTTCCGGGTGACCGACAGCGTCTTCGAGCACGCGGACGGCGCGGTGTCGTGGGGCCGTCAGACGATGACCGGCGCCGTCTTCCGCAACCTCGAGACGGCGCTGGGCGGCGCCAATATCGCGCTGACGGCCATCCTGACGGACTGCCAGTTTCAGGATAACGGCGCCAACTGGTCGCTCGCCGGCCTCGGCGGCGGCCGCCTCTTCCTGGTGGATTGCGATATTCAGCCGCCGCTCAAAGGCAACCGCTATCCCGCGCGCGCGACCGGCGCGCCGGACGTCAAGGTGCTCTCCAGCCGCCACGTCCGCGTGCGGGTCGTGGACGCCGGCGGCCGCCCCGTGCCGGGCGCCCGCGTCGAGGCGCGCTGCGAGCCGGATGCCGGCCGACGCGTTGCGGCCGTCACGGGAACGGACGGCTGGACGCCCGGCCGCGGCGCGCCGGACCCCCTGCTGCTCGACGAGTGGGAGGAAACCCCCGGGCTGGCCGAAAACCAGCCCGAGCGCCGCGAGTTCCAGTACACCCTCGGTGTGGCCGCCCCGCGCCCCGCCGCCGTCCCGGTGTCCGCCTTCCAGCCAACCCAAAGCTGGGCCGAGATCACCCTGGCCCTGCGGCCGGCACCCTAACGTCGGTATCGGGGTCGCTGTCGGTATCGCCATCGCCAATCGTTCGGCGGGATCGCCGCGCGCCCAGGTCGCCGGAAGTGAATCGCGACTTCGATACCGACCCGAGCAGTCCCGTCGCAGCGCGCGCCTCTGGCCCGTCGCCGGCCGGCGGCTCCCTCGGAGAGGTTGCCCTCCCTATCCAACCGGCATCCTGGGTGGGGCGAGGTCTCCGACCGAGCCGCGGTCACACCGGCGGTTGCCGTCCCGACCATTGTGCATCGTGTTCCCCCGGCCAATCCCCCAAAAAAAGCTTGCCAACGGCCGAATCACCGTTTATGGTTTACGTAATCTTTTTTGGTCGAACCGTTGTGCGGCGGTCGCAAACACGCGGAGACAAAGGCGCGACATCATCAACGGAGGCGCGGGGCATGAACAACACAGTGCGGTGGATGGCGGCGGCGCTGATGCTGGCGGGGACCCTGGCGCGGGCGCAGACCACGCGTTATGTGTCGCTGGCGGGCGGGAACAATCCTCCCTACACCTCGTGGGGTGACGCCGCCACGAGTATCCAGGACGCCATCAATGCCTGCACCAACACGGACATCGTGCAGCTCTCGAACGACGTCTATACCTCGACCGGCGTCTATGGCAGCAACGCCTTCCTCGTGATCTCCAACGGGATCACCCTGCGCGGCTACGGGCCCGCGCCGACGAATACCGTGATTGACGGCGGGCTCCCGGCCATCTCCAATGGCGTGCTGTTCGTGAACCACGCCTCGGCGCGCGTCGAGCGCCTGTGGGTGCGCAACGGCTACGCTGTGGCCCCGTACTCCGCCGGCGGCGTGAATATGGAGAACGGCACCATTTCGAACTGCTGGATCACCGGCTGCTGGTCTTCCAACGCCTATGCGGCCGGCGGGGTGCGGATGCCGCTCGGCCTGATTACCCATTCCGTGATCAGCAACAACGTCTGCCCGCGCATCGGGCCGCAAAGCGGCACGGAAGCCTGGTACAACACCGTTCAGGCCGGCGGCGTGCTGATGTCCGGCTCGGCCAAGATCTATAATACCGAGATCGTGACCAACCGCACCACAGGCAACTGCATCGGGGCCGGGGTAACGGTGACGAGCACCGGCGGCGTGTTCTCGAACTGCAGTGTCCGGTTCAACATCAGCATCACGCGCAACGGCGGGATTAATGTAATTGGGGCGGTGACGGCCTACAACTGCGATTTTATCGGGAATGTCACCCCGGGTGCGAATGCGGGTGGGGCCCTAGGGATTTCGTCGGGAAACTCCACCCTCGATCATTGCTCCTTTGTCAGTAATCTGGCCGGCCGCGGCGCCGCGTTTGATTTTGGCGGCCCGGGTACGCTGGCGGCGCGCAACTGCCTGTTTTTCGCCAATACCGGCACCGGCGGCGGCGGCGGGATTTCTGGTCGGCCCGACGCCCGTATGACGGTGGACTCCTGCACGTTCGTCAGCAACGTGGCGCAGTCCACCGGCCTGGGCA
>CAZEVX010000006.1:0-41831 GCA_964515705.1 uncultured Verrucomicrobiota bacterium | reverse complement strand
GTTTGGGACGACATCGGGCGGCGACATGCGGTCAACGGATGCGGTGTCATGCAACGCACCTATGCATGGCCGCAACAGGGAGGACCCGTCATGAGAAAGCCGATCGGATGTTCGGGAGTGGTTGCCGCGGCGCTGCTGGCCTTCGCGACACACGGGGCCGCCGAGACGTATTATGTCGCCACGAACGGCGTGGATTCCCGCACGGGCAAGGGCGATTGGGCCAATGCCGTGAAGACCATCAGCAATGCGCTGTTCAAGGCGACAACGGCCGGCGACATCGTGCTTGTCTCCAACGGCGTCTATGTCTTGGCCGCGGAGTTGAAGATCACCAACGCGGTGTCCGTGATCAGCACGAACGGACCGGACGAGACGGTTATTAACGGGAATTATCCGACGCGCACAACCCGGAGCGTGAGCCTTAACCACCTCCGGGCATTGCTGGCCGGTTTTACCATCACCAACAGTTCGGACAACACCGGCGGCGGCATACGCATGGACAGCGGCACGGTCAGCAACTGTATTATCAGGGCTTGCACGGCGACGTATGCCGGCAGCGGGGCGGCGGTGTTTGGCGCAGATAGTCTGTTGGTGGACAGCACGATCCGCGATTGTTATGCGTCGTATGGCGCCGGATCGGATGGCGGGGCGGTCCATATTGCCGATACGGGCTGCGTGGTCCGGTGCGGGATCAACAACAACAGCGCCGCGCGAACCGGCGGCGGTGTTTGCCTCCAGGGAACCGGCGGATCCTTGCGGGGGTGTACCGTGGCCTCCAATACGGCCGTAGTCATCGGCGGCGGGATTTATTGCAGTGTGGGAACGGCGGGCGACATCAGCGACTGTTCCATCATTTCCAACACCGCGCCAAGCGGCGGCGGCATTTATTTTACGTCAAAAGGGGGATGCGTGCTCCGGTGCGTCATCAACAACAACAGCGCCTCCGTCGGCGGCGCCGTGTGTTCGCAGGGCAATATCACCCTGCGGGATTGCACGTTGAATTTCAATACGGCGGTTACCTTTGGGGGCGGGCTAAATTGCCCGGCGGGAAAGACGGGCGACATCAGCAACTGTTCCATCATCTCCAACATCGCGCAAGAGGGCGGCGGCATGTATTATGTTCCCGCCGGGCTGGTCAGCAATTGCGTCATTGCGGGCAACAGCGCCACCAATCGCGCGGGCGGGCTCTGCGCGCATCAGTCATACAGCACCCGGTTTGTCGGCTGTGTATTCCGAGACAACGCGGCCACGAATGCCGGCGGGGCCTATCGTCCTGAGAACGGCGGGACGGTCGAAAGCATCTGGGAACGCTGCCTGATCCAGAACAATCACGCGTGGAAAGGCGACGCCGGGGGCGTCATGGCCCAATGCCCGCAAGCCTTTTACAATTGCCTGTTCGTGTCCAACACGGCCCCTAACGCGGTCGCCGGCAGCGGACGCGGAGGCGGCCTAGTTGTCTGGAACTGCAACTCCTTCGTGCGGAACTGCTCGTTTGTCGCCAATACGGCCTATGAGGGGGGCGGCATCTATCTCTATCGGGCGTCGCCCTACAAGACGAATACGTTCGTCAACACCATCAGTTATTTCAATATCGGCGGAACCACTTCCAACCTGGGGCCCAGCAGCGTGGCGACGAACTTTATGCCGTTCTTCAATTGCATTCTGGGCACGGCAATTAATTTGCCCGGGGCCGACAACCTGGCGGCGGATCCCGGGTTCGCGGATGTCAGCGGCGGCGATTTCCGGCTGAAGAAAGCGTCGCCCGCGGTCGATTCGGGCTTGTACGCGGAAGGCATGGAGACGGAACTGGACATGGATGGCCGCCGCCGACTGGACGTGTTGTTCCGGCGGGTGGACCGTGGCGCTTACGAATATATCCAGTCGGGCATGATGTTCTTCTTGCACTGAACGCGCATGCGCGGATCCGCGTCGTGCGATTTGTTATGGGCTCGAATGGGCGGCGTACTGCCTCAGTGACGCGTGGGTGCGGCTCGGCAGCATGCGCGCCGTAGCTCAACGAGCGCAGGCTGGGTCCCCGCGAGCTGTCCTCGTGTGGTGCGTCGAACGCTTCTTTACATTCGGCGCCGCCCGGAGGTCGGCGCCCACCTTCGAAAACGGCGGTTGCTCGCTGTTTTCGGTGGCCAATACAGTTTTCCTGGACGGTTCGCCCCTTGTTGTAGGCCCGGTGCCCGCACTGGGCGATTATGTCACAGCTTCCGAGGCCTTACCAGGCGGCAAGCCGCGCTACGCGTGTGATGCCGCGGCGCGCCTGCTGGAGCCGTTACCCCCGCCGGCAAAGGCAACCAACCATGACCATCAACGGCAGGTCGGCTCGATTATCACCGGCGGATCGCATCCAATGGTGGCGGCAGGCTAAGTTCGGCATGTTCATTCACTTCGGGCTGTATGCCATTCCCGCCCGCGGCGAGCTGGTCATGTTAGCGGAGAAGGTTGGCATCCGGGATTACGAACCATTGCTGCCGCTATTCAATCCGCGCCCCGACGCCGCCCGGCAGTGGGCGCGCCTGGCGCGGGAAGCCGGCATGCGCTACATGGTGCTGACCACCAAGCATTGGGACGGCTTCTGTCTGTTTGATTCCAAATTGACTGAATACAATGCCGTTCATTCCGGGGCGCGGCGCGACCTTGTGCGGGACTATGCCGAGGCGTGCCGCTCCGAGGGATTGCATGTCGGCTTGTATTACGCGATCAAGGATTTGCACCACCCCCACTATCCGTTTCCATCGAATGCTCCGCTTGTGCAGATGCAACCCGCCGCGCGCAAGCCCGATAAACAAAAATATCTGGCTTACATGCTGGGCCAGTTGCGGGAACTGCTGGCCAATTACGGGACCATTGATGTGCTCTGGTTTGACGGGGGCGATCCTGTCTTCAAAGACGACGGCCGGGCTATTGCCAAGGAAATCCGGACCTATCAGCCGGATATTCTCATCAACGACCGGTTGATAGGCAATGAGCCCGATTTTGTCACGCCCGAACAGATGACTCCGCGCGCTCCGCCGCGGTTCAACGGGCGCAAGATTCCGTGGGAGGTTTGCCATACGATGACCGGCCAGTCGTGGGGGTATTGCCGGCATGAGACCGAAGCGGACTTCCGATCCGCCGGCACGCTGGTGGAGATGCTCAGGGCAACCGCGGCCGCCGGCGGGAACTTTCTGTTGAACGTCGGCCCGCGCCCGGATGGGTCCTTGCGCCCCGAGGAAGTCCGTCGGCTGCGGGCCATGGGACAGTGGATGCGGAAGAACGGGGCTGTAATTTACGGGACGAAACGCGCCGCGCCACCGCGGCCGGCCGCCGCCCCAAGGCATCCCCGCGCCGTCATGCCGGACTATAGCGTAATCGCGGGACATCCCCTGGCGGTCCATGCCGATATCCATGCAACAATATGGCGAAAGATCACAGCCATTCATGTCTCGCAGGACACCCATTATGATGTCTCTAAAGAGCGCTCTCCGGCCGCCGCCCGGCATGGTCATTGTGCGTATGATGTCCGCGCCATGCATGCCGACGGCGTGCTCTATGTGATGGTGGACGTTGAAAGCGCGACGCGCCTGGCGCGTCCCGGCGCAGCCTATATGTACAACTGTGATGCCGTTCGTTTTCTCTTTGCGGCCAACAGGCGTCTGCCGCGGATAACGTATACCCCGGAATCGTTTGAAGTTGCGATCGACGCCGCGGGCCATGTGCGGATATCGAACAAATCGAACATTCCGGGCGCGGTGGTGCGGCATGCCGTCCGACCATCGGCGCGCGGATATGTTGCGATGCTGGCGGTGCCGTTGCGCATGCTGCGCCGCCGGGCCGCCGATGCGGAATCGGCCTTGCGCCCGGGCGACCGATTCAAATTCAACATTGCGGTGACTCAGCCGTCTCCGCCGCTGACGTCACGCGCGCCTCGACAATCGAAAGGCCGTTCGAAGACACCCTGGTGGCGGAGAGTTCCGCCGGGGTACACGCCGTATGGCGAACGGCACCGGGTATTTTGGAAAGGGCAGGAGGGGGATGAACCGATGTTTAATGTGCGCTCATGGGGCGTGTGGCGGCTGGAACGGACTCCGCGAGGGCAGCGGAGATCGCCGGCGGGTTCCGTGGTCGCGGCAGGCGTTTGACGGGGACCGGGCCTGCCTGCTGATGGTCTGCCGGTGGCGCCGGAACGCGCGACGAAGTCTGCGTGGAGAAGTCCCGGGTGGACGCGGGCGCGCGGGGACGGGGCGAGGGGCCTGGTCCGGGAGAGCCGATTGCTCGGGGGGGGGCACGCCGGATGCGACGGACGTGCAAGCGGCTTGGGCCGCATGGAATCAAGGATTGGCCTGGCGGGAGAGACGGGGCTCGAACCCGCAACCTTCGGCGTGACAAGCCGATGCTCTAGCCAATTGCGCTACTCCCCCGCGGAAGAAGCGTCCTACCATATCGGATCGAGGTCGCGGCGCAAGAAAAAAATCGTCGGCCCGCGCCTTGACGGGTTTCGGGCAAAAGACGACACTGCCGTTGGATCGCCCCGCGGGAACCGCTGGCGCCGGAGGTTCGCCCATGACCTGGACGCTCAAAACCAAGATCGTCTGGCTGGCCGTCCTGGCGGCGGCGCTGCCGGTGGCGGTGATGTCGGTGCTGGTCCTGGCCCAGAAACAGGACCTGATGCGCGACGTGGCCGAGGACATGAACGAACTCGTGCGCGCGGACGTCGGCGAGATCGCCCGGCTGGTCTATCGCATGTGCGAGATGACCCACACCCACACCGACCGCCGCCTGCGCGACACCCTGGACGCGGCGCGCCGCGAGCTGGACCGCCAGGGGGCGATGGCGTTCGCGGCCAGCCAGCACGTCTGGCAGGCCCGTAACCAGGAGACCGGCGAGACGCGCGCCGCGCCGCTGCCGGTGCTCTGCCTGGGCGGCGTTCCCGTGCTTCCGCCGGCCGGCCCGGCCGCGCCCAGCCCGGTGGTGGACAAGGTCACCGAGTTCACCGGCGCTTCCTGCACGCTGTTTCAGCGCCTGAACGACGCCGGCGACATGCTGCGCGTGGCTACCACCGTCACCAACGCCGGCGGCGGCCGCGCGCTCGGGACCTACATCCCGCGGCGGGCGCCCGGCGGCGCGGAGTCGCCGGCCATCGCGGCCGTCCTGCGCGGCGAGACCTACATTGGCCGCGCGCGGGTGCTCGACCAGTGGCACGCCGCGGCCTACGCGCCGCTCTACGACCCGGCCGACCCGCAGCGGGTGGCCGGGATGCTCTACGTCGGGTTCCCGTTCGCGGAAGTCATCCGCGACCTGTGCGCGGCGATCCGGTCGATCGCCATCGGCAAATCGGGTTATGTCTACGTCCTCGGGGGAACCGGCGCCGAGCGCGGCTGCTACCTGGTCGCCAAGCAGGGCAGCGGCCTGGACGGCCAGTGCCTCTGGGACCAGCAGGACCCCGGAGGGCGCTTCTTCGTGCGCGAGGTCGTGGGCCGGGCGCTGGCCACGACCAACGGGGCGGCGGCGCTGGTGCGGTATCCCTGGCAAAACCCCGGCGACCCCGCGCCGCGCGCCAAGGTCGCGGCGGTCACCTATTTCGCCCCCTGGGACTGGGTCATCGGCGCCGGCATCTACGAGGACGACTATCACGGTGTCCTGGCGCGCCTCGACGCCGCCGTCGACCGCCTGCTGCTGATCGGGCCGCTGGGCGGGGTGGTGGTCCTGGTGCTGGCCGTGCTGCTGGCGCTCTGGATCGCCGCGGCCATCGCCCGCCCGATCGGCACCCTGGTGGACATGGCCGGCACGATCGCCGACGGCAACCTGGCCGAGGCCGGCAAGGCCGTGAGCGCCTTCCAGGACGGCCGCGCGCGCGCGGCCGACGAGCCCGGCCGCCTGTTCGAGGCCGTCTCGGCCATGACGCAGCGGCTGGCCTCGCTGGTCGGGCAGGTCCAGCGCTCGAGCGTGCAACTGGTTTCGACGGCCACCGAGATCGCGGCCGCCTCGCGCCAGCAGGAAACCACCGTCGCCGAGTTTGGCGCCTCGACGACCGAGGTGACCGCGGCCGTCAAGCAGATCTCGGCCACCTCCCAGGAACTCGTCGGCACGATGCAGGCCGTGCAGACCGCGGCCGCCGAGACCGAGGGGCTGGCCGACACCGGCCGCGCCGGCCTGGCCGACATGGCCGGCTCGATGGGCCGCCTGGGCGAAGCCACCGCCGCGATCTCGGCGCGCCTGGCGGTGATCCACGAGAAGGCCGGAGCGATCACCGGGCTGGTGACCACGATCGCCAAGGTGGCCGACCAGACCAACCTGCTCTCGCTCAACGCCGCCATCGAGGCCGAGAAGGCCGGCGAGTTCGGCCAGGGATTCGCCGTGGTGGCGCGCGAGATCCGGCGCCTGGCGGACCAGACCGCCACGGCCTCGCTCGACATCGAGCAGACGGTGCGCGACATGCAGAGTTCCGTGACCGCCGGCGTGATGGAGATGGACAAGTTCACCGCCGACGTTGGGGGCGGCGTCAAAACCGTCAGCGGGATCGGCGCCCAGATGGAGCGCATCATCGCCCAGGTCAAGGCGCTCATGCCGCGCTTCGAGTCGGTCAACGAGGGGATGCAGGCGCAGTCGGCCGGCGCCCGGCAGATCGCCGAGGCCATGGGACGGCTGGGCGAAGGGGTTGGCAAGACCAGCGAGGCCTTGCGCCAGTTCCATGCCGCCACGGCGCAGCTCCAGGACGCGGCGCGCGCTCTGCAGCAGGAGATCGCCCGGTTCAAGGTCTGACCGTGCCGCACGGGAGCGCCGCCATGATCTTCCGCAGCCTGCGCGCCAAACTCGTGGTGCCGACGATCCTGCTGTTCGTCCTGGCGATGGGCGGCTCGACGGCCTGGACCACGCGCGTCGCCCGCGAGGCCATGCGGCGGGCGGCCCTCGACCAGATGGAAAATTTGGCCGCCACCGCCAGCAAGAGCATGGCCGCCTGGGTCGGGGAACGGCAGCGCGACATGGTGCTGCTCGGCGAGCAGGACGCCCTGCGCGCCGTGGTGGCCGCGGCCGCGCCGCCGCCGTCGGCCGTTGCCCGCGCCAACGAGCTCCTCGCGCGCTGCGCCCGCGAGGGGCCCTACTACGAGATTCTCGTGCTGGCCGACCGCCAGGGCCGCGCCGTGTGCTCCTCCGACCCCGCGGCGGCCTGGAGCCGCTCCGTCACCAACCGCGCCTATTTCTGGCAGGCGGTCACCGGCGCGGTGGTGGTCTCCGACATGATCGTCAGCAAGACCTCGGGCAATCCGGTCTTCGTGGTGGCCGCTCCCGTGGCCGGCGACGGGGCGCCGGCCGGCGTGATCCTCGGCTCGCTCGACCTGAAGTATTTCACGCGCGAGTTCGTCGAGCCGGTCACCATCGGCGAGTCCGGCTATGTCTACGTGGCCGATCGCCAGGGGTTGATCTGTTCCCACCCGGACGCCTCCCTGGTGATGGCGACCAACCTGGCGACCATGCCCTTCGGCCGCGAGATTCTCGCGCAGCGCAACGGCATGCTGTTCTACGAGTACCAACACGAACCGGTGGTGGCCGCGTTCCGCACCGACCCGGACTTCGGGTATATCGTCATCGCCCGCGCCCTGGCGCGCGAGATTCTCGCGCCCGCCTTTCTGATCCGCAACCTGAACGCCGCCATCGGGCTGCTGGCGGTCCTGCTCGCGACCTTGCTGCTCCTGCTGCTGTCGCGGTCGATCGCGGCCCCCGTCACCGACCTGGCGCGGGTCGCCGGCCTGATCGCCGAGGGGCGGCTGGCCGACGCCCGCGCGGCGATCGCCGACACCAACCGCCGGCGCCGGCCGGCCGCCGACGAGACCGGGCGGCTGTGGGCGTCGGTCTCGGCCATGACCGAAAGCCTGGCGGGGCTGGTCGGGCAGGTGCTGCGGGCGACGAGCCAGCTGGCGGCCACGGCGGCCCAGATCGCCGCCGCCTCCCGCGAGCAGGAACAGGTGGTCGGCGAGTTTGGCGCCTCGACCGGCGAGGTCGTCGCCGCCGTCCAGGAAATCACGGCCACCGCCCAGGAACTGGTGCGCACGATGGACTCCGTCAAGACCGTCACCGAGAATGCCGTGCGGGTGGCGGACGCCGGGCGCGGCGGCCTCGCGGCCATGGACGCCTCGATTGGCGGGGTGGTGACGGCCGCCGAGGGCGTTGCCGCGCGTCTGGCCGCGATCCGCAAGACGACCGGCGCGATCGACGGGGTCGTGACCACGATCACCAAGGTGGCCGACCAGACCAACCTGCTCTCGCTCAACGCCGCCATCGAGGCCGAAAAGGCCGGCGCCAGCGGCCGCGGCTTCGCCGTGGTGGCCCGCGAGATTCGGCGCCTGGCCGACCAGACGGCCGCCGCCACGCTGGACATCGAGCGCATGGTCGCGGAGATGCGGGCGGCCGTGGCGGCCGGGGTGGCCGACACCGAGACCTTTGGCGGCGCCGTCCGCCGCGGATCGCAGACCGTCGGCACCATCGGCCAGCAGCTGGCCGCGGTCATCGGGCAGGTGCAGGCGCTCGCCCCGCGTTTCGAGACGGTCAACGAGGGCATGCAGGCCCAGTCGCAGGGCGCCCGGCAGATCGGCCGGGCGCTGGCCCAGGTCAGCCAGGGGGCCGAGCGCACGGCGGAGTCGGTGCGGCAGTTCAATGCCGCCGCCGAGCAGTTGCGCGCGGCGGCCCGCACGCTGCAGGAGGCGGTGTCCGTGTTCCATGTCTGACCGCGCCCGGCGGCGGCCGGGCGACTCCGGGGATGCCATGCTGTTGCTCGTGTTCCAGGCCGGCGGCGCGCGCTACGCGGTGGCGGCGCGCGCCGTGCTCGAGGTGATCCCGCGGGTGGCCGGCCGGCCCTGCCCCGGCGCGCCCGCCTATGTGGCCGGCCTGATCGCCTACCGCGGCATGGCGGTGCCGGTCCTCGACCTCTGCCGGATGACGGCCGGCGTCCCGTGCGCCGACCGGCTCAGCAGCCGCATCGTGCTCGTGGAGCACCGCCGGCCGGACGGGCGCCCGCGCGCGGTCGGTCTGCTGGCGGAAGCCGTGTGCGATACCGTCGAGCGACCGGACAACGCGTTCTCCCAGCCGGGCCTGCGCGTTCCGGGCGCGCCCTATCTCGGGACGGTGGCGCTGGACGGGGCCGAGACCGTGCAGGCGTTGCGGCTCGAGGCCCTGCTGACCCCGGAGGCCGAGGCCCTGCTGGAAACGGAGCCGGCGGGGAGCGCCGCGGACGTGGTGCCCGGGAGCGCGCGGGACGAGGCGAGGGCGGAGCAGGGCGAATAACCGTTCGGGGTCGCAGCGCAGCGGTTCCCATTCCCGAGGACACGATGAGGCAGGATCACGAACCCCGCGATGGGGATGCCGTCACGCCATGATCCTTCTGCCGGACATGGAGCGCATGCTTGGCGACGCCATTGGGCTCGATACCCGGGCGTTGGGGCCGTGCGCGGTGGCCGACGCCGTGAGTCGCCGGATGGCGGCCTGCGGGCTGACGGCGCCCGCCGAGTACCGGGCGCGGATCGCAGCCCGGTCCGAGGAGTTCCAGGCGCTGGTCGAGGCCGTGGTCGTTCCGGAAACCTGGTTTTTCCGGGACGGCGAGCCTTTCCGCTGTCTGGGCGACTACGCGGCCGGCGCCTGGCGGTCGCGGCACCCGCGGGGTTGCCTGCGCGTCCTGAGCGCGCCTTGTTCGACCGGCGAGGAGCCGTATTCCATGGCCATTGCGCTGCGGGAAGCCGGCCTCGATCCGGACGGCGCACCGGGATACCGCCTCGAGGCGGCGGACATCAGCACGGCCTGCCTGGAGCGGGCGCGCCGGGGCGTCTACGGGCCGAACGCCTTCCGCGGCACGCCCCTCAACGGGCACGCGCGCTATTTCCGGCGCGAGGGCGGCGCCTGGGTCGTGCGCCCCGAGCTGCGCGCCGGCATCCGCTTCCGGCAGGCGAATCTCCTGGCGCCGGAGAGCCTGGCGGCCGAGGCGCCGTATGACGTGGTGTTCTGCCGGAACCTGCTGATTTATCTTCTGCCGCCGGCGCGGCAGCGCGTGGTCGAGAGTCTCGACCGGCTCCTCCGTCCCGGCGGTCTGCTCATCGTGGGCCACGCCGAGCAGTTGCCGCTGCTCGACGCGCGCTTCGAGTCCTTGCGCATTCCCGGCGCGTTCGCCTATCGCAAGCCGGGTCCCGCCGCGCCGCCCGCCCCCGCCGCGTTCTCAGCGCCGGCCGTCCGTTCTGCGCCCCCGGTTCTGGCCGTGCCGCCACTGCCGCCGCCGCGGCCGCCGGACCCCGCGGCGCCGGCGGCGGCGTGGGGCGTCCGGCTAGCGCGCGCGCGGGCGCTCGCCGACCGCGGCTGCCTGGCGGAGGCGGCGGCCGCCTGCGAGGCGCTGGCCCGCGACGCGCCGGCGCGGCCGGAGGCGCATTTCCTGCTCGGCGTCCTCCGCGAGGCCGCCGGCGACCCGGCGGCGGCCGAGGCCTGTTTCAACCGCACGCTGTACCTCGCGGCCGATCACGCCGAGGCCCTGGCGCATCTGGCCCTGCTGAAAGCGCGCCGCGGCGATGCCGAGGGCGCCGAGCGCCTGCGGCGGAGGGCAGCCCGCGCCCGCGCGGCGGCGGGGGAGGCGCGATGACGGCCGACGTCCGCGGCGATTGCTGGACCCGCATCGGCGTGTCGGGGGACCGCAGCTGCCCGGACCTGGCGCGCCATGTCCATTGCCGGAACTGCCCAGCCTATGCGCGGGGCGCCCTGCGGTTGTTTGACCGCCCGCCGCCCGCGGGATACCTCGAGGAGTGGAAAGGCGTGCTGGCCGGCCCCCGGGAGCCGGACGCGGCGTTCAGCGATACCGTGCTCGTCTTCCGCGTTGGCCCGGAATGGCTGGGACTGCCCGCGCCCGTCTGCCTGGAGGTCGTCGGCCAACGGACGGTGCGCCCCGTGCCGCACCGCAGCGGCCCGGTCTTTATCGGCGTGGCCAGCGTGCGCGGCGAACTCCTGCTGTGCGCCTCGCTGGCGGCGCTGCTCGAGATTCCGCCCGCTCCCGGCGATGCCGCGCCGGGAACGCCGCGCCTGGTCGTGGCGCGCCACGCGCGCTCCACCTGGCTGTTCCCGGCGGACGCGGTCGAGGGGTTGCTGCGCTTCGAGGCGCGCGAGGTGCTGCCCCTGCCGGCGACCGTCGCCCATGCCGTGCCGCGCTACAGCCGCGGCCTGCTGGCGCGCGGGTCGCGCCGGATCGGATTGCTGGACGCCGCGCGTGTGTTCCAGGCGCTGGATGAGCGGGTGGTCCCGTGATCCGGCGTTTATCCCGGAGCCGGTGATGAACGATGCCGAACAGTCCGCGGCCGGCGGATCCTCGCTGATGGATCTGTTCCGGCAGGAGACCCAGGCCCAGACCGCCGCGCTCACCGAGGGCCTGCTGGCGCTGGAACGGTCCCCCGGCGACACCGCCCGCCTGGCCGCCCTCATGCGCGCCGCCCATTCCCTCAAGGGCGCCGCCCGCATCGTCGGCCTCGAGGCGGCCGTCACCGTCGCCCACGCGCTCGAGGATTGCTTCGTCGCCGCCCAGCAGGGCGCCCTCCGGCTGGATGCCGGCGCGGCCGATGTTCTCCTGCGCGGCGTGGACCTGCTCGGCCAGGTCGCCAACGCCCCCGACGCCGAGACCTGGCGGCGCGAGCGCCAGGACGGCCTCGCCGCGCTCCTGGCGCAACTGGCCGCCCTGCGCGCCGCACCGCCGCCGGCGCCGGCGGCCGCGCTGCCGACCGCGCGCCCGGTGGTCCCGGCGCCGGCCCCCGCGCCGGCGATTCCGCCGGCGGACGCCGCCCCGGCGGCGGCGCCCGACGCCCGGTTTGTGCGGGTGACGTCCGCGAACCTCACGCGCATGCTCGACCTGATGGGTGAAGTGTCGGTGCAGACCCGCTGGATGGCCCCGTTCGCCGCCGAGCTGCAGGCGCTGCGCCGGTCGCTCAACGACATCGGCCGGCGGCTGGAGCGGGCCTGCGGCGCACGGCTGGCGGCCGGGCCGTCCGACGCCGCGGCCGATCGGCTGGCGGCCGAGATGCGCCGCCGGCTGGACGCCTGCCGCGCGGCGGCCGCGCACACCCACGAGCGGTTCGAGCTGTGGTCGCAGCAGTTCGGCGACCTCGCCGACCGCCTTTACCGCGAGGGACTGCGCAGCCGGATGCGGCCGTTCGCCGACGGCGTCCAGGGATTTCCGCGCATGGTGCGCGACCTGGCGCGCCGCCTCGGCAAGGAGGCGGCCTTCGAGGTTTCCGGCCAGGCCACCGGCGTGGACCGCGACATTCTCGACCGGCTCGAAGCGCCGCTCGCCCATCTCCTGCGCAACGCCCTCGATCACGGCCTCGAGACCCCGGCCGAGCGGCAGGCGGCGGGCAAGCCGGCGGCCGGCCGGCTGACCCTTGCGGCGCGCCATCATGCCGGCCAGTTGCTGATCACCGTGGCCGACGACGGGCGCGGGATCGACAGCGCCGCGGTGCGGCGGAAGGCCGTGGCGCGCGGCCTGTGCGCCGAGACGATGGCGGCGCGCCTCTCGGAGGCCGAGACGCTCGAGTTCCTGTTTCTGCCCGGGTTCTCGACGAGCGACGCCGTTTCGGAAATCTCGGGGCGCGGCGTCGGCCTGGACATCGTGCGCGCCCTGGCCCAGGAGGTTGGCGGGCAGGTGCGCATCGAGACGCGCCCGGGCGCCGGCACGCGCGTCCACCTGCAACTGCCGATCACCCTCTCGGTGCTGCGCGCCCTGCTGGTCGAGATTGCCGGGCACCCGTACGCCATTCCGCTCGGGCGCGTCGAGCGGCTGGCCACGGCCCTGCCGGAGGCCGTTCAAACGCTCGAAGGACGGCGGTTCCTGGCGCTCGAGGGGCGCTCCATCGGCCTGGCGGACGCCCGCGCCGTGCTCGGCCTGGAGGGCGCCGCGGCCGCCGCGCCGCCCGGGGGCGCCTGGCCGGTGGTGGCGATCGGCGACCGGGCCGCCGCCTACGGCCTGGTCGTCGGCCGGTTTCTCGGGGAACAGGACCTGGTGGTGCGGCCGCTCGACGCGCGCCTCGGCAAAGTCCAGGACGTCGCCGCGCTCGCGCTGCTGGAGGACGGCTCGCCGACGCTGATCCTCGACGTCGACGACCTGCTGCGCTCGATAGAGGCGCTGCTGGCCGGCGGCCGCCTGCGCGCGGCGCAAGCCGGGGATGCGGGCGCGGGCCGCGGCCGGCGCAAGCGCGTCCTGGTGGCCGACGACTCCATCACCGTGCGCGAGCTGGAACGCCAGATTCTCGAGCACCGCGGGTACGCGGTTGACACGGCCGTGGACGGCATGGACGCCTGGAACGTCCTGCGCGCCGGCCGCTACGACCTGGTCGTCAGCGACGTCGACATGCCGCGCCTGAACGGGATTGACCTCGTTCGCCAGATCAAGCAGGATGCGCGGCTGCGGTCCGTGCCGGTGGTGATCGTGTCCTACAAGGACCGCGAGGAGGACCGGCTGCGCGGGCTCGAGGCCGGCGCCGAGCACTACCTCGCCAAGAGCAGTTTCCACGACGCCTCCTTCCTGAAGGCCGTGGCCGACCTGATCGGGGACCCGTGATGGCCATGCGGATCGCGATCGTCAACGACCTGCGGCTGGCGGTCGAGGCCCTGCGCCGCGTGGTGGCGAGCCGGCCGGACACCCGGGTGGCCTGGGTGGCCTACGACGGCGCCGAGGCCGTGCGCCGCTGCGCGGAGGACCGGCCCGACATGATCCTGATGGACCTGATCATGCCGGGAATGAATGGGGCCGAGGCCACGCGCCGGATCATGCGCGACACGCCCTGCCCGATCCTGGTGGTGACGGCCACGGTGGATGGCAATATCGGGCTGGTGTTCGAGGCCATGGGCTTCGGCGCCCTGGATGCCGTCAACACCCCCGTGCTCGGGCCGGACGGATCGCTGGCCGGCGCCCGCGACCTGCTGCGCAAGATCGAGATCCTCAGCCACCTCGTGCGGCCCGGTCCCGGCGTCCCGGCGGCCGGCGGCCCGCGGCCGACCGCCGGAAGCGGCCCGGCCGCCCGGCCGCGCCCGGCGCCCGGCGGCGCGCCGCCGCTGGTTCTGCTGGGCGCCTCGACCGGCGGCCCGGCCGCCCTGGCGACGATCCTGGCGGCGCTGCCCGGCGACCTGCACGCCGGGCTGGTCGTCGTGCAGCACATCGACCAGGAGTTTGCGCCGGACCTGGCCGTCTGGCTGGGCCGGCACTGTGCCCTGCGCGTGCGGGTCGCGCCCGCGGGCTGCCGGCCGGAAGCCGGCACGGTCTGGCTGGCGGCGACCAACGATCACCTGGTCATGCGGCCCGGCGGCGCGCTGGCCTACGATGCCGAGCCCGCCGCCTGCGTCTACCGGCCGTCGGTGGACGTGTGCTTTGCCAGCGCGGCCGAGCACTGGCCGGCGCCCGGCGCCGCCGTGCTTCTGACCGGCATGGGGCGCGACGGCGGGGCGGGGTTGTTGGCCCTGCGGCGCGCCGGCTGGGCGACGATCGCCCAGGACGAGGCCACGTCCGTGGTCTACGGCATGCCGCGCGCGGCCGTTGAACTGCAGGCCGCCGCCCGCATTTTGCCGGTGTCGGCCATTGCCGCGGAGATTCTCCGGAACCTGGGGGCGCATGCCAATGCCGTCCGCTGATCCGCTGCCCGCCGGCGACCCGCTGGCCGAGATCCGGGTCCTGCTGGTGGACGACCAGGCCCTGGTGGGCGAGGCCGTGCGCCGCATGCTGGCGCCGGAAACGGATATCCGCTTCCGGCATTGCGGGGATCCGGCCCAGGCCATCCCGATCGCCAGGGACTGGGCGCCCACGGTGATCCTGCAGGACCTGGTCATGCCGGAGATCGACGGCCTGACGCTCGTGCGCTATTACCGGGCCGACCCGGCGTTGCGCGACGTTCCCCTGATCGTGCTCTCCGCGCGCGAGGAGCCGGTCACCAAGGCCGAGGCGTTTGCCCGGGGCGCCCACGATTACCTCGTCAAGCTGCCCGACCGCATCGAACTCGTGGCGCGCATCCGGCACCATTCCCGGGGGTTGATCGCCCTCCGCCAGCGCAATGCCGCCTACCAGGCTCTCGAGGCCAGCCAGAAAGCCCTGGCCGCCGAACTGGCCGAGGCGGCGGCCTATGTGCAGTCGCTCCTGCCTTCGCCGCTGGCCGCCGGGCCGGTGCGCGCCGACTGGCGGTTTGTGCCCTCGACCGCCCTGGGCGGCGACGCTTTCGGCTACCACTGGCTCGACCCGGACCACTTCTGCCTGTTCCTGCTGGACGTTTGCGGGCACGGGGTGGGGGCGGCCCTGCTCTCGATCTCGGCCATGAACGCCCTGCGCTCCCAGGCGCTGCCGAACACCGATTTCCGCGATCCGGGCGCCACGCTCTCGGTGCTCAACGAGGCCTTCCAGATGGAACACCACAACAACATGTATTTCACCATCTGGTATGGCGTCTACCGCCTTTCGACGCGCACCCTGCGCTTCGCCTGCGCCGGCCACCCGCCGGCCCTGCTGCTCGCGCCCGGCGCCGCCGGCGGGGCGGCGCCCGACCCGCGGGAGTTGCGGGTCCCCGGGCTGGTCCTGGGCGGCATGCCGGGCGTCGTCTACCGCAGCGCCGAATGCCCCGTGCCGCCGGGCGGCGTGCTCGTCCTGGTCAGCGACGGCGCCTACGAGATCGCGCGGTCCGACGGCGCCATGTGGACCTTTGCCGAGTTCCGGGACTTCCTGCGCGGCGCCGCCGCCGAGGGCGATTCCGGCCTCGACCGCCTGCTCGCCACCGTCCGCGCCATGCACGGCGCCGGTCCGCTGGACGACGATTTTTCGATCGTCCGCCTGGAGTTCCCGTCCTAGAGCCGCCGGCCGCGGCGCGGGCGCCGCGCCGGCCGCTGTGCCGCGCCCTCCATGGTCCGCGCCCCACGCGCCGCCTGCCGATCGAGGCGGCAAGGCCGGGCGTCATTCCGGGCTGTCCCGGAGACGTCGGCAAACTGTCCTTGCGGCGCGGCCGGATGCCGTGTAGCCTGTAGTCGTTGCCCGTTGCCGGCGCGCCGTGTCCGGATCGCGCCGGCCCGGCGTGCGGCTGGCCCGCCATGACTGCAACCGTCGCAACCCGTACGCCGCCCGCGCCCGGACAGACGGACCCGGAGCGGCCCGACGCCGGCGGCCCGGACGACGGCGCCCGCGCCGTGCGCCGCTGCGCCGGATGCCGCATGAGTTTCAAGGGCCCGGCCCGGGCGCTGCCGGCGACCTGCCCGTTCTGCCGCGGCCCGCTGGCCGCGCACGTCTTTCCGCCAACCGTCCCCGCCGCGCCGCCGTTGCCGGCGGACCCGGGCGACGCCGTGCCGTGCTACCGCAAGGTCTCGGGCGGCCGCCTGCTGGCGCTGACCGCCGTGAGCATCGCGCTCCTGGCCCTGGCCATCTATTTCAAGTTCTACAACCTGCACTATTTCTGGTACCAGCCCTGGATCAATACCTACAGCCTCTGCGTCGGGGTCTTCATCCTGTCGCGCTTCCTGCTGGCGCTCTTCTACCAGCCGCCGCGCGACGTCGGCTACCTGCCCCCGATCACCGTCGTGATCGCCTGCCGCAACGAAGAGGATTCCATCGGCCGAACCGTCGACCGCGTCTTCGCCGGGGGCTATCCGGCCGGCAAACTCCAGGCGATCGTCGTCAACGACGGCTCCAGCGACCGCACGCTGGCGGCCATGTTGGACGCCGGCGAGCGCCACCCCGGGCTGGTGGTGATTGACTTTGAGCAGAACAAGGGCAAACGCCACGGCATGGCCGTCGGCGCCCTGCTGGCGCGCGGCGACGTCCTGGTCTACGTGGATTCCGACAGCTTTCTCCTGCCGGGCGCCCTGCGCAAGATCGTCCAGGGCCTGGCCGACCCGACCGTTGCCGCCGTCGCCGGCCATACCGATGTTGAAAACGCCGGCGTCAACGTCCTGACCCAGATGCAGGACGTGCGCTACTACGTGTCGTACCGCGTGATGAAGGCCGCCGAAAGCCTGTTCGGGGCGGTGTCGTGCTGTCCGGGCTGCTTCTCGGCCTACCGCACCGTCTGCGTGCTCGACGTGCTCGATCGCTGGCTGCACCAGCGCTTCCTCGGGCGCCGGGTGACCTTCGGCGACGACCGCAGCCTGACCAACTTCCTGCTGCGGCGCTACCGCGTGCTCTACGACTGCGAGGCGCTGGCCACCACGATCGTCCCCGACCGCTGGCGCAAGTACGTCGTCCAGCAGTGCCGCTGGAAACGGTCCTGGATTCGCGAACTGCTGGTCGCCGGCCGGTTCATCTGGCGCAAGCACCCGGCGGCGGTGCTGTCGTGGTACGCGATGACGATCCTGCCATTGCTGGCGCCGCTGGTGATGGCCAATGCCCTGATTATCGGCCCGCTGGTCTACGGCCGCCCGGCCACCTTCTACCTCGGCGGCGTCCTGATCGTGACCCTGCTGTGGTCGTTCTATTACCTCGAGAAAACCGGGCGCCCCTACTGGTGGACGGCGATCGTCTTCACGCTCACCTACATGGCCTTTTTCAGCTGGCAGGGCTATTACGCCGTGGCGACCATGCGGGTCACGAAGTGGGGCACACGATGACACCCGACCATCCCGACGATCCCCGGTCCGTCCCGGCGCCCGGTCCGGACGGGTCCCGGCCGCTGCACCCGGTGCCGGTGTCTTACGCCGCCGCCTGGGCCTATTTCGGCATGCTGCTCTGCCTGGCCGTGGCCTGGTTTTTCCCCGTCAAGGCCATGATCAACCGCGCCATGTACCCGCCGGCGCCGCCGCGCGGCCCGCTCGACGGCCAGGCCTTCGTGTCCCTCTGCTACGAGGGTGTCTCGGCCAAGACCAACGAAGTCAGCCCGGCGCGCTTCGGCGAGCACCTCGCCAGCCTGATCGCCCGGGGATACAATCCCGTGACCCTCCAGGACGTCCGCGCGTTCTACGCCGAGGGGGCGCCCCTGCCGCGCAACGCCGTCCTGCTGACCTTCGACCACAGCCGCAAGTCGTCCTATTTCTCCGTCGAGGCGGCGATCCGCAAGGCCGGCTGGCGCGCCGTGATGTTCCTCTGGACGCGCCCGATCCGCGAGGAAGACCCCGCCAGCCTGCGCTGGCCCTATGTCCGCGGCATGCTGCGCGGCGGGGTCTGGGAGGTCGGCGCCCAGAGCGACGACGGCTTCGCCCGGGTGCCGCCGGTCCCGCCGGAGACCGCCGGCGGCCGCGCCCTGACAACGCGGCGCTGGCTGCCGGACCGGCAGCGGATCGAGACGCCCGCCGAGTTCGAGGACCGCGTGCGCGCCGACCACGAACGCTGCCTAGACCAGTTCCGCCGCGCCCTGCGGATGCGCCCCCCGGCCTACGCCTATCCCTGCGGCGACTTCGGGCAGTTCCGCGCCGAGGCCGAGCCCGTCCGCGCCGTCAATCTCGGGCTGGTCGCGGCCAACTACGCGCTCGGCTTCACCAGCGGCAACCTGGCGCTCAATACGCGCGCCAGCGACCCGCACCGCCTGCGCCGCCTGCGCGTGCGTCCGGAGTGGTCCGGGCCGGAGCTGGTCGCGATCCTCGACCGCGCCTGGCCGGCCGCGCTGCCCGTGATCCAGGACGCCTCCGGCCGGCACGCCGCCGACTGGGTTGCCGACTGGGGCGACCTGCGGCCCGCCGGCCAGCGGCTGGCCCTGCGGCCGGCCGGCCGGGCGAGCGGCGCCAAGATGTGGCTCAACGGCAGCGACGGCCTGCAGGACTACAGCGCCCAGGTGCGTTTCGTGCTGTCGCACGGCCAGCTCGGCGTCTTCCTGCGGGCGTCGTCCGACGAGGAATCCTATGTCTACCTGGGCCTCGGCGACGCCGGTGGCCGCGCGGCGCCGGAAGCCCCCGCCGCGAACGGCGCCGGCGCCTGGGTGCGGCAGAAACAGGCCGGCCGTCCGCGCTTCACGCTGGCCTCCGCCGCGGTGCCACTCGAGCGCGGCCGCGAGCATACCCTCGACGTGACCGTGCGCAACCGCATGCTGTATGCCGCGCTGGACGGCGCCCCGCTGTTCCCGGCGCATGTGCCGCTGCGCGGCGAGCCGGCGCCTGGCCTGTTCGGCATGAGCGTCTGGGATCCCGTGCCCGGGCGCGCGCGCCTCGATGTCTGCGGCGCCAGCCTCAAGCCGCCGTCCGCCGCCGTGGCCGCCTGGACCTACGCTGCCGGCGACGAGTCCGCCGTCGTGGCCTGGCTCCACCGCAACGCCGTGCGCCTGACCGACGTCAGCCCCGGCTGGCTGGACGCCGTCCGGCAGAACCGCGTGCTCCGCGCGGGCTGGGACCCCGAGTTTTACCGGCGGTTGGCCGCCCTCTACCAGTTGCGCCTGGTCCCCCAGGTCGTCTTCCATCCCGAGGCTGGCCTCGATGCCGTGGATATCCGGCAGACGGCGGCGGCCGCCGCCGGCGCGCGCTTCGACGGCCTGCTCGTCAACCTCAGCGGCACGCTGCCCCCCTCGATCGTGCGGGTCGCCGGTTGGCTGCAGCGCTGGCGCGACGCCCTCGCGGACCGCGGCCTCGACCTGGTCGTCAAGTTGCCGCCGGCCTTCGAGACGCCGTCCGCGCTCCAGGCTCTAATGGGGCTGGTGCCGGACCTGCGCATCGCCGTGGCGCCCGGCCTGCTGGCCTTCGCCGACGCCGCCGCGCTGACCAACTCGCCGCTCGTGCGCTTCGAACCCCTGGCGGATCCGGAGGCGTCGGCTGGCCGGCCGCTGTCGCTAACGCTGCCGGCGCAGCCGCTGGCGGCGACGACCCCGACGCTGACCGCGCGCGCCGCGGCGTTCGAGGCGAGCGGGCGCGCCGCCTTCCGGCAGGGGGACGTGGCCGGCGCCGTGGACGCCTGGACGAAGTGGCAGGCACTCGAACCCCACAATCCCCAGCCGCCGATGCTGCTCGGCGATGCCTGGAGCCGGATCGGGCAGGCGGACAAGGCGATCGCCGGTTACGACCGCAGCCTCGACCTGGACCCGACCCAGGTCGGCTTGGCGCTGCGGCGCGTCGCCCTGCTGGAGGCCGTCGGGCACCTCGAGGAGGCGCGGCAGTCGCTCAACCTGTACGCGCGCCTGTTCCCGGACAATCCCGAGGTGCTGCTGGCGCAGGGCATCTGGCTGCAACGCCACGGCCGCCTGGAGGAGGCCCGCGCCGTGGCCGGCGCCATGGCGCAGCGCCTGCCGGGCCGCCTCGAAACGCTCACGCTGCAGCTCGCCACCTCCCGCGACGCTCCCGACCGGCAGGTCATCCGCCGCCTGGCCGAGGTCGGCGCGCGGCCGGAACACCAGGCGGCCCTGGCGCGTTTCCTGCGCCAGCACGATCTGCTGGCGATTCCCGCCGCCTATCCCCTGCGCGACCTGGTCGAGCAACTTGCCACCAACGCGGTCGAGGAGACCGCGCGCGAGGGGTACCAGCAACTGCGCCCGGCCGACCGGTCCGTGCGGGAAACCTTCGCGGGCGGCGCCCCGCCATCCGCCGCCTGGTCCTCGCCCGAGGGGGTCTGGACCAACGCGGGCGGGGCCGCCCGGCTGCAGGCGCTCCCCGACCGCACCGAACTCAACCTGCGCTGGCTCGGGTCGGACCGCCTGGCCGACGCCTTCCTCGAAGCCCGCCTTGGCAAGCCGCAGGGATCCTGCTGGCTCTATGCGCGGCGCACCCAGGACCAGCACGTGCGCTTTGGCTACGATACGTCCGGCCGGCTGTCCCTGCGCATCCTCCAGGGCGGACGGCTGGCCTTCAGCAAGTCGCTGCCCTGGTCCTGGCCGGGCCGGCCGGTGACCCTGCGGCTCGACGTCCGCGGCGACGGCGCCATGGCCTGGGTGGACGGGCGCCCGGTGTTTCCCGCACCGGCCCCCCTGCCGCGCGGGTTCGGTTACGGGTGGATCGGTCTGACCTGTTACACGCCCGAATGGGGGCGCGCGGCCATGACCCTCGAACGCCTCGAGGCCGGCCGCATGCCGCTTCGCCTAGCGCTGTTGCCGGCTGTCCCCGAAACCTTCGACCTCAACTGCCTGCTGGACGATCTCGTGGCCGCGCCCGGGCTGACCGGGATTTGCCCGCGCTGGTTCGCGTTCGAGGGCGGCGGCGATTGCCGGGCCCTGCCGAAGGTGCAGGAGCGCGTCCTGCGCCTGTTTGCGCGCTATTACCGCCTGCGGCTGCTGCCGGTGATCGCCGTGTCCGCCGGCGCCGACCCGTCGCCGCTCGACCTGGAGACCCTGGCCCAGTCCTGCGGCGCGGACGGGTTTGTCCTGTGCTTCGCCGCCGCGCCCCCGGCGGCCGCGCGGGACCGGCTGCGGGAGGCTTTCGCCGGCAGCGGGCTCGTGGTGCTAGCCGTCGTCACGGAGACGGGCGCACGGCAGGCGCAGGGTCTGCCGCTGGCGGCCGCCCAGGACCTTGTTCCCCGCCAGGGCGACGCGCTCGTCCTGCCGCTGATCTCGATGACCGCTGACCCCTGGGAGGAACGGCTGGACGAGCTTCCGGCCGACCAGCCGGTACTGCTGGTGTACTAGACAGGGTCGAGCAACATATCCTCGGACGTGCGGGAGCGCGCGCCCAGTGAGCATTGGGGCGCGTCGTTTGAAGGGCCGCGCTCTGTCGCGGCCGTCCGTTGCCGGGAGTCGTACGGGCGCCCCTAGAAGTACCACTTGACCCCGGCATGGGCGCGGGTCTCGTCGTAGTCTGGCAGGCGGTTGTAGGCGATCTCGCCGCTCAAGTCCCAGTGCGGCGCCAGCTTGATGCGGGTCGAGGCGCTCAAGGCCACGATTGGCACCCAGCCGTTGTCCGGCGCGTCGGCCAGGACCTCGGCGAGCAGTCCCTGCGCGTCGTCGATCGCGCGCTGCGGCCAGCGCTCGCGGCGCGCCCGCGCCGCCAGGTCGCGGTAGCGCTGGACCTTGGCCTGGTAGGTTTGTTCCTCCTCCGGGCGCAGCCCTTCCTGGCCGACGCCGAGGCGCGCCTGCAGGTTGTAGAACACCCGCCCGACGGACTGCCGCAGGGCGGCGCAGAGGTAATAGCGGTTCAGTTCGCAGGGCGTCCAGTAGATCGTGCGCTCCTCCGGGGCATGGGCGTAGCCGTAGCGCAGGCCGAGGTGCAGCCCGATCGGTTCGGCCACCAGCAGCAGGGTCTCGGCGTTGACGTGGAACCGGTCGTTGCGGTCCGAGTACCAGTACTGGAGCACGTTGCCCTGCAACGACCACCAGTCGGTGATGTGCCAGTCGCCCATCAGCCCGCCCAGGTCGTAGGTCACGCCATCGACCACCGCGGCGGCGGCCGGCACGGCGTCGTGCTCGTAGCGGCCCATCAGGTCGAGGTGCAGCCACGGGCGCATCTGGGCCTCGAGCGCGCCGGCCATCTCGGAGCGGTCGGCCGGCGCGCCGAACCGCCGCTGCTGCAGGCGCCCGTTCATCAGCCAGCGCTTGGTGACGAGGTAGGACGCGCCCAGCCCGATATCCTCTTCCTCGATGCGGTACTGCTGGGTGGCGCTCCCGCCGGCCGTCCCGGGCGCGGCCGAGGTGACCGCGCCGTCCTGTTCGAGGCGGCCCCAGCCGGCCTCGGCCTCGAGGGTCAGGCGCGGGGTGAGGTCGAGGCCGCCGGCTCCCAGCAGGCGCCCGTTGCGCGTCGACAGGCTGTCGCGGTAATACTCGGCGCGCCCCCCGACGAAGGGACGCGTCAACGCCAGTTCGGCGTGTCCTTTCTCGCGGTGGGCGGCGTCCGTCGGGATGGCGAAGCGCGAGGCCGCGTGGTCCTTGACGTACGCGGCGACCTCCCGCAGGGCGTTCGAGGGGTAGCCGGATTGCGCCAGGCGGTCGAGGGCGTCCTGGGCGGCGTGGGCTTTGCCGCGGCGCGCGGCGAACTCGGCCCGCAGCCGCTCGGCGAGGTAGGCCGGGTGATTGCGGATGACCTGCTCCAGCAGGTTGGACGCTGCGGTCATCGGGCCGACGGCCAGCCGCTGGTAGCGCAGCGGATCGTCGCCGTTCACGGCGTAGCCGAACGATGACTGCAGGAACCCGAGGGCGTAGGTGGTCCCGGCCGCCGCAAGGTTGACGGCCGGCGCGTTGCTCGCGTTGCTTTCGGTCTGCTGGCCGATGTCCCCGGCGACGTACGCCACGCAGGGCGCCAGCGCTGCCGGGCCGAGGCGCTCCTCGAGGATCGCCCGGCTGCGGGCGTATTCCGCCGCGACCCGTGCCTCGAACTCGGCCGCGGTGTCGAGCCGTCCGGCGTCGGCCCGCCAGAGGCGGTTGGCCTGGGGATAGCCCAGGACGCCGTTAGTGTTGACGGGCTGGCGGATGCTGGCGTCGAGCAGTTGGCTGCCGAAGCGCCAGCGGCCTCCGGCCGCGCAGCGCCGCAGCAGGGTCCAGTCGGCCAGGACGGCGTCTCCGCGCAGGAGGTTGCCGACGGGCACATGCATGGTGAAGACCGCGTCGGGCGTGGCGTTGGACGAGGCCGCCAGTTCCAGAGCGTCGCGGCGGGCGTCGTCAAAGGTCACCACCACGGCGCGGTTGGACGGGAACGCGGACGGGTAGGGTGGCGTCTGGCCGGCAACCACGCCGGGCAGCGCGTCCGGCGTCAGGAAGCGATAGCCCGCCTGGGCAAAGGCCGCCAGGTGGTCCTGGAAGCGCCGCAGCGAGAGGCGGTCGGGCATCCAGTCGCTGGTGGTCAGGCCGTGGTAGAGCAGCACCGGGACGGCGCCGCGCCGGCCGGCCTCCCCGAGCCGGTCGATGGCCTGCCGCGCGCGGCGGTAGCGGCCGCGCACGTCTTCGAGGCGCGCCAGCCGGTACTCGTGGTAGGGATCGCGCGGGTTGAACGCGCGCAGGCGCTCGACCATCTCGGCTGCCTGGCGGTTGTCGCCGCGGGCGTAGTACAGTTCGAACAGGCCGCGGAAGGCGCGCTGGTTGTTGGGATTCAGGTCGCGCAGCACGCCGCGGAACACGGGTTCGGCCAGGTCGTACTGGCGGTTGTCCACCAGGAGTTCGGCCAGCAGCAGGGCGTGATCGCTGTTGGTGGGCTCCTCCTGCGCAGCCTCCCGCGCCAGGCGGATGGCCTCCTCCAGCGGGTAGGCCGCCGGGTCGGTCTGCTGGAGCCGCACTTCCAGCGCGATGAGCCGCGCGCGCAGGGTTTGCCGGGTGTCCAGCGGGCCGGAGGCGGCGGCCGCCAGCAGGCGCCGCAGGAAGGGCCGCGCGTCGGCCGGCGCCGCGCCGCACTCGTGGGCGTCGGCCAGCACGGTCAGCGCCGTGATGTTGTCGGGATGGCCGCGGAGCAGCGCCTCGGCCTCGCGGACGGCCTCGTCGCGCCGGTTGGCGTGCAGCAGCGCCGCGGCGCGGCGGGCGCGGAACTCCGGGTTCTGCGGATCGTCCTTCAGCAGGACGTCCCAGAGCGCCAGGGCGCCGGCGTAATCGCCGCCGACGAACAGCACGCGGGCGAGTTCCACGCCGAGATCGGCCCGGTCGGGCGCCGCGCGGTAGAGGGCGTCCAGCGCCTTGCGGGCCTCCGGCAGGTGGCCGCTCCAGTAGTGGAGGCGCGCCAGGGCGAAGCGCGCGGCCGGCTGGTTGGGATCGAGGTCCAGGCTGCGGGAATAGGCGGCGATGGCGTCCGGCAGGCGGCCCTCGGCGGCGTGCACCATGGCCAGCAGGGCGTGCGCCTGCGGCAGGTTCGGGTTGAGCCGCGCCAGTTGCTGCCAGAGGGCGAAGGCCCGCTGGCGTTGCCCGGATTGCCAGAAGGCCCAGCCGAGGTGCTCCCAGGCGGCATGCATCCCGGGATTGCGTTCCACCAGCCGCTCGAGGATGGCGATCGCCTCGCCGTAGGCCTCGCGGTCAATGGCCTGCATCGCCCGTTCGAGGGCGCGCTCGTCGTCGATCCGCGCCTGGGCGGCGTCGCCGGCGGGCGCGGCGGGCGGCGCCGCCGGCGCGGCCCGCGCCAGCGCGCCGCAGGCCAGAATTCCCAGAAGGCATGCCATCCGGGCCGTCATGTTCCGTTGACCGGCAGGAGCGGAGATTCCGGGCGCGGCCGCCCGCGGGCCCCGCTCCCCTCGGAGCGCCGGGGCGGCATGCCGGCCACTATGCCCGATTGCGCGCGCCAAGCAAGCACGGAAATCAGGGCGGTCAAGCGCCGCCGGGACGGATGGTCGGGCCGGTCAGAGCGCGCGGCGGATCAGCCAGAACAGCAGGCCGGATCCCGCGGCCGACAGGGGAATCGTGATCACCCAGGAGGCGAAAATGCGGCGGACGACGCCGAGGTCGATGGCGCCGAACCCGCGGGCGAAGCCCACGCCCATGACGGCGCCGACCAGCACGAAGGTCGTGGAGATCGGCAGACCCATCACCGAGCAGACCAGCACGGTGGTGGCCGTGCCGAACTCGGCCGAAAATCCGCGCGTCGGCGTGACCTCGGTGATCTTGCGGCCGACGGCCTCGATCACCTTGTGTCCGTACATCGCCAGCCCGGCCACCAGCCCGATTCCCCCGAAGGCCAGGATCCAGGCCGGCACGACTGTCTGGGTGACGACCTGCCCCTTGAGGGCCTGGAGAATGCCCGCGATCGGGGCGATGGCGTTGGCGACGTCGTTGGCGCCGTGGGCGAAGGCCATGAAACAGGCCGTCATGATCTGTAGCCGGCCGAACCAGCGTTCCACAACCCGGAACTCGTCCTCCATCCCGGCGGTGACGTAGGAGTGGCGGTGCGTCAGGCGGCGGCCCGCGATCCAGGCCGCGCTCCCCAACAGCAGCCCTCCGGCGCCCGCCAGGCCGTGCCGGAGCGCTCCCCCGGCCATCCGGGCGCCGGCCAGGCGCGGCAGGAGGTCCATCAGGATCGAGTAGGTCATGATCAGCAGGACCGCCCCCAGGCCGATCGGCACGGCGGTGCGGGCGCTCTCGATCGGCCGCCGGCTGGCCAGCACCGTCTTGCGGATCAGGGAATACAGGAGAAAACCGAGCAGGCCGCCGGCCAGCGGCGAGACGAACCAGCTGGCGGCGATGCGGATCAGCTTGACCCACTGGATGCTGGCGGGGCCGCGGGCCACCAGGCCGAACCCGATCACGGCGCCGATGATCGCGTGGGTCGTGGACACCGGCTGGCCGCAGTACGTCGCCACGTGGAGCCAGAGCGACGCCGCCAGCAGGGACGCCAGCATGCCCAGCGCGAACTCGGTCGGCGCCAGGGCGAACAGGTCCGGGCGCACGATTTCGCCCTTGATCGTGCCGGTGACGTGCGCGCCGACGAAAAAGGCGCCCGAAAACTCGAAGACCGCGGCCAGCAGCAGGGCCCGGCGGAAGGTCACCACCCCGGAGCCCACCGACGTGCCGAAGGCATTGGCGACGTCGTTGGCGCCGATGTTCCAGGCCATGTAAAAGCCCGCCGCCAAGGCGGCTAGCAGCAGGAGTTGGTCCGTCATGGGAGCCGTCCCGGGCGATTCAGCGGTGCAGGATCATCAGGCGCAGATTTTTGCCGACGTTTTCGGCGTGGTCGGCGATGCCGGTCAGGGCGCGGCAGAGCTTTTCGAGGAGAATGATCGTGACGGCGTCCAGACCTTCGGCCGAGTAGTAGCGCCGGGCAAAGGCCCGGCTGAGCCGGTCGGATTCCCATTCCAGGTGGCAAATCTGCTGGATCTTGTCGAGCACGGCCTCGGCCTCGGGGCCCTCGAAGGACTCGTGCTGCAAGGTCGCCAGGTGGTCGGCCACATCCAGCAGCGTCTCGCTGACCTGCAAGACCTTGTCCACCAGCGCCAGGAACTCCGGCCGCAGGTCGGCCGGGATCGCCAGCTTGCGGAACGTGGCGACGACGGCGAAATCCTCGGCGTCGTCCCCCATGCGGTCGAGTTGGCGGATGTAGTTCATGATGTCATCGCGGTCCACCGGCAGCAGGAAGCGGCGCGGCAGGTTCTGGCGGAGGCTATCCTTGAGGATGTCCGCCTCGTATTCCGTCTTGGAGACCTGGCCCTGAAGGTCGCGGATGCGGGCGGTGTCCCCCGCCAGGATCGCGTCGGTGATCGGCCGGATCAGCGCCACGCACTCGTGGATCTTGCGGGCGTGGGTGACGAGATGCTCGAACGGGGAACTGCCGAACAGCGTGGTCAGGCTGCGCATGACCGTCTCCTTGGGCGGCCCCCCAAGCCTGACGGGCCCGGTCTTGGCCGCGGACCTATCGTAGGGTGGCGCGCGCCCGGCGGCAAGCGCGAAAGAATATGCTTGTCGGAAGGCAGACATTCTTGGTATGCAGAATAGTTCAGCCGGGAATGAAAGGGCTGTTCGCCGGCTGCCAGTGTCGATTCGTCCCATGCCCATCACCCTAACCCCACAGTCGATATGGAACAGGACAAGAAACGTAAAACCCGCCGGGCGTTCGATTTAAGCCAATTCGGGGACGACAAGCGGGCGGCCCTGGCCAAGATGTACGACGAGACCCTCAAGACCTTCAAGGAGGGCGCGATCGTTCCCGGAAAGATCGTGGACCTCCGCGGCAACGAAGTCCTGGTGGATATCGGCTACAAGTCGGAAGGCCTGATCGCCGCCGAAGAGTTCCGCGACCTGGCCACGCTCAAGCCGGGCGACGCGGTCGAAGTCCTGCTCGAACAGATCGAGGACGACGACGGCAAGATCGTGCTCAGCAAGATCAAGGCCGAGCAGCAGCGCATGTGGGACAACGTGCTCTCCACCAGCGAGGAAGGCAGCATCCTCGAGGGCGAGATCAAGAGCCGCGTCAAGGGCGGCCTGATCGTGGACGTCAGCGGCGTCAAGGGCTTCCTCCCCGGGTCGCAGCTCGACATGGCCCCGGTCCGCAACGTCGAGGACTATCTCGGCAAGCGGTTCGAGTTCAAGGTCATGAAGATTGACCGCGACCGGCGGAACATCGTGCTCTCCCGCCGCGAACTGATCGAGCAGCGCCGGCGCGAGAAGCGCAAACTGCTGCTGGCCGAGATCAAGGTCGGCCAGCTCCGGTCCGGCACGGTCAAGAACATCACCGATTTCGGCGCCTTCATCGACCTCGGCGGGCTCGACGGCCTGTTGCACATCACCGACATCAGCTGGGGGCGCGTCAGCCACCCCTCCAAGGTGGTCAAGGTCGGCGAAACGCTCGAGATCATGATCCTCGATATTGACTACGAGCGGGAACGGGTGTCGCTGGGACTCAAGCAGAAAACGCCCAATCCCTGGGACGATATCGAGCAGAAATACCCGGTCGGCAGCCGCGTCCACGGGCGCGTCGTCAACCTCGTGCCTTACGGCGCCTTCGTCGAGATCGAGGAGGGGGTCGAGGGACTCGTGCACGTCTCGGAAATCTCCTGGGTGCAGCGGATCGGGCGCGCCTCGGATGTGCTGTCCGTGGACCAGGAAGTGGACGCCGTGGTTCTCAACATCAACCGCGCCGACCAGAAAATCTCGCTCGGTATCCGCCAGACCACGGCCAACCCCTGGGACACGGTGCGCGACAAGTTCCCGGTTGGCAGCCGCATCCGCGGGGTCGTTCGCAACTTCACCTCCTATGGGGCATTCGTCGAACTCCAGGAGGGGATTGACGGCATGATCCACGTGTCCGACATGTCCTGGACGCGCAAGGTCAACCATCCCTCCGAACTCCTCAAGAAGGGCGACGCGGTCGAGGTCGTGGTGCTCGAGGCCGATCCGGCCAACCAACGCATCAGCCTGGGGCTGAAGCAGGCCCAGACCGACCCGTGGTCCACGATCGCCGAGCGGTACGCGATCGGCCAGAAGGTCACCGGCAAGGTCTCGAAACTGGCGTCCTTCGGCGCGTTCATCAGCATCGAGGAGGGCATTGACGGCCTGGTGCACATCTCCCAGATCGGCGAGCAGCACGTCGAGAAGGTGCGCGACGTGCTCAAGGTTGGCCAGGACGTCACCGCCCGGGTGGTCAAGATTGACGCCGTCGAGCGGCGCATCGGCCTGAGCATCAAGGCGGCGGCCACCCCCGACGGCGACTTCGTGGTCCAGGATGATATGCTTACCGGGCTCAAGCCGGGCGAGGATTTGGTCGATCTGGCCGGCGCCTTTGACGAGGCCTTCGGCGTCGGCAAGGCCGGCGGCCAGGCGCAGGAATGGCGTCCTGGCGAGACCCCCGACGATGGCAAGACCCCCGACGGTGGCAAGACCCCCGACGGTGGCCAGGCAGCCGACGGCGGCAAGGATGGGAAGCCGGAATGACGGCCGGCGGGCCGCGCGCGGGCGGAGTCGTCCCATGAGTCTGGCGGCGGACTCTCCGATCGAGGAGCAGGTCGAGCGGTTGGCGGACCGCACGGTGGATCTCGTCTCGCGCGAGGACCTGCGACGCAAGCTCGCGGCCGCCCGCGCCGCCGGACGGCCGTTGCGGGTCAAGTACGGGGCCGATCCCTCGGCCCCGGACATCCATCTCGGCCACGTGGTCGGGCTCAACAAGCTGCGCGAGTTCCAGGACTTCGGCCACACGGTCATCTTCCTGATCGGCGACTTCACGGGGATGATCGGCGACCCGTCCGGCCGGTCGGATACCCGGCCGCCGCTGACCCGCGAGCAGGTCGCGGCCAACGCCCGCACCTACCGGGACCAGGTGTTCCGCGTGCTCGATCCGGCGCGCACGGAAGTGCGTTTCAATTCCGAGTGGTGCGCCGGGCTGGCGTTCGAGGACGTGCTGCGCCTGGCCGGCCGCGTCACGGTCGCCCAGATGCTGGCGCGCGACGATTTCCAGGCGCGCTTCCGCGCCAACGCGCCGATCTCGCTGGTCGAGTTCCTCTACCCGCTGGTCCAGGGCTACGACTCGGTCCAACTCCGGGCCGACGTCGAGCTCGGCGGCACCGACCAGCTCTTCAACCTGCTGGTCGGCCGCGACCTGCAGAAGGCCTTTGGCCAGGACCCCCAGGTGGCGCTGACCCTGCCGCTGCTGGAGGGGCTCGACGGCAGCCGCAAGATGAGCAAGAGCCTCGGCAACTATGTCGGCATCGCCGAGCCGCCCCGGGAGATGTTCGGCAAGCTGATGTCGATTCCCGACCCGCTGATTCCGCGCTACTGGTCGCTGGTCCTCGGCCGGCCGCAGGCCGAGGCCCAGGCGCTGGCACGCGCCCTGGAACGCGGCGAGCGCCATCCGCGCCAGGCCAAGGACGACCTGGCCCGCGCGGTTGTCGCGCGCTTCCACGGGGACGCCGCCGCCGCGGCGGCCGCGGCCGAGTTCGTCCGGGTGTTCGCCGGCCACGCGGTCCCCGACGACCTCCCCACGGTCGTCATCCCGCCGGCCCAGCGGCCGGACGGCAAGGTCTGGGTGGTGGCGTTGCTGGTGGCGGCCGGCCTCGCCGAGAGCCACGGCGCCGCCCGGCGCCTGGTCCAGCAGGGGGCGGTCAAGATCGGCGGGCGCCGGATTCAGGACCCGGCCGAGAACCTCGACCTGCCCGACGGCGCCGTCGTCCAGGCCGGCAAGCGCGGCTTCGCGCGCATCGTGTCGGCTTGACGGCCGCCGGGCGGGCGCACGCCGCCGTGGGAGAACGCGCATGACGTTATGCCAGGCGTCGATCATGCCCTGCCTCGACATGAAGGACGGGCGGGTGGTCAAGGGGGTCCAGTTTGTCAACCTGCGCGACGCCGGCGACCCGGTGGCCTGCGCCCGCGCCTACAGCGAAGCCGGGGCCGACGCCCTGGCGCTCCTCGACATCGCCGCGACCGTCGAGGGGCGCGCCACGCTGCTCGGCGTCGTCCGCGCCGTGGCCGCCGTCACGACCGTGCCGTTCACGGTCGGCGGCGGCATCCGCACGGAAGCCGACGCCGCCGCCGTGCTCGACGCCGGCGCCACGACGGTGTCCGTCAGCAGCGCCGCCTTCCGCGCGCCGGCGGTGATCGGGGCGATGGTGCGCGCCTTCGGGGCCGCGCGCGTCACGGCCGCCGTGGACGTGGCCGTCAACCCGGGGCTGCCGTCGGGCTACGAAGTCTATATCGACGGCGGGCGCACGGCGACCGGCGCGGACGCCCTGGAGTGGATTCGCCGGCTCGACGGCCTGGGCGTCGGCACGATCCTGCCGACCAGCAAGACCACCGATGGCATGCGGACGGGCTACGACCTGCCGCTGCTGCGCAAGATTCGGGCCGTGACGGCGCGTCCGCTGGTGGCCTCCGGCGGGGCGGGGTGCCTGGAGCACTTTGCCGAGGCGGTCGCGGCGGGGGCCACGATCCTGCTGGCGGCCTCGGTGTTTCATTTCGGCCTGGTCCGAATCCCCGAGTTGCAGGCCTTCCTGCGGGCGCGCGGCATCGCGACGCCGGAGGGCGGCGGGAAAAAACCGGCGGTCCGGGATTGAACGCGGGCGAGAATCGCGGCACACTGCACGAGCAGGGCGGCGCTGGCCAGCGGCATGGGGTCTTCATGGAAGCACCGATCGTCATCCTAGGCGGGCGCGGCATGCTCGGGACCGATCTGGCGGCGTGCCTGGTGGACGGCGGCGTGGCGGTGCGCGTCGCCGACCTGCCGGAGTGCGACATCACGCGGCCGTCCGACCTGGAGCGGGCGCTCGCCGGCGCCGGGGCGGTGGTCAACTGCGCGGCCTATACGGCCGTGGACCGCGCCGAATCCCAGCCCGAGCTCGCCCGGGCGGTCAACGCCCTGGCCGTCGGCACTCTGGGCGCCATGGCGCGCGACCGCGGCTTGTACGTGGCGCATGTCTCCACGGATTTCGTCTTCGACGGCACCGGCGACCGGCCTTGGACCGAAACGGACGCGCCGCGTCCGCTGAGCGTCTACGGGCGCACCAAGTGGGAGGGCGAACGCCTCCTGCAGGACTCCGGTTGTGCCCACTCCATCCTGCGCATCGAGTGGAGCTACGGCCGGCATGGCGCCCATTTCATCAGCAAGTTCGTCGAGCGCGGCCGCGGCGGCGGGACGCTGAAGGTCGTCAACGACCAGGTCGGCGCGCCGACCTGGACGCGCGAGTCGGCCGGGGTCCTGCGCTGCCTGTTGAGCGGGCGCCGCGAGGGGATCTACCACTTTGCCAACGCCGGGTTCGCCTCGCGCTACGAGGTCGCGCGATTCGTCGCCGCGCGCCTGGGGCTGGCCTGCGCCATCGTGCCCTGCGCCAGCCGGGAGTTGCGCGAGCCGGCGGAGCGGCCGGCCAACTCGCGCCTGGCGACCGCCAACATCAGGGCGATCCTCGCCGGGCCCATCCGTTCCTGGCAGGAAGCGCTGGGCGATTTTCTGGATGCCGAGTTCCGGACCTAGGGCGCGCGGCGCGGCCGCGGGCGGAGAGCGTTCGCCCCGGCGTCACGCGCGGCGGAACCGGACGACCAGCGGCTTGCCATCCCCCGCCAGCGTCACCGGCAGGGTCAGCAGGCGTCCCGGCGGCGGGACGTGGCGGTCGGCCGGGCGCCATTCCGGGGGCACGTGCAGGTAGAGATGCCCGGTCTTGCGGAGGGGTGCGGGCGCGATCGTCAGGCGGCCGCTGCGCGCCTCGAATTGCACGGCCTTCAACTCGACGCCGCCCTGCGTCAGGTGCAGGTCGCTGCCCACGATCTGCGGCTCCGGGCGCGCCGCCCGGATGGCGAGCACCTGGCACTGGTGCGGGGCCAGGCGGGCGCGGTAGCGCCCCCGGAAGAGCCCGCGGTAGCGCCGCGCCCAGAAATCGAACACATGGTAGGCGCCCTCCGGGTCGAGGCCCAGCTCCGCGAACGGGAGGGTCTCGGTCCGCGCGCGGGCCGGCAGCCGCATGTTGAGCAGCGCCGCCACCTGCCAGTGCTCGGTGGCGTGGGACGCCGCGAGCGCGACACAGGTCGGCGTCTCGCTCCGGAAGAAATCGACGGTCCGCGCCGCGCCGGGGTAGGGCGGGAACACCGCCCGCAGGATCTCGAGACGGTCCGGCGGCAGGGTCCGCATCCGGTCGCTCAGCAGCATCATCCCGCCGTTCAGCGCCACGACCGAGGCCCAGGTGCGCGCCTCGTCGAGCGTCAACTCCGACAGGTCGCCGCGCGGGCGGACCACGAGGTAGTCGGGATCGGTCAGCCACCAGCGCCGGTTCTGCCAGGCGAAATTGAGCGTTGCCATGATTGCGCGCGTCACGAATCCGCAGCCGGGATAGTTGTCGCGCTCGCCGTGGTGCTTGTCGATGCGGCTGGCGTCCCAGCGCGCGCCGACGTCCCCGCCCACCCGCATGGCGTCGGTCAGGCCGAGCGACGCGCCGAACAGGCATCCGTTCAGCAGCACGGCCTGGTCGCCCAGCCCCTGCCGCAGGGCCTGCAGGCCGGCGCGCAGCGCCCGGATCTTGGTCCACTTGGGGTTGGCCAGTACGCCGGAGGTTGCCATTGGCTGCACGTTGGCGCCGTCGAGTTTCACGTAGGCGAACCCGTAGTCCCGCGTCAGCGTGCGGCCGAGCGCGCGCACCCAGGCGCGCGCCGCCGGCAGGCTGCAGTCCAGGGGATACACCTGCTGGACGGCATACCCGGCCACGCGCACCGGCGCGCCGAGGCGGTCGCGGATGACCCACCCGGGATGCCGTTGGTAGAGGGCGCTCTCGCGCGCCACGAGGAATGGGCAGAGCCAGAGCGCCGGTTTGAACCCCAGCGCCCGAATCCGGCGCGCCAGCCACTTCAGGCCGTGCGGGAAGCGCTCGTTGGTGATCAGCCAGTCGCCCTCGCAACGCTGGAACCCGTGGTCAATCTGGATGAACTCGACCGGGAACTCGGCGCGGTGCTTGGCCAGCCAGGCGGCGTTTTCCAGGACGTCGTCCTCGGTGATCCGCGCGTGGTAATAGTCCCAGGTGCTCCAGCCGGTGATCGGCGCCCGCCGGACGGGGCGTCCCCGCGCCGGCGCGACGCGCGCCGCGTAATCCTCGAGCGCCGGCACGGGCGCGTCGGCCGTGTTCAGGAAGAGCGGGTCGCTCTCCACGCGCGCGCCGGGGTCCAGCCGCATCCCGTCCAGCTCGCAGGCCGCGCGGAAGGCGGCGAAGGCGTAGACTTCCTCGTCGAACCGCAGCCGGAACGTCCCCTGCTGCCGACCGAACCGCAGGAACCCGGCCAGCAGCGTCCGTCCGGCGGTCCGGTTGCCGAGCAGGCAATAGTCGGCGGCGAAAAACTCGCTCTTGAGGCTTTCGTGGCGCTGGACGCACAGGTCGTAGACGCCGCCGCCGGCCACGGCCAGCGGCATGCTCAGCAGCGTCCACTGCGTCGGCAGCCCGCCGAGATCGAGCGCCCCGCCCCAGTCGGCCGAGACGTCCAGCACCGCCAGGCGCCGCAGGGTCAGCGGGCGCGGCCCGATGTTGCGCGCCTGCGCCGTCAGGCGCCAGCGGCCCGGCCCCAGCGCCCGCAGCTCGGCCGACAGGGCGACCCACGGGTTGGGCTGGCCGAGACTCACGGCGTGCCGCAGGCCGCCGGCGTCGCTGAATACCAGCGTGCTGGTGGCGCGTCGAATCCCATCGGTCGGCAGGGCATGAAAGTGCATCGGGCGCTCCTCGGTCGCGGGGCAACAACGGGAGGCGGGTTGCCTCCCGGCCCTCGCGGGAGCGCAATATGACAGAAGGCCGCGCCCATGTCAAAACCGGGTTCAGGGAGGCGCACGGTCGGCCGCCGGCCCGCCGGCCGGGTCGCGGCGTGTCGCGCGCGGGGGTCCGGCCGTGTCCGACGCGCGAATCCCCGGTTGCGCAATAGTGCTTTACAATGGCGGGGCGCATTTGCGATACTCAAGGCGCCGGGCTAGCTCCGGTGACAGGAGGCGCATGTATGGAAGAGAAGCTGCGAGCGAGACTGGAGTCCCTGCGCGGCATGCTGCAGGCTGACGGCGGCGATTTGGAAGTCGTGCGGATTGCCGGCAAGGCGGTCGAGGTGCGGTTGAAGGGCGCCTGCGGCGGTTGCCCGCATGCCACCCTGACCCTCAAACAGGGCATCGAGCGCATTCTGCGCGACGAGATCGATCCCGACATCACGGTATCGCAGGTTCGATAGGATTCAAGCCGATGCATATCGCGTACCGCAGATGGGGCGTGGGCGTGCTGCTGGCCGCCGGCATGGCGGGGACGGCGCTGGGAGTGACCTGGCCGCTGCTGGAGGTCAGCCCGACGAACATGGCGCGCGAGCTCTGGCAGGGGCAGGACGCCGGCAGCAACCGTTTCGACGTCTGGAATGCCGGAACCAATGCCGACGGCAGCGGCGAGTTGATGACGTTTTCCAACGCCGTGGCCTACGTGGACAGCCCGGGATACACCGGCTGGTTGAGCGTCGACCCGGTGTCGGGCGCGAGCCAGGGCGAACACCGCGGGGTGTGGGTGCGGCTCGATACCGCCGGGTTGCCGGCGCGCGCGACGCCGTATGTCGGCGAGGTCCGGGTCGCTGGGTGGTACCCGGCCGGGCCCGGCCCGGCCAACCCGACGCAGCGGGTCGTGCGCGTGGCCGTTCAAGTGAACGGGGTGCCAGGCCTGTGGGTCAGCCCGACCACGCTGGACAAGGACACCACGGAAGGCTGGGGGGTGGCGGGTGATACGCTGCAGGTGGCGAACACCGGGGCGCCGCCGCGCGGGGTGATGACCTATACGGTGACGGTGCCGCAGGGCGGCGGCTGGCTGAGCGCCAGCCCGGGCAGCGGATCGGTCGGCGACGAGACCAACCCGGTGGCGGTGGGCTATGCCGGCGTCGAAGGGCTGGCGCCGGGCGCGTATACCGGAACGGTGCGCGTGGCGGCCCTCGGCGTGGGCACCCAGGATGTGGCGGTCGCCCTGCGCGTTCACTGCAAGCCCGGCCTGGCCTGGAACGGCGCGAGCCAGGTCTGGACCAACGAGGCCAGCGCCGGCGGCAGCGTCGGCAGCGTGAGCGTCGCGGTCTGGAACGCCAGCGGGCAGCCGGCCGGCCGGCTGCGATACGAGGCCAGCGTGGGCGGCGATCTCGCGGGATGGGTCGTGGCGACCCCGGCGTCCGGAATCAGCACCGGCCAGACGGTCGGGTTCTGGGTGCATTACCAGACGGCCGGGCTGGGCATCGGAATCTATACCGGCGACCTGGTTGTGGCGGGCGTGGACGATGCGACCGGCGCCCCGGCGACCAACGGCCCGCTGCGCACCGGCCTGCGGTTGATCGTTAAGGGCGCCCCGTCGCTGGCGGCGGCGCCCGCGCAGTTGAGCGCGGCGCTGCTCGAAAACCTGACCGCCACGAGCGCCGTCCGCGTCTGGAACGGCGGCGTGCTGCCGCACGGCGGCATGCGCTACGCGGCGGTGAGCGACGTCGGCTGGGCGCAGGTGAGCGCGCCCTCCCAAGGGGTCGTGACCAACCAGACCGGCACGGTCCAGGTGGTCTGGTCCCCCGGGACCCTGCCCCCGGGGCGCTACACGGGGACGCTCCGGCTGACTGCCCAGGATGCCCAGACCGCCCAGAATGCCGCCGGCTCGCCGTTGCTGCTGCCCTTGACGCTTACCATCGGCGAGCGGCAGCCGCGGAACCTCGAGCCGCCGGCCGTGCGCGGGACGCCGCACGCTGGACAGACCGTCACGGCCGATGTCGGTCTGTGGCAGAACGCCGGGCGTCTGACGTTCGCCTACCAGTGGGAACGCGCCCGGACGGCGACCGGCGCCGGCGCCCAAACGATCGCCGGGCAGACTGGGCCGACCTACCAGATCGTCGAGGCCGACCGCGGGTGGTACCTGCGCGTCCGGGTGACGGCGACCGATCCGACGCCCTGGCCGCTGCAAACGGCGGCGTATTCCCCCTGGACGGCCCGGGCCAAGGTCAAGGCGCTCTACGGGGACTTCAACGGGGACGGCATCACCGACCTGTGGTATTACAACGAGGCGGAAGGCGTCTGGCGGGCCAACTTCGGCACGTATTCCTGGGCGTCCGGCGTGTTTGGGGGGCCGGGGCACGAGGCGGCGCCCGGCGACTATGACGGCGACGGCCGCGAGGACATCGCCGTCTACGAGCGGGCGCGGGGACTCTGGCATATCCTCTTCCTGCCGCGCGGCGCGTACGTCCGCGGTACCTTGTTCGGGGGCACGCCCGAGGAGGCGCTCGCGCAGCCGGTGCCGGCCGACTATGACGGCGACGGGGCCACGGACCTGGCGCTCTACGCCCGGGGCTACTGGGCGATCCTCTATTCCCGGACCTGGCAGCTCGCGGTGATCCCGCCGTTCGCGGACGACACCGGACTGCCGGCGGTCGGGGACTGGGAGGGCGACGGCGCGGTCGACTTGGGAATCTACAAGCAGGGCGGCACCTGGACGCTGCGGCACGGCAACGGGACGGTGGAAATCCGCCGCTTCGGGAGCGCCGTCGCGGCCCAGCCCGTGCCCGGCGATTATGACGGCGACGGCGTCTCCGACCTGGCCCTCTACGAGCCGCGCCTCAACCGCTGGATCGTGCGCGAGTCGCGGACCGGCCAGGAACGCGCGGTGCGCTTCGGCAACGGCGGCATCGTGGCCTTGCCCGGCCACTACGACCACGACGGGTTTCTGGATTTTGGCCAGGCGCGCCTGTCGGCGAACCTCGACTTCATCATCTGGGAAGTGCGGCGCACCGGCGACACCAATTTCCCGTATTACGGCCAGTCCTATCAGCAGAGCACCGACCGCTGGCGCGTGAGCTGGTAATCCCGCTCCCTCCCCCGCCAACCGTCGTCCAAGGCCCTGCGCCCCGGAAACGATGCCGATGCCGCCAGTGCGCCCATCTTCCGCGCGGGCGACAACGCCTGACGCGCCTTCCGCCACTTGCCTGGCGAATGGTCTCCTGCACCACCTGAAGTTCACCCGTTGCAAGAACTGGGGCTCGGCGACCGACTTTGACAAGTACCTCAGCCTGGCCTATGCCATCCGCGACCTGGCCGTCGAGAAGATGATCGCAACCCAGGGCGCCTATGCCGCTCGCGACGTCAAGCGCATCTACTATCTCTCGATGGAGTTCCTGCTCGGCCGATTGCTGGCCAATAACATGACCGTCCTGCGCGCCTGCCAGGCCGCCCGCCAGGCGCTCCAGCGGCTCGGGCTCGACCTCGACCGACTGGCGGCCTGCGAGACCGATGCCGGTCTTGGCAACGGCGGCCTCGGCCGCCTGGCCGCCTGTTTCCTCGATTCCCTCGCGACCCTCGAATACCCGGCCTACGGGTACGGCCTGCGCTACGAGCACGGGATGTTCCGCCAGGAACTCGAAAACGGCTGGCAGCGCGAACGGCCGGACGACTGGCTGAAATACGGGTATCCCTGGGAAATGATCCGCCCGGAGTATGCCATCCCCGTGTTGGTCTTCGGGCGCGTCGAGTCCCTTCGCGGCGCGCGCGGCCAGGTCCATCCCGTCTGGGTGGACTGGCAGCTCTTTGAGGGTGTCCCCTACGACATTCCGATCATCGGCTACGACGTCAATACGGTCAACTTCCTGCGCCTCTGGAGCTCGCGCGCCAGCGAGGGATTCCGCCTCGACGTCTTCAACCAGGGCGACTACGTCAAAGCCACCCAGGAGAAAAACTGGGCCGAGATGGTCACCAAGGTGCTCTATCCCTCCGATAATACCGCCGCCGGCAAGACCCTGCGGCTGGTCCAGGAGTATTTTTTGGTGACCTGCTCCCTGCGCGACCTGATCCGCCGCTACCAAAAGTCGCACCGCGGCTGGGATGCGTTCCCGCGCCATAACGCCATCCAGCTCAACGATACCCATCCCGCCCTGGCGGTCGCCGAACTCATGCGCGTGCTGCACGACGAAAGCAACCTGCCCTGGAACAAGGCCTGGGACCTGACCACCCGCACCCTGGCCTTTACCAACCATACCCTCATGCCGGAAGCCCTCGAGAAATGGCCGGTTCCCCTGCTGGAAAAAGTGTTGCCGCGGCACCTCCAGATCATCTACGAGATCAACCAGCGTTTTCTGCAGCAGGTCGAGGCCCGGTACCCCGGCGATGCCCAGCGCCTGCGGCGCCTGTCCCTGATCGAGGAAAGCGATCCCAAGCAGGTGCGCATGGCCCACCTGGCGATCGTCGGCAGCCATTCGGTCAACGGGGTCTCCGCCCTCCATAGCCGCTTGCTCCGCGAGCGGGTCTTTCCCGATTTCCATGCCTTCTTCCCGGACCGCTTCAATAACAAGACCAACGGCATTACCCAGCGGCGCTGGCTGCTGGTCTGCAACCCGCCGCTTGCCACGCTGCTCTCCGAGACCCTCGGCGACGGCTGGATCCGTGACCTGGACCGGCTGCGTGATCTCGAACCCCTGGCCGACAACACCGCCTTCCAGCAGGCCTTCCGCGAAGCCAAGCGCCGGAACAAACTGCGCCTGGCCGCCTATATCCGCAAGGTCACCGGCGAAATCGTCAACCCGGAATCGCTCTTCGACGTCCAGATCAAGCGCCTCCACGAATACAAGCGCCAGTTGCTCAACGTCCTGCACCTCGTCACGCTCTATCTCCGGATCAAGGACGGCGCCGCCCACGACCTGCTGCCGCAGACCTTCCTCTTCGCCGCCAAGGCCGCCCCGAGTTATACCGCCGCCAAGCATATCCTCAAGCTCATCAACACCCTCGGCGACCGCATCAACCACGACCCCGATGTCCGCGACCGCCTCAAGGTCGTCTTCCTGCCCGATTACGACGTCTCCCTCGCCGAACGCATCATCCCGGCCGCCGATCTCTCCGAGCAGATTTCCACGGCCGGCACGGAAGCCTCCGGCACCGGGAATATGAAACTGGCGCTCAACGGCGCCCTGACCGTCGGCACCTGGGACGGCGCCACCATCGAACTCGCCCGCGCGGTTGGCCTGGAGAATATCTTCATCTTCGGCTACCGCGCCGAGCAGCTCGCCCGCCTGGCGCCTATCTACCGCCCCGCCGCGCTGCTGGCGGCCGACCCCGAACTGCGCCGCGTGCTCGAGGCCGTCCGCGACAACCTCTTCTCCGCCGAGCCCGCCACGCTCTTTGCCGACCTCTACCGGTCACTGGCGGAGTGGGGCGATTACTATTTTCTGCTGGCCGATTACCGCCCCTATCTCCGGGCCCAGGCGCGGGCGGCGGCGGTCTTCCGCCGCCCGGCGGAATGGACCCGCATGGCCATCCTCAACGTCGCCCGCGTGGGGTACTTTTCCAGCGACCGTACCATCCGCGAATACGCCCGCGAGATCTGGCGCGCCGAGCCGCTGCCGATCCGCCTGGAGGCCTTCGACGGGCCGCCCGCCTGCCAGCCGCCGGACGGCAGTTGCGGCCTGTCCGCGTCATGACCTCCCGTCAACGCTTGGCCGCCGTGCTGCGCGGGGACCTCCCGGATAGCGTTCCCGTCTGTCCTGACCTCTCGAACATGATCCCCGCCCGCCTGACGGGCAAGCCGTTTTGGGACATCTACGTCTACCAGGACCCGCCGCTCTGGAAGGCGCACCTCGACACCATCCGCCGTTTCGAGTTCGACGGCGGCTTCGAACTCTATTCCTGGGGCGATCTCTTCGGCGACCAGCCGGCCCGCGAACGCCGCCTCGTCCACCGCTACCCCGACGGCGCCTTCGTCACCCGCGACTACGATCCGGCCGCCGCGGCCTGGAGCCCGACAGTCGAGGTTCATACCCGCGATAACCCGCCCGCCCGCCACGTGGACCCGGCCAAGATCGGCCTGCCCACGCCGCCGCCGCGCTGGGAGCCGATCGAAGGGATCAAGCCCTGGCCGACGGGCCTCGCCCTCTGGCGCCTGATCCGCGATGACCTTGGCGACCATGGATTGATCGGCATGGACAGCGGGGGCGACACGCTGGTCCTGGAGTCGCCCGGGGATATCTATGCCTATGCCGACGATCCCCGCCCCTTCTACGAAAAGCGCGAACGCATCCTCGAGACTGTCCGGCGGCGCATGGCCGCCATCCGGCAACTCGAGGTCAAACCGGACTTCATCATGTGCGGCGGCTCGGGCTCGCTCGTCTTCCAGTCGCCCGCCATCTTCCGCGAGCTGGCCCTGCCGGTGTTGCGAACCGTGACGGAGCTGGCCGCCGCCATGGGTATTCCCACCCATCTCCATTCCTGCGGCCCGGAAGCCGAACTCGTCCGCATGGCGGTCGAGGAAACCGCCCTCACCGTGATTGATCCTCTCGAACCGCCGCCGATGGGAGACTGCGACCTGGCCGCCCTCAAGCGGCGCTACGGCACCCGCATCGTGCTCAAGGGCAACCTCCATACCACCGCGGTCATGCTCCGCGGAACGGTCGAGACCGTCCGCGCCGCCGCGCGCCAAGCCATCGCCGATGCCGGCGCCGGCGGCGGGTTTATCCTGTCGACCGGCGACCAGTGCGGCCGCGACACCCCCTACGAAAATATCGAGGCGCTCGTCGAAACCGCCCGCGCCGACGGCCGGTATTGACTCCTTACCACCTGTTCCGGCGCGGGGTCGGAATGGATCGGCGAGCGTGTGGCGATGGGGCTTCGCATGTCGGTTTCCAAGTACAGCCTACGCGAAACTGCTGTTTCCGCACATGACCCAGCCAGACGTGATCGACAAGGGAGAGTTCAAACGATACTGCCTACGCCCCGCCGTGCAGATGCGCACGGTGATCCGACAGCAATTGCAAACGATTGACCCGCTAGAGTACGGCGGGAAGAACGTGGCCGCATACACGCTTCGAGAGGCATGGCAATGAGCGGTGGAAAACAAACCGACTGCGCCTACTGCGGAAGGGAGAACCTCACCAAGGATGAAGTCGGACTCAACAGAAAAATCATCCATCGGCAGATCGAGCGGATGATGTGTTTGACGTGCATGGCCGCGTATTTTGAGACCTCTGAAGAGGCGCTGAAAGAGAAGATCGAGTGGTTCAAGTATCAGGGGTGCGCGCTGTTCAAGTAACGCGACGGGATGGCTATGCTGAAGGAGAAGGGGTCAGTCCGAGATAATAGGTATTGATGTATTGACAGGCGGCGGGCACGGGGCGTAAAAGGCAGGCATGGCCAGGAAACCGAGAGTGGAATATGCCGGGGCG
>CAZEVX010000005.1:33855-42371 GCA_964515705.1 uncultured Verrucomicrobiota bacterium | reverse complement strand
AGGGCTCGAACCTGCAACCTAGTGGTTAACAGCCACCCGCTCTACCATTGAGCTACCGCGGAATGAAGAGCGCCCAAGCGGGCAGGACCCTAGCAAGTTGCCCCGTCAAGTCAAGTCCCGAGGAGCAGGGGGGGGGACGCGGGTCAATCCGGCGGTCATCAAGCGCCGTTACAGCTTGACGGACACCCCGGCGATGAGTTGCAGGTCGTTGCGTTCCTTGCCGGGGGCGGGCATGTTGTTGTACTGGTCCTGGAAGACGACGCGCAGGTTGACGAGTTCGGTCATGACCGCCTCGGCGCCCAGCTCAAAACGGGCCAGGTAGTTGTCGAAATCCTCGAACGCCGGCATGTATTCCGCGCTTTCCCAGAACTTGGCGCCCGCCGGCAGCGCCAGCTCGTAGCGCTGTGCCGCGCGCAGGTTGAAGGTGTCGTTATCTTCATGCGCCAGACGCTGGCGCACATAGGCGACACCGGCCTCGGCGCTCAGGCGCTGGCGGTCGTTTTTCAGGACGAAATAGCCGGCCCCGGGCCCGGCGATCAGCCGGTAATCCACGGCGGCAATCTCGTCGTTTGCCAGTTCGGCGTTGGCATAGGCGTAGGTGCGTTCGCTGAGCAGCCGCCGGTAATCCGCCACGCCCCGCGCGTTCTGCACGGTGGTCTCGTCCGTCGCGTTGGTCGCGCCCCTGTTCAGGGTGCTTTCGCCGTAGTTGCCCTGCAGGTCGAGCCGGAACTCGTTGTCGCCTCTGCGGTACTCCGTCTGCAGCCCCCCGTTGAGCAGGAGGTTCTTGGTGTTGCCGCGGGACAGGTTCAAGCCGGCCTGGAGGCCGCTGGACCAGCCTTCGCGGGGCGGTTCGGGTTCGGCTGCCGTCAGCGTACCGGTCATCCAGGCCAGTAATCCCGCGACCACCGCGGTCCTCAGTGTGATCGCCATTCCCGACCCATCCATGTGCCTGCCCATGACGCGTCCTCTCCTGGTGCGCCGGCGATCGTCCGATGGACCGTTGGCGCGTGGCATTCGGCTCGGAACACCCCGTGGTTGTCGCGGGATCCGGCCGATTGCGGGGCACTCTATAAGCACCGCGGGCCGAGGCACAAGCAAAATCATTGTGGGGGTCACGTCCTTACGGCCGGGGGTCGGGCGCGCCGGGTCATGCGCCCCGGATGACGACCGATGTCGCGAACGGCAGCATCAGCGCGCGCAGCGCCTCCAGGCGTTCGGGCGCGGTGCGCGGCAAGCTGCGGAAGGTTGGGCCCGGCAGGTCGTCGCGCGGCACGAACGCCTGCATCTGGTAGATGGACGCGCCGTCGATCAAGGCGCCGATCTCCCGCATCATCGCGTCCGTGTGGAACGGCGTGAGGATCGTCGTGCGCAGCAGGCCATGCTTCCCCATTCCCTTGGCGATGGCGATGGATTCCCGGATCGGGGCCGGGTCGTTCCAGCCGGTCAATGCGGGATAGGCCGCGAGCGAGGCCTTGACGTCCATGGCCACGCCGTCGAGCAGCGGCACCAGGGCGCGCAAGACGTCCGGCCGCGTCCCGTTCGTGTCGAGCTTGACGGCCAGGCCGCGCTCCTTGAAAAACCTGATCAGGTCGCCCAGACCGGGCGCCAGGGTGGGTTCCCCGCCCGTGATGACGGCCCCCGTCACCCAGTTGTTCCGGAACGCGCGGACCGCGGTCTCCAACTTTGCCCAGGGGATACCGGGCCGGGTGCGGTCCATGAGCGCGGCGTTGTGGCAGAACCCGCACCGGAAGTTGCAGCCGCTGGTGAAAACGACGGCCGCCAGGCGTCCCGGGAAATCCACCAGCGAGGGATGGCGGAGATAGGCGAAGACGGGCGACAAGGCCGCGGTCACGTGGCCAGCTCGCAGGCGCCGGCCAGCACCGATTCGATCATCGGCTTGGTGAGGATTCCCCGGCCGGTCTCGCTGTAGTCCGTCTGCAGGCCCAGAAACTGGTACAACCGGCTGTTGCCGCCGAGCGGGTCCCGCGCGCCGGGGGTCGGGTTCGGCAGGGGCGCGTAGCGATGCTGCTCGGGATCCCAGCGCTCGACGAGCAGGGCGGGAATCCGCTGGGGATTGATACATTCGGCCTTGCAGAAGCGGACGATGCCGTCCTCGGCCTCAATGTCGCAGTAGTCCGGTTCAAACAGCGCGCGCCATTCCTCGCGGTTCAGCAGGTCCGCCAGCCGCGCCTGCAGCGTCTTGCACTTGTCGCAGCCTGCTTTCCCGAACACCACCACCCGCATCTTGTGGCTCATGGCAAGCTCCCGTTACGCCGGCTTGGCCGCCAGCCGGGTGGCCGCGGCCGGCCCGGCGTTTCCGGCGGGCGTCGCGGCGGCGCCCGCGCCGTCCGCCGGCACGACGGCGTATTGGCCGCGCTGGCGCGCCACCAGTTCGCCGTAGCGCTTGGACTTGTTCCAGTTCTGAATCTTGCTGAAGTAGCCGACCACGCGGGTCTCGCCCACGACGTTGTCGGATCCGCAATGGCGGCACGCGGTCTGCAGCCCGCGATCGCTCTTCAGGCAGGCGTTGCAGTAGGTGAACTCGGGCGAAAGCGTGACCTGCGCCGCCTGGGTCCGGCGGAACACCTCGGCGATCAGGGCGGCGATCGCCTCCGGGCAGGGCTGCTGTTCGCCCACGAAGGCGTGGATGATGGCGCCCGACTCGATGATGCTGTGGAACATGCTCTGCACGCGAATCCGTTCGACCAGCCCCACCGGCGCCTCCGCGGCGAGATGAATCGAGTTCGTGTAATAGGCGACGTCCTCGGAGTCGCCCTTGACGATGGCCTTGGCTTCGTCGCGGAAGTAGATCAGGTCGGCCTTGGCCAGGCGCCGCGCCGCGCTCTCGGCCGGGGACTCTTCGAGGGTCAGCTTGAGGCCGTGCTTCTTGGAGAGCTTCTTGGCCTTGAGGTACAGGTGCGCGCAGATCCGCAGCGACAGGTCGAGGGCTGCCTCGCTCGCGTGCATCTCCTCGCCGGTCAGGAACTTGACCGCGTCGTTCAGGCCGATCAGCCCGAGAATATAGGTGCAGGACTCGAGCGCCACGTAGGGCTTGCCGTCGCAGGCCGGCTTGCCGATCTGGTAGAGCGGCCAGCCGGGCCCGCTCATGAACTGCCGGATTTTGGCCTGCTTCTGGAGATGGGCCTGCACGGCCAGCTCCATCGTGGCGTCCAGTTCCGCGCACAGTCCCTCGACCGTCTTGCGGCCCTGGCGCGCGGCGCGGTAGGCGGCCTGGGGGATGTTGATCGTCACGTTCTGGAACCCGCAGAAGCGCATCGACTCGGGGTGGCGCAGCATGCGCTTGTCCTGGATCGTGGTGCGCAGCCGGCAGCAGGCGGAGAGCGTCACCTCGTCGCGGTCGAAGATGAAATAGGTCGAGCCGTTACGGCTGGACAGCGCGCAGGCCTGCTGGAAGACCCGGTACTGCGCGGGGTCCGCGAAGGTTTCCTCGCTGACGTGGAAATCGCACTTCGGAAACTCGAAAACGCGGCCGTGCCGGTCGCCCTCGCTCCAGACCTCGAGCAGCGCCGCGGCGAACCGGCGCGCCTCGGTCTCGTAGTGGCCGTAGGTGACGATCGCCTCGCCCCGCGCCGCCAGCGCCGCCTGGACCGCCGGATCGCAGATGACCCCCCGGTCCTTGTCGGAGGTTTCGCGCAGCACGAGCCGGCGCGTGCCGTCCGGATCGCGGACGTACAGATCCATCAGCCGGTAGCCGGCGGCGTCCGTGTCACCGCGCAGCACGTCCTCCAGCTCGGCCTTGGACCCGTCGGCGCGGCGGAGCAGGTAGCGCCCGCCGGGACCGATGGCGGGCACCGTCTTCAGGTAGCCGGGCACGCCGGAGTGGATGTTGAAGTCGAGGAAGAGCGTTTGCCCCCCGCGGGAAAAGGCGTTCTGCGAGCCGTTGAAGATCAGTTCCTGCGCGATCTGCTTGACCTCGCGCGGACTCAGCCCCTCCAGGAACGGGGCGTACATGATGTTGATGTAGGCCAGGCCGAGGGCGCCCGCGTAATTCGCCTGCATCGACGCCAGGAACGTGTTGATGTGGCCGGTCAGCACCGACGCGCTGCGGGCGGGCTTCGATTCCGTGTTCAGATTTGCCAGGCCGCGCAGCCCGTATTTTTTGACGTATTCCACGGAATGCGAGGAGCAGTAGACGCGGTGGGGGTAACCCAGGTCGTGAAGATGGATCGCGCCGGTGTCGTGCGCCCGCTTGACCTCGCTCGAGAAGATGGTGTCCAGCGCCCACTGCTTCAGCACCAGCTCGGCGATCCCCAGGTTCACCGCCTCGGGATTGTTGTTGACGATGTTGCTGTTCTCGTTGGACTTGGTAAACAGCAGCTTTTCGACCAGGTCCTTCGGGATCGCGTACAGCGACAGGTCGCGCAACTGGGTGCGGAGGTTGCGTTCCTCCAACTCGTTGTTCACGAGCGCCCGGATCAGCGTCGTATTGATGGTCTGCATCTGGCCGGCGATGATCCGGTTTTCCACCGCCTTGGCGATGCTCTCCGCCGCCTCCGGCGACAGGTCCGTCTTGTCCGCCAGCTGCTTGACGATCCGGGCGCGGTCCCAGGGCAGCGTTTCGTTGCACGAGGCCGCCTCGACCAGCAGCAGACTGGCGACCGTCACGTCCACGGACGCCCGCGCCTTCGGGTCCCGCACGCGGATGCGCCGGCGCGCCACCTCCCGCTGTTTGCGGTAGCGCTTGTAGGCCGCCACCACGTAGGTCTGGCCCATTTCGGCCAATACGATCTCCACCAGGTCCTGCACGTCCTCGATCTGGGGAATCCGTTTCCCCGCGCCGTCCGGATAGACGTAATACTCGCTCTGCGGGGCGTCGAGCTGCCGCAGGACGGCGTCCGCGACGCGCCCGGGCAACGTGCCATCCACAGCGCCTTGCTCGGCGCGCGCCACGGCTTCTGCCGCCCGCTGAATGGCCGTCTCGATCTTCGCCCGCTGAAACGCCACCACGTGGCCGTCCCGTTTCCGAAACCCGTGAAATACCGCCGGCTCCGATGCCATGAGAGAGGCCTCCTCGAAATGCGCCTCCGTCATTCCCGCAATGACGGCCCCCGTCGCAACAGTTCAGACCCATGGGAAATCCAACTACCACCATATATGGGGTATCGGCAAAATGTCAACCCCCATATGTGGGCAATTGCCGGCGAACGTAGCCGCTGGCCAACCCAAGTGGCGGCCGCATGTTCTCTGTCAACAAGGACTCCAAGGCACTAAGGCAGCACGATTGCGGCCGGCAGAGACGCCGGCCGCCACCTGCTGGCGCCGGTCCTGTCGCCCGGCTTCGCGGTGGCCGCTGATGTCCCCATCGGCGTCGCTCGTCGTCTGTTGGAGTACGGCGGCATGACATCGAAGGTCCATGTTCCGAGAATCTTGGATTCGACAACGCCGCCTTGTTGTCGTATAGGCAGGCAAGAACGCGGCGGCAACCGGCGGCCGGCACGGGAGGCGCGATGCACGACGGGCGGGAAGACAGGACCGGGAAGGCGCCGAGGCGTCGGTTTATCGCCGGCATTTACAACTACTGCGACTACTGGTGCGAGCGCTGCGCGTTCACGCGGCGCTGCCGGAACGCGGTGATGGGGCGCGCGCCGGAGCGGACAGCCGGCGGCGGCAACCCGATCTTCGACGCCGCCAACGCGGCCTTCTGGGACGGGCTGGCCGACACGCTGCGGGAAACGGCCGTCTTCGGGCGCGCGCCCCCAGGGGCCGTCGAGGCCGCGGAGGCCGGCGCCGACGACGGGCCGGACCCCGCCTGGGAGGCGCGGGAACGGGCGCGCGGCGAGGCGGTCCGGCGGCATGCGTTGTCGCGCCTTGCCGGGGAGTACCTGAAACGGGCCGACGCCTGGCTCAAGGCGGCGGGCGGGGACCTGAAAACCGTGGCGGCGGACCTGATGGATGCCGCCGCCAATCCGTTCACGCGCGACGACGTCGAGGAACAGGCCCGCCAGATCGGCGAAATGCTCGAGGTGCTGTCGTGGTATCACACGCTCATCCCGGCCAAGCTGCAGCGGGCGGTCGGCGGGCTCCTGGAGCGCACGGAGACGGGCGGGGAGCATGCCGCCATCCTGGCCGACTCTCGGCTGAACGACGCCAACGGGTCGGCCAAAGTCGCGCTGGTGGCGATCGAGCGGTCGCTCGGCGCGTGGCTCCGCTTGCGCGAGGTGCTGCCCGGCCGGGAATCCGAGATTCTCGAGCTGCTGGCGCTGCTCGACCGGATGCGCCGCGGCATCCATCGCGCCCTGCCCGGCGCCCGGTCCTTCCGCCGCCCCGGCTTCGACGGCGAACCGGAGGCCGACGAGGACGCGACATGGCGGACATGAAGCGCGGGTGGCGGTTCTATCTCTAGATCGCGCTGCTGGCGTACAACGTGGCGGCCTACGGCGCCACGGCGCCGACGCCGCCACTTGGCAAACCGTGTTTCGAGTCGATCAGATCGGGTGCCGATGGGTTGTCCGTGCCGCACTGACCGCACCGGCAGGTCCCATCAGCCGCGTCCGGCACAGCGCACGGGCCTTGCGCAACGACGAGGTCCGCGCGCTTGCATCCGCCGGCCGTTCTGTTATACGGGGCGGGCGCGCGCGGAGCGGACCCTCATGGCTGGCGAATACATTTTCACCCTGCAGCGGGTGACCAAGCGGTTCCGCGGCGAGGCGGTGCTCGACGATGTCACGCTGGCCTTTTTTTTCGGCGCCAAGATTGGGGTCATCGGCGCCAACGGATCGGGCAAGTCCACGTTGCTGCGGGTCCTGGCGGGGCGCGACACGGACGTGATCGGCGAGGTCGCCGTGGCCCGCGGGCTGAAGCTCGGGTTCCTGCCGCAGGAGCCGGCGCTCGATCCCGGCCGGACGGTGGCGGAGCTCGTGGCCGAGGGCGTGGCGGCGGAGCAGGCGGTGCTGGCGCGCTACGACGCGCTCTGCGAGCGGCTCGGCGAGTCCCTGCCGCCGGCGGAGACGGCGCGGCTGAACGACGACCTCGGTCGGGTCCAGGACCATATCGAGCGGCACGATCTCTGGAACCTTGACCACAACGTTGAGCTGGCGATGGAGGCCCTGCGCCTGCCGCTTGGCGAGACGCCGGCGGCCACGCTCTCCGGCGGCGAAAAGCGCCGCGTGGCCCTCTGCCGCCTGCTGATCGCCGCCCCCGACGCCCTGCTGCTGGACGAGCCCACCAACCACCTCGACGCCGAGTCGGTGGCCTGGCTGGAGGCCTACCTCAAGAAGTATCCCGGCACGCTGGTGGTGGTGACCCATGACCGCTACTTCCTCAACAACGTCACCGGCTGGATCCTGGAACTTGAGGACGGCCGGGCGCTGCCGTTCGAGGGCAACTACGAGGCCTGGCTCGAGCAAAAGCAGGCGCTGCTGGCGCGCGAAAGCAAGCAGGCCGCCGCGCGCCGCAAGCTGCTCGAGCAGGAACTGAACTGGGTGCGCCTGAACCCCTCCGGCCGGCGCGCCAAGGGCAAGGCGCGCCTGCGCCGCTACGAGGAACTCGCCGCCCAGGCGGCGGACACCCGCGAGGATACCCTCGACATCCGCATTCCGCCCGGCCCGCGCCTCGGCGACGTCGTCGTCCGCGCCGAGGACGTCGGCAAGGCCTTCGGCGACCGCCTGCTGATGGAGCACGTCTCCTTCGACCTGCCGCGCGGCGGGATCGTGGGCGTGATCGGCGGCAACGGCGCCGGCAAGACGACGCTCTTCCGCATGATGCTCGGCCGGGAACCCGTGACCTCCGGGCGGCTGACGGTGGGCGCCTCGGTCGTGCCGGCTTACGTGGACCAGACCCGTGAAGCGCTCGACTCCGCCCGCACGGTCTTTGAGGAAATCACCGGCGGCCAGGAGACCCTCGACCTCGGCGGCCGCCCGATGAACGCCCGCGCCTACTGCAGCCGGTTCCAGTTCCGGGGCAGCGACCAGCAGAAGCGCGTCGGGGAACTCTCGGGTGGCGAGCGCAACCGGGTGCACCTGGCCAAGCTGCTGCGCGGCGGCGGCAACCTGCTGCTGCTCGACGAGCCGACCAACGACCTAGACGTCAACACCCTGCGGGCGCTCGAAGAAGGGCTCCTGGACTTCGGCGGCTGCGCCGTGGTCATCAGCCACGACCGCTGGTTCCTCGACCGCGTGGCGACCCACATCCTGGCCTTCGAGGGCGACAGCCGCGTGACGTGGTTCGAGGGCAACTACGAGGCCTACCACGCGCACCGCCGCGCCCTGCTCGGCGAGGCGGCTGACCGGCCGGCGCGCGTCCGCTTCCGTCCCGTGAGCCACGCCTGAATGCGCCGTGCGGGTTCTTACGCGCGCCAGCCGGGTCCCAGCACCAGGTCGGCATAGGGCGCCGCCGCGCGCGCCTGGCGGGTCTGAGCGGGGGTGGCGGGGGCCGCCAGCAGGTCTTTCAGCGGCGCCAGGTCCACATACGGGACCGCAGCCTCCGTGTGGGCCGTTTGAAGCACCGGCGTCAGGTCCAACCCGCTCACCAGTGTCTGGGGCGCGCCGCCGGGCGCG
>CAZEVX010000005.1:0-33845 GCA_964515705.1 uncultured Verrucomicrobiota bacterium | reverse complement strand
CGCGGGCCAGGGTGATGCGCGCCACCAGGCTGAGCGCCGAGAACGGCGCCGACAGCAAGGCCGCCAGGTTGCCGAGATTGTAGAGGATCGGCACCCAGCGCGGCGGCGCGCGCTGCGTCCGGTACCATTCCATCGGCTGGATGACGTGCGCGTGATGCCCAATCACGATGTCGGCGCCGCGTTCCGCCAGCCAGTGCGCCTGCTCGACCTGGTGGGCGCGCGGGTAGAACTCCCACTCGCAGCCCCAGTGCAGGCCGGCGATCACCACGTCACAGCCCTGGGCGCGGCAAGCGTCCATCTGACGCTCCAGCCGCGATAGGTCTGGCGCCCCGCGGCGCCGGTGAAACCGGACCACGTCCACCGCGTGTTCGTAGCCGGCCGGAAACGGGCGGTTGTTGACCCCCCAGGTGGCGGCCACGAAGCCCAGGCGGAATCCGCGCGCCTCGACGACCACTCCGTCGTCGGGCGATGCGTCCGGCCGGCGCGTCCCCACGTAGCGGATTCCTTCGGCATCCAGGCGCGCATGGGTCGTGTCCAGGCCGTCGCGGCCGCAATCGAGGATGTGGTTATTGGCCGTCTGGACCACGGTGTAGGTCCGGCCCCCGTGCCCCTTGACGGCGTCGAACTGGGCGGCGCTGGCGTTGATCTTCGGCCGGTCGTCCTCCGTCAGCGCGGGTTCGGCAATCGGCCCGCTGGGGAGGGTGGACTCCAGGTTGGCGAACGCCACGTCCGCCCCGAAGATCAGCGGGGCCACCCGCGCGTAAAACCGGCCGGCCGACGCCTCGAGGATCGGGTTGCACATCAGGTCGCCCACGGCCGAGAGCGACAGGGTGGACTCCGCCGCGAAGCCGGGCGGCAGCAGCGGCGCGGGCGTCCGCCGGCGCTCGGCAAAATAGGCCTCGAGGCCGCTGCCGCGCTCCGCGCGGGTCGCCGGCCGCTCCGCCAGGTAGAACCAGTTCAGCATCCGCCCGATCTGGCCGAACGCCTCGATGTCGATTGCCGCCGGGTAGCGCCAGAACCGGAAGACGTCGGCCAACCGGAACACCAGCCGCGCGGCCGCCGCCTTCCAGGGCGGATAGGCCATGACATCGCGGCCGCTGTAGGGCAAGGATGTCGAGGACACGCGGCTCATGGGGCAGGCAACCGGTTAGGATGGCTGGGAAACAGCGGTTACCGTAGCGGATCGGCTCGAGCATGGCAAGCGCCGATGCGCTTCGCAAAACTGCGGGAGTTGCGCCTGTCCGCGGTCACTCCCGGCGCGATCCGTGCAGGGGAACGGCTCAGCGCAGCTTCGCCCTCCACGGGGAGTTGTCAAGGAACGCATGCACGATGACCGACGGGAGGACTTGGAGGGCGAGGCTCCCGCCTACGCGGCGCGTCAAGCCGCTGCTACGGCGCGCATGGTGCCGAGCCGCAGGCGCACGGCCTGGCGCCTGACTGGGCAAAAGGGGCAGGCGCAACTCCCGCAAATCGGGGCGCTTCGCGGCGATCGAACGTGGCCCTGGCGGTCGCGAGCGTCAGGACATTGACCGAGTCGCGGATTGTGGCTTGTGCACGGGGGGCGTCCGCGCTACAGTTGGCCTGCGCGCACCCGGACATGAAGACCAAGACAAGGCATCCAACCCTGACGCGCACCGTCCCGACCCCGCGCGCCGCCGAACGCCGGCCGCCGCGCCGCGCGCGGCGGCCGGCGACCCTGGCCTGGTTTGACGAGATGGTCGCCCACAATCTCGACTACTGCCAGCGGCAGAAGCGCGCCGGCCGGCACGTGGTCGGCATTACCTGCGAATACACGCCGCGGGAACTGATTCTGGCCGCCGGAGGCATCCCGGCCAGCCTCTGCGGCGGCAGCGCCGAGACGATCCCGGCGGCGGAATCCGCGCTGCCGGCGACGCTTTGCCCGCTGATCAAGTCGACCTACGGCTTCAGCGTCCTGCGGCAGAATCCGTTTCTCGAGATGGCCGAGATGCTGGTGGTCGAGACCACCTGCGACGGCAAGAAGAAGATGTACGAACTGCTGGCGGAATCCCGCCGGCTGCACGTCCTGGAGTTGCCCCAGAAGCCCGACGATCCGGACGCCTTCGCCCACTGGCGGGCGGAACTGGACAAGCTGCGCCGCGTGCTCGAAGCCGCCTTCGCCACGCGGATCACGGGCGCCGGGCTGCGCCGGGCGATCGCGCTCATGAACCGCGAGCGCGGGTTGCGCCGCCGCCTGGCGGCCCTGATGACAGCCGAAGCGCCGCCGCTGACCGGCCGGGAGTTGCTGGGCCTCAAGACCATCGTGGCCGCCGTTCCGGAGGACCTCGCCCGGCTCGAGCGGGCGCTGCGCGAGTTGCCGGGCCGCGCGATCGAGCCGCCGGCCGCCGGCCGCGTGCGCGTGCTGCTGACCGGCGTGCCCATGCCCCACGGCGCCGAGCGCGTCGTGGAGCTGATCGAGGCGCGCGGCGGGCTGGTCGTCTGCCAGGAGAACTGCACCGGCCTCAAGCCGATCCTTGATGACGTGGACGCAGCGGCCGCCGACCCGATGGAGGCCCTGGCGCGCAAGTATATGCACCTGCCGTGCTCGGTGATGACGCCCAACACGCGGCGCTTGGATCTGCTGCGCCGGCTGGCGGCCGAGTACCGGCCCGACTGCGTGGTCGAGGTCGTCTGGCATGCCTGCCTGACCTACGACATCGAGGCGCACTTCGTCCGGCGCCTGGCCGAACGCGAGCTGCGCCGGCCGTATCTGCGGCTGGACACGGACTATGCGCCCGGGGACTCGGGGCGCATCGGGCTGCGGCTCGAGGCGCTCTTCGAGACCGTGCGCGGGACGCGGCGGCGCGCGCCATGATCGTCGCCGGGATAGACGCCGGGTCGCGCACGATCAAGGTCGTGCTGTTGAACCGCGCCGGCGGCCGCGTCGCGGCGGCGGTCGTTGCCGACCAGGGGCTCGACCAGGGCGCGCGCGCCGCGCGCCTGCTCGACCGGGCGCTGCGCGCCGCGGGCGGCGGCCGCCGTGACGTGGCCCGTGTCGTGGCGACCGGCTGGGGCCGCGCCGCCGTGACGGCGGCCGACGCAACAGTCACCGAGATTACCTGCCAGGCGCGCGGAGTGCATGCCCGGCATCCCGGAGCGCGGACGGTGATTGACATCGGCGGACAGGACAGCAAGGTGCTGCGCCTGGAGCCCGGCGGCCGCGTGCGCGACTTCGCCATGAACGACCGCTGCGCCGCGGGCACCGGCCGCTTTCTCGAGGTCGTCGCCGCGCGCCTCGAGGTCGCGCCGCTCCGCCTGGGCGCCTTGGCCGCCGCCGCGCGCCGCCCGGCGACGATCAGCAGCACGTGCGTCGTTTTCGCGGAAACGGAAATCGTCGCCCTGCTGGCCGCCGGCGTGCGGCCGGCGAATCTCGCCGCCGGCGTGCTGGCGGCCGTCGCCGGCCGTGTCGCCGCCCTGGCCGGCCGCGCGCCGTCGCCGCCGGTCCTGCTGACGGGCGGTGTGGCCCTGATCCCGGGCATGGCGCGCGCGCTGGCCGCCGCCCTGGGATGCCCGGTGCGCGTGGCGCGGCAGCCGCAGTTCACCGGCGCGCTGGGCGCCGCCCTGCTGGCCGGCGGCGGCGCCTGACCGGCGCGCGGTCGGTCGCCGGCGGGGGCGGCGACCGTGGAGTGGGCGGTCAACGCCATCCATGCCTAAGGATCGGACCATGAAGATTGCCGAACTCGCCCGAACGTCCGCCCTGGTCGCGGCCGAGTCCTTCAAGTCCTTCCAGGTCAACAAGGACCTGCAGAAAGCCGCTACGGCCGCCTACTACAGTTTCCTCGCCATGATCCCGCTCGGCCTGCTGGTGCTCGGGATCGCCGGCCGGCTGGTGGCCTCGTCCGAGACCGCCATGGCCGGGCTCGAGGGGGTGGCGGGCCGGCTTTCGCCGGTGGCGGCGCCGGTCGTGCTGCGCGAAGTGGCCGCCCTGGCCCGGCAGCGCACCTGGGGCGCGGTCAGCTTGCTGGTGTTCTTCTGGTCGGTCACACCGCTGGCGGCGGCGCTGCGCAGCGCCTTCGGCGACATGTTCCGTTCGCGGGCCGCGCGGCCGTTCTGGTCCGCCAAGCTGCGCGACGTGTCGAGCGTGCTCGTGCTGGCGGCGCTGCTGGTGCTGTTGACGCTCGACCGGGCCTACGGGGCGGCCCTCGGCGCCTGGTTCGCCCGCCTGCCGGGCCCGCTGCCGGCCGCCCACGCGGGCGTCCTGCTGGCGCTGGCATTGGCGGCGCTGGTCTCGATCTATAGCCTGCTGGTGCCCGTCCGTCTCCGGTGGGGCTCCCTGCTGATCGGCGCGGTGGTTGCCCTGCTGCTGCTCGCGCTGGTCGGCCCGGCCTTTGCCCTGCTGCTGCGGATCAACCCGGCATACGGCTATGTCTTCGGATCGCTGAAGATGGTGTTCCTGCTGTTCATATGGATTTACTATTCGTTCGCCGCCCTGCTGTTCGGCACGGAAGTCATGGCCAACGTCTGGCGCCGGGACGCCCTCGTGCTCAGGCGCCTGCTGACCGCCCCGCCGGCGGCTCTCAAGCCGGGCGCGCTCCTCAACCGGCACGTGCGCCGCTATCCGCAGGGCGCAGTGATCTGCCGGGAAGGGGAACCGGGCGACGCCATGTTCTTCATCCTCTCCGGCGAGGTGGCCCTCAGCCGCGAGGGCCGGCCGCTGCGAACCCTCCCGGCGGGGGCCTACTTCGGGGAACTGGCGATGCTGATCGAGACCCCGCGCACGGCGACCGCCGTAGCCGCGGCGCCCGAAGCCGTCCTGGCGGTGATCGCGCGCGCCAACTTCGAGATTGTGCTCGGCGAGAATCCGCCTATCATGCTGGCCATGCTCCGGGAACTGGCCGCCCGACTCAAGGAGACCACCACCGCGGCGGGCGCGGGCCCCCGTCGTGCGTGTGGCGGGAGACCGGCGGAGGTCCCTTTGACATGACCCGCTGGCCGCCGCCTACGGCCTGGTGCTCGTGCAGGGACACGGCCGGCTCGGCCCCTGGCCGGCTGAAAGTCCGACCCTGATCCGCTACGGCCAACTGACCCACGACGAGTTCTTCGTCAGCGAGCCGGCCGCCCGCGCGGGCATTCGGATCGTCAACGCCTCGCCGGACGAGCCGCTGGTGATGCTCAAGCATTACGGGCCGGGCCATCCCGATCTGCCGGGCGCGCGCGCCTGATTGCGGCTGGCGGCGTCTTGGTGTAGAGTCCGGAAGAACCGCGGCTCAAACCCCGTTACCCAGGAGTCGATGGATGGCCTTTACCCTGCCACTCGGTCGGATGGCGCCGGAGTTCCGACTGCCGGCCACGGACGGGCGCACCTACACGCTGGCGGATTTTCGGGACGCCCGCGTGCTGGTGATGTTTTTCACCTGCAACCACTGCCCGTACGTGACCGGCTCGGACGAGGTCACCCGCCGCACGGCGGAACGCTTCGGGCCGCGCGGCGTGCGATTCGTCGGGATCAACGCCAACAGCGCCAACACCTACGCCGAGGACGCCTTCGACCGCATGGTCGCGCGCATGGAAGAAAAGAAATTTCCCTGGGTCTACCTGCACGACGCCTCGCAGGACACGGCGCGCGCCTACGGCGCCCTGCGCACGCCCCATTTCTTCGTCTTCGACGCCGCCCGGCGCCTGGTCTACACCGGCCGCGGCGTGGACAGCCCGCGCGACGCCGCCCGCATCCGGGTCAACGACCTCGAGAACGCGCTCGAGGATGTCCTGGCCGGGCGCCCGGTGCGCGTGCCGCTCACCAACCCGATCGGCTGCAACGTCAAGTGGGAAGGCCGCGACGCCCACTGGATGCCGCCGGACGCCTGCGACCTGGTGTAGCGGCGGGGGGATCAAGCCCCCCCGCCGCGCCTCGCGACGGGACGATCCATGACGGACCTGCGCCACGGCCTGACATCCGGCCCGCTCCTGCCCGCGTTGGTCGGGCTGGCCGGCCCGATGTTTGCCAGCGCCCTGCTGCAGAACCTGCAGAGTTTGATTGACCTGTTCTGGGTGGGCCGGCTGGGATCGCCGGCCGTGGCGGCGCTGGCGATGGGCGGCACGATCCTGATGCTGATGTTTCCGATCGTCATGGGCGCGGCGACCGGCACGGTGGCGATGGTGGCGCGGGCGGTCGGGGCCGGGCGCCCGGACGATGCGTCGGCCGCCGCCGGCCAGTCGTTGCTGGTGGCGCTGCTGCTGGGCCTGGCGACGGGGGCGATCGGCTATCTATTCCGCGTCCCGCTCTGCGGCCTGCTGGGGGGCGACCCGACGGTGCGCGGCCTGGCCACGCAGTACCTGGGGCTGAACTTTCTGGGCGCCTTCACGGTCTTCGTGCTCTTCATCGGCAACAGCGCGCTGCAGGGCGCCGGCAATCCCATGCTGCCGATGCGTGCCATGCTGCTGGCCAACGGCATCAATATCGTCCTCGATCCGCTGCTGATCTACGGGCTGCTAGGGTTGCCGCGGCTCGAGGTGCGCGGCGCGGCCCTGGCCACGGTACTGTCGCAGGCGGCGGCCGCGGCGTTCATCGTGACGCGGCTGGCGCGGGGCGCCGCGGGGCTGCGCGTGGGCGCGGCGCACTGGCGCCTGCGGGCGGGCCTGGCCTGGACGCTGGCGCGGATCGGGATGCCGAGCTCGGCCCAGATGTTTTCGCGCGGGCTGATGTCGCTGGTGCTGATGCGCATCGTGGCCGCCTGCGGCACCGCCGCCGTGGCGGGCTACGGCATTGGCCTGCGGTTCCACATGCTCATCCTGATGCCGGCCTTCGTGCTCGGCAATGCCGCCGCCACGCTGGTCGGCCAGAACCTCGGCGCCGGGCAATCGCGCCGGGCGCAGGCGGCCGCCTGGCTGGCCGCCGGCCTCGATGCCGCCCTGATGGCGGCCGCGGCTGTCCTGATGCTCGCCCTGGCGCCGCGCCTGATCGCGGCGTTCGATCCGTCGCCCGCGGTGGTGGACCTGGGCGCCGCCTACCTGCGGACGGTGTCGCCCTCCTACGTGTTCGTCGCCCTGGCGATCGTGCTCGGCCGGGCGCTCGACGGCGCCGGACAGACCCTGGCAACCATGGCCTGCACGATCCTGACGCTTTGGGGGCTCCAGGTGCCGCTGGCGCTGTTCCTGTCCCGCGTCATGGCGCCGCCCACCCAGGGCATCTGGTGGGCGATCGCCGCCGCCATGACGGTCCACGGACTGCTGGTGACCGCCTGGTTCCTGACCGGCCGCTGGAAAACCGGGCCGCGGCTCGCCTGGAGCCGCGTCACCGAATAGGCCGGGGCGGTTCGCGATGACGCGAACCGCCGCGGCCCGCAGGGCCTGCGCGTCCGCGCCGGCAAGGACGGACGGCTATGCGCGAAACGCCTTCAGCCGCTGTCCCTGGGCCTTGACGAGCGCGTCGAAGACGCGGCGCGCCTCGGCAAAGTCGCGGATCATCGGGTCGCAGGCCAGAGCCATCAGCGCCTTGCGGCGGCTGCCCTCGATCGCGGCGTCCACGGTCAGCTCGTGGGCGTAGATTTGCGCCAGTGTCCAGCGCGCCGCCTGGGGTGGCAGCGCGCCGACGGCCACCGGCCGTGCGCCGCCGGGCCCGATCGCCGCCCGCAGTTCGAGCACTGCCCAGTCGGGGACGTTGGGCACCGCCCCTTGGTTGGGAATGTTGACCACGTGGAGCTTGCCCGGGCCGAACCGCAGAGCGCGGAGCTGCTGACCCATGGCCTCCGGGCTGAGGGTCTGCGGCAGCTTGACCTCCTGCTGGCCGGCGGCCACCAGGGCGACCGTCGAGGGGGTCCGGTGCAGCTCGCGCTGGAGACGATTCTCGCGGATCATATCGGAACGCCACTGCAGGCCGTAGGGGATGCGCCGGGGGTGCGCCGCGCGGCGGGCGTGCGGGAAGAACTCGATGATGTGGCGGTCCCCGCCGATCGGGAAGAGGTCGAACAGGCCGAGCATCTCGCGGGCGAAGGTTTCGCGCGGCTCCGGCGGCCGCGCCAGGATGCGGCGTTTGAGCTCCGGGTAGACGTCGCGGCCGCGGCAGGCGATCCCCAGCAGCCAGACGCAGTGGTTCGGGCCGGCCACGGTCACCTCGAGGGTGTCCGGCGGCACCTCGAGCACGCGGGCGAAATACTGGATGCCGCCGGCCACGTTATGGCAATAGCCGATCGTGCGGATGCGGGTGGTTTTGGTCACCGCCCGGCAGATCACCGCCATCGGGTTCGAGTGGTTCAGCAGGATGGCGTCCGGGCAATAGCGCTCCATCTGGCGGGCGATCGCGACGAAGATCGGCACGATCCGCAGCCCCTGCGAAAGGCCCGACGGGCCGACCGTGTCGCCGGTCGTCTGGATAATGCCCAGGCGGGCGACGGCGTCGGTGTCGGCCTGGTGCCAGGCCTGGTTCGGCCCATGGACGCCGATCGAGGCGATGGCGAAGTCGGCGCCGTCGAGCGCCGCCGGCAGGTCGCGCGCGGCGCGGACGGTCATGCCGTTGGCGGCCTTGGCGGCGACGCGCGCGCCGTAGCGCCGCATGAGATCGAGGCGCCGGGCGTTGACGTCGTAGAGCGTCACTGCCGCGCCGGCCAGTTCGGGGGTGGCGGCGATTTCGCCGAGGACATTGCCGAAATACAAGCTGCCGCCGCCCAGCAATACGACCTTGAGACGCATTGTGCTCATGGCACGCCCGAAGCCCCTCCCGTGCGGTGGCTGCGCCGCGCCGGCGCGGCGCGACGTGGCGACACTGTACGCCGCGTCCGGTCGGGAAGCAAGGCCATCCGCACCGCCCCGGATTTGCGCGTAGCATGTCCTTCAGAAGCCACAACGCCCTTACACGCGGATTGGGGGCCGCCGCGCATCATGTGCGCCCATGCCACGGGCGGGCCCCCGCCGCGTCTGGCGTGGCCGTCCCCATGGCCGGTCAGCGGGCATCCCAGCGGTCGCGGGCGTCGTGCCAGGCGTCGGCCAGGATTTCCGGCAGGGCCGGGTGGATGACGATCGTGTCGAGCAGGGTCTCCAGCGTGGCGCCGTGTGTCATGGCCAAAACCAGTCCCTGCAGCAGCGTGGCGGCGTCTTGGCCGACGAGGTGGGCGGAGATCAGCCGGCGGCTCGGCCGGTCGAAGATCAGCTTGCACAGGCCGTCCTCGAGGCCGCGGGCCTCGCCCGGGGTGGACTCGGCGAAGCGCGCCCGGCCGACGACGATCTCGAGGCCGGCGGCGCGGGCCTGGGGTTCGGTCGGCCCGACGCCCGCGACTTCGGGATCGGAGAAGACCGCGTGCGGCACCGGACCGTAGTCGAGCGGGGCATCCGTCGCGCGGTCCAGCGTGCGCCGCACGAGATAGCGCGCCTCATGGTTGGCCGTGTGCCGATAGAGGTGGCGGCCGATGACGTCGCCGAAGGCATAGACGCCGGGCGCGGACGTTTCGAGGCAGTCGTTGACCCGGATGAATCCCTCGGCGTTGGACCGGATGCCGGCGCGGTCCAGGTCGAGAGCGGCAGTATCGGGCTCGACGCCCGCGGCGACCAGCAGGGCCTCGGCTTCGAGGGGTGCCGAGCGTCCGGCGGTGTCGTCCAGCGTCACGGCGAAGAGGCCGCCGGCGTGGCGAACGGATCGGATCGCGACGCCGGTCCGGACATCGTGATGGCGGCCGAAGGCGCGGGCGAACTCGGCGGCGATCTCCGGGTCCTCCCGGCGCAGCAGGCGGCTGCGCACGAGAAACGTGACCCGGGCGCCGGCCGCGGCATAGACGAATCCCAGTTCAACCGCGATGTAGCCGCCGCCGACGACCAGCAGCCGCGCGGGCAGCGATTCGCGCCGCAAGGCTTCGCGGCTAGTCATATAGGGGGTGCCGGCCAGGCCTGCGATCGGCGGGAGGCGCGGCCGCGATCCGCTGGCCACGAAGACCAGGGGCGCCGTCAGCGTGCGCCCGGCAACCGTGAACGTGCGGGGGCCGGTGAAGCGGGCCTCGCCGCGGACCAGCTCGAGGTTTGGCGTCTGGCGGAAGGTTGTTTCCAGGCGTTGCGAGTAGGCGTCAATGGTGGCGCTCGTGCGCCGCACGAGCGCCGGAAAATCCACGGTGGGCGGGCCGGGAAGCCGCAGGTTGAGCGCCGGGGCGCGCCGCAGGCGGGCGGCCAGCTCGCAGGGAACGATCAGCGCCTTCGAGGGGATACAGCCCCGGTTGAGGCAGGTTCCGCCGCAGGCGTCGCGCTCGAGCAGCGCCGTGCGCAGGCCGCGGGCGGCGGCCGCCCGGGCGACCAGCGCCCCGCCGCCGCTGCCGACGACGAGGACGTCGAAGGATTCATTGTTCATACGAGACTATTCAGAGGAGGGCGTGATCCCGTCAAGGATACAATCAGTTGCCTCCAGCGCGCGATCACGAGGTCCGGCTCGAGTGCCCGGCAATCAGCGCGCTCGCGCCGGCGCCGCAGCGAGCGGGCGTCGCCGGCGAAGAGCGCTGTGCGGCAGCCGAGGCGCGCGGCGGGCAGGAGATCGTTTCGCAGGTCGTTGCCGATCACCAGCGTCTGGGCGGGGGCAATGCGGTAGCGGCGCGCCAGGCGGCGCAGCGCCAGGGCCAGCAGGCGCGGCGCGGGCTTGGCTTCGCCCAGCTGGCAGGACCACACGCAGAGGGCCGGATCGAAGAGCCCGCGCGCCCAGCCGGTTTCCGGGAAGGCCGCCAGGGTTAGCGGCGTGTAGAACTGGGCATTGGAAACGATCCCCAGCCGGATGCCGCGCCGACGCAGGGCGGCCAGGGTCGCCCCGAGGCCGGGCATCGGCCAGACGGGATTGACGGCGCACTCGTAGCGCACGGCAAGTGCGCGCAAGGCCGCGCGGGAAACGCGGGGCAGGGACGCCCCGCCGTTCCGCAGGGCCGCGAGCGCGTCGCGCCAGGCAACCTCGATGCGGACTTCCGGCCAGACCAGGCCGCGCCGGCGGGCCATGGCGTGCCGGCGCCGGATCGCGCCCGCCAGCGCCGCGACGCCGCGGGCCGCCGCGCGGCCGTCCAGCGCCAGGCCGAGTTCCGTCCCGAGGGCGTGCTGGAAGGCGCGCGCGGCCGGAGACAAGGGCTGTCCCGGGGCGGTTGGGTTGCCAGGCGGCTCGCCCGGAGGGCTCGCCCCACCCTGATTTCCGGCTTGCAGACACGGGAGGGTGAGTTCTCCGGGCGAGCCCGGCGCCGGCCGCACGGGGCCGGCACCCGAGACCAGCATCGTGCCGTAGACGTCGCAGAGCACCGCCCGGATGTCCGGCAGGCGCCGGACGCGGGCGCGCAGGCCCGTCGGGATCGGGCGCAGCGGCCGGGACAGGGACCGGAGCAGTTGGATCAGGACGCGATCGCGGGTCTGTGCCATGGGGGTCCAAGGGGCCGCGGCGGCGGCGACCGGCGGTTAGCCCGCCAGGGTTCGCCGCGCGTGTCTGCCGCCGGGTTGCCCCCTCTCTTTATCCCAGAACTGACGAGGGGTCAGAATCTCCAGCGACCCGACGCGGCGCAGGTCAAGAATCTCCTTGTCGCCCGTGACGAGCACGTCTGCCGCGCCGTTGAGCGCGGACGAAACCATGGCAATATCCGCAGGATCAGACAACGGCAGATCGTGCAGCGGAGTGGATTCCGCCGCGACGGTGTCCTGGCGAAGGAGCCAGACCACATCCGCGATCAGATCCGGAGACGCACCAAACTTGTCCTTAAGCACGCGCCGCAGTTCTCCCAGGAGGTGGTCGCAGACCACCAGCTCATGGGACTCGATGGCCGTGCGCAGTACGTCGGCGCACAATCCCCGGGTAGCCGTCGCGCTGGCGACGACATTCGTGTCGAGGAAGATCCTCATGAGATCGTGGCGAAGACATCCTCATCCGTGAGGAACCCACGCGCTTCGGCAAAGGGCATCATGCGTCGGCGAATGCCTTCGAACTGCGTCAGGCGCAATTGCCGCCGGAGCGCGTCGCGCGCCACGTCGCTGCGGCTGCGTCCCGCCTGCTTGCTGGCCTTCCCGAGCAGCCGATCCAAATCGTCATCCAGTCGAATGCTGAGTGTCGCGGTCTTCATGTCGGACAATGTATGACGCCGCGCCGTTTCTGTCAAGCATCTGGTTGGGGCCAATGAGCGCGAGTGTCAGGCGCGCAGCAGACGGAAGCGGTCGGGTGCCAGGAACCGGTCGAGCAGCGCGCCGGGATTCACGGGATGGACCGGCCCGGGCTGCGAGTCGGCCACGGCGCGGTAGAGGGCGAGCAGGCGCCGGCGGTAGCCGTCCAGGCCGTAGCGGCTGCGGATCGCGGCGCGGTTCTGCGCGATCGTGGTCGGGCCGGGCCGGCGGCCCAGGATGTCGGGTGGACGCAGGGCGCGGCGGCGGGCGGGATCGGCGCGCAACGCGCGCAGGACCTCGGCCTGTAACGCCTCGTCGAGGCATCCGAAGTCCACCGTGCGGTCGCGGATAGCCGCGGCGCAGGCGCGGGCATCGTCGGCGGCCGAGCCCGCGCGGCCGTAGGCGGCGAGCATCTGGCGGCGGCCGGCGGCGATGCGGGCGCGCAGGGCGGTGGCGTCCAGCCAGGCGAGTGGGAGATCGAGCCGAGCATAGAGGCCGTCGAGGCGGACGCCGGCGTCCTGGAAATCGGCGGTGATCTCCGGCAAATCACGGCCGACGAGCGGGCGGCCGGCCAGCCACGGTTCGAGGAAGGCCAGTCCGAAACCTTCCGCGACGCTCGTGGTCGCCACGGCCGCGCAGGTTCGCAGCAGGGCGGCCAGCGACGCTCCGCCGGCGCGGCCCTGCTCGAAGGCGATCGGCAGGGCCCAGCGGCGGGCGAGCGCCACCCAGCGCCGGTAGGCCCGCACGTCGGCCGTCGCGGTCGGGGCCAGTGTGACGGCGAACCGGGTGCCGGGCGTGGCGATCGCGGCCCAGAGCAGGAACTCGCCCAGGTTTTTCCGGCGGATCGCGCGGGTCGGGTAGAGGACCAGATCGTCCCGGGCGGCGGGTTCGGAATCCGGCGCCGGGCCGGGATACGTTTCGAGCGTCACGGCGTTAGGGAGACAATAGACGCGCGCCGGGTCCATGCCGGCCTCCCGGAGGATGCCGGCGTCCCGGGAATTGATGACCGCGTAGCGGACGTGGGGCGCCCGGGGATAGAGGTCGGCTGCCAAGCCTGCCCGGCGCAGCGCGGCGTAGGCGGCTGGCCGGCCGTCTTCCGCGAAGTCGTGGAGTTGCAGGACGAGCCGGTGGCCGCGGCGCGCCAGGTCGGACACCGCGGCGGTCAGGGCGGGGTTTTTGCCGAGCGCATGGTTATGGACGTGCCAGAGGTCCGGCCGGCCGCCGAGCGCCTCGCGCGCCGCGGACTCGAGGCGCTCGGCCAGCCCGCGGCGGTCTTTGCGCAGCCCGGCGTAATCGAGGCCGGGCACCCGGCGCCAGGCCATCCCCGCCGACCCGTGCGCGGCGCCCGGCGCGTCGCCGGTCAGCACGGCCAGCCGGCAGGGCGTTCCTTGCAAGGCGGCGACGGCGTGGCCGATGACGCGGGTGACGCCGCCGGGCCGCAGGTGGTAATGGACGATGGCGATCCGGGAGGGCGTCATGAAAAATCCCGATCCGCTGAACACGGGCCAGCGGCGCCGGCGTTCAAGGGGTGGCCGCCGGCGCGGCGGCGGGCCGTCCGAACTTGGCGGCATATTCCGGCACGCGGAGCAGGGGGGGGCGTTCTTCTTCGCGGTAGGCGAACTCCGTCTGCTCGTATTGCGAGTCGCGCACCTGGAACTGGCGCAGGACCGTGGACCAGGCTTGCGGGGCGGTCTCCCAGCCCAGGTCGCGGGCGCGGGCCAAGAACACCTGCAGGATGCCGAAGGCCATTTTGCCGAGGGCCTGGGTGGGCTGGTTGCGGTGGACGCGCTGGTCGAGGTCGGTCTGGGCGAAGGCCCCCAACCCCCAGCGCCGGTAGACGTCGAGCAGGTGGGCCGTTTCCACGCCGTAGCCGACGGGGAAGGGGATCGCCTCGAGGACCTCGCGCCGGACCGCGTATTCCCCGGAGAGCGGCTGAATGATGGCGGTCAGGTCCGGGGCGAAGAGCGAGAACAGCGGGCGGACGAGGATTTCCGTGACGCGCCCGCCGCCCGAGGCGCGCACCGTCTTGGACACGGTCAGCGGCCGGTCGTAAAACGCCTTGACGTACTGGACTTCCGGGCGGAGCAGCAACGGGGCCAGCAACCCGTAGGCAAAGCGCGCGTGGATGTTGCTGATGTCGGCGTCCACGAAGACGAGGATGTCGCCGGTCAACTGGTAGACCGCTTTCCAGAGGTTTTCGCCCTTGCCGCGTTTGGCGCCCCAGCGCGGGAGAATCTCGGAGGCCAGGACGGCCTCGGCGCCGAAGGCGCGCGCCACTTCGCACGTCCGGTCGGTCGAGCCGGAATCCACGACGACGATCTCGTCCACCAGCGGGTAGCGGCTCATCAGTTCCGATTTGAAGACGGCCACCTCCTTCCCGATGGTCTGTTCCTCGTTGAGTGTGGGGATGCAGAGCGAAATCGAGAGCCGCTGGCGCTGCTTGGCTTCCACCAGGGCGCGCAGGTCGCGGAACTGGGAGTGGTGGAAGGTGTTGTCCCGCAGCCAGGCAGCGACGTCCGCGGCCGGGCGCGGCGGCGTCGGCGGCGGGGCGGCCGGGCGCCGGGACAACCAGCGGCTAATCCGCATGGCACAGCCCTCCGTCCATGGCGAGCAGCAGGCCCACCAGTTGCGCCAGGCCGGTCCAGAGCGGCGGGATCGCCAGGGCCTCCTCTATCTCGGCCAGGGCGGCGCGCCGCACGCCGGCGGTCAGGCCCAGCACCAGGGCGGGCACCTTGCGTTCGAGCAGGGTGGTCAGGGCGAAGGTCGTCGGGTAGAGCATCGGCGTCAGCCCCAGCCCCTGCTGGATGGCGCGCGCCTGGCGCACCAACGGGTGTCCAATCTCCAGCCCGCCCGGCGCGCGTCGCGACCAGATGTCGAGCCGGACATGGACCCCTGCCTTGGCGGCGATGTCGGCGGCGATGTCTTCGATTTGCCGGGCAACCTGCTGGAGCATCTCGGCCGACTCGCTGCGGATCTCGAAGCGCAGCAGCGCGTCGCGGGCGATGTTCCGGTAGCTGACCCCGCCCCGGATCATGCCGAAGATGATGGCCGTCAGCGGACGGCGCGGGAGCGGGATGCTGTTGATGCGGGCGATGACGTCGTTGAGCGGGATGATCGCCCCGCTGGCGCCGAACTGGACCCAGTCGTAGGCGGCGGGCAGGCTGACGCTGAGGTCGCACAGCAACTGGCCGAGGCAAGCGTAGTTGAGCCGGCCCACCTGGACGCTTTCGAGCGAGATCCCGAACTGGAGCGGCAGGCGGCAGTGGTCGAGGAACCCGGCCAGTCCGGCGAGGTTGCCGCGGCCGAGCATGTGGGCGGCGCCGAGGACGATGAGGTTGGCGCGCAGGCGGATTTCGAGGCGATCGAGGAGGATCGGCAGCGAGGCCATGGCCGCCAGGGCGAGGGCGTTATCGCCGACGAACGGGCCGATGAGTTCATCCGGGCGCAGCACGAGCGACGGCGCGGCGCCGCCCTCGGCCAGGGTGTCCACGTTGGAGAAGAGCAGGATATTAGCCTGGCCCTCGCTGCCGGGGAGCATGCCGGCGGCGTTGCCGAACTCGTCGCCGGCGCACGCCTGCAGGCCGCATTCGCCGAAGCGCTCCAGGACCATGGCCGCGCGGCGCGCCTCGCCGTCCACCGGCGCGGGGACCTCGCCGATGGCGACCAGGTTGGCCAGGACGATGTCCTGCAGGCGCTGCGCCTCCTCGCGCAGGCGCGGCAGCCGGTCCAGAATGGATTCGATCGTGGCGCCCATGGTTGTTGCATCCTCCGTCGCCCGGTAAATCCTATTGCGGATGGCGCCGGATGTCCACTATCATTGCCGCATGGCCACGACCATCGGCTTCGTCTCCACGCGCTTCGCCGGGACCGACGGCGTCTCGCTCGAGGCCCGCAAATGGGCGCGGGTGCTCGAGGAGCAGGGGCACGCCGGCCGCTGGTTCGCCGGACGGCTCGACCATCCGGACGCCGTCAGCGAGTGCGTCCCGGAAGCCTTTTTCAACCATCCCGAGAACGCCTGGATCAACGAGCGCATCTGGGGCAAGACGGCGCGCGATCCGCTCGTCACCGAGCGCCTGCACGCCCTTGCCGGCTACCTCAAGCGGCGGCTGTACGGCGACGCCGGTCCCCCGCGTGACATCGAGAGATCAGGCCTTGATCCTGACCAGTTGCGCCCCGTGCGCGGGCACGGGCAGGGACAGCCGATCCCGGACCCGGCCCAGGTCGCGGCGTTCCCAGAGATTGCGCACGGCGGCGCTTCCGGACACTCCCAGCGCCGGCAGGTCGACCGACAGGTCGTCCGGGCTGTCCGCCAGGTTGAAGAGGCCGGCGGCCACGCTGCCATCGGCCAGCGGACGCGCCCAGACCCGCGCGTGGCGCCAGGGCTGCCGGCGGCCCGGCTCCTGGCGGCGCTCCTCGCACACGCGGGTCGCCGGGGTCCCCAGTCGATCCTGGTTAACCGCGAGCACGTCCTCGTTGCCGAACAGGCGCAGTTCGAAGTCGTTCAGCGCCGCGAGGTCGCAGCTCAGGATGAGGGGAGACGGGTAGAGCGCCCAGGCCGTCATGTGGGTGATCTGTTCGTCGGGCGTCAGCTTGTTGGGGGCGCTGCTCGTGGCCGAGGCGAACTGGGGTCCGAGCGCGCACATGTCCAGGTCGTGCCAGCCGCCCGGGCCGATGTGGGGCCGCCAGTCTTCGCGGGTCCAGTCGTCCGACAGGAAGGCGTTTTTCAGCACGCTCTCCCAGGTGTCGGCGGTGTCCGGGATGCCGCGCCACAGGTGCGCCCAGGTTGTGCAGGCGTCGGCGTGGCACAGGCGGGCTTCCGTGCAGATGCTGAGGACGACATCGCGTCCCGCGGCCTTCAGCAATCGCCCCATGCGCTCCAGGGAGATCGGGTCGGTGGGGCACCAGTCGTACTTGAGATAATCCACGCCCCAGGCCATCCACTGCGCCACGTCCTGGGCCTCGTGCTTGTCGATGCCCACATACCGGCCGGCCGGGATGTTGTTGGGCGGGTAGTCCGGATCGGGGGCGCCGGAGGAGCAGCCGATCAGTCCCGCCCCCCCCCAGTCCGCCATGGCCTGCTCCTTGCTGCAGCCCCACGGCACGGTCCAGGGGGTCGAGTAGAGGCCGAACTTCAAGCCGCGGGCGTGCAGGGCATCCGCCAGGGCGCGCATGTCCGGAAACTTCCGGTTGGGCTGGATGGCGTGGAGGGGGCCGCCGCGCGCGCCCTGCCAGCAGGAATCGACATTGACGTACTGGTAGCCGCGGGCGGCGAGGCCGGTTCGCACCAGCCCGTCGGCGGCGGCGCGGACGTGGGCGTCGCTGACCCAGCGGCGCCAGGCGTTCCAGCTGTTCCAGCCCAGGGGCGGAGTCAAGGCCAGCCGGCCGCCGATCGCCAGGGTGAGTTCCTTGTCCGCCGTGCCGTGCCGGTTCGCGGCGCGCACTTTCAGCCGAACCTCCCCTTCCCGCACGGCCTGGCCGGTGATGTGCCCGCTCGCGGGGTCGAGACGCAAGGCCTCCGGCAACCCTTCCGCGCGGAACTCCAGAGGGCGCTCGCCGGTCGTGGGGATGGCGTAGAGGAACGGTTTGTTCACGGAGGCGCCGACGATGTCCGGACCGTGAATGGCGGGAGTCCCTTGATCCCAGGGAGCGACGGCGGCGGGATAGACGCGGGGCGGCATGCTGGGCCTCCGGGTGTTAGGCGTCATTTGTCGAGCTGCGGCCGGACGATTCGATGGGCCGCATGCCGGGGACATGCGTCCCCGATGGCGGTGGATGTTGCCAGGCGTGGGGCTGCGGATCAAGTCAAATCACGGCGTCCCGGCGCCGCCTCGGAACGCGCGAAATAATTAATCTGGACGCCCGGTGCGGGTACGCGGCCTACGGTTTTCTAGACGGTTCGCCTCTTAGGTTGTAGGCCCGGTGCCCGCACCGGGCGATTATTTCACAGCTTCCGAGGCGTTGCAAAACCGCACGATTCGAATGGCCATCCGGGCAGTTGGCTGGTATATACGGTGCGGCCTTCCCGCGGGCGGGAGCCGCGGGGGAACGGGTCGGGAGTCAAGGTACTGGAGGCGCCAATCATGCCCCTGCTACATATCCAGGCGCCGGTCAGCGTGCCGGCCGCCGGCAACAAGCCGAAACGCATCGAGGAATACATCGGGGCCGCCAGCACCAAGACAGACGCCGTCAGCGTGGCGCGCATGCGCAGTCCGGGCGGCTGGAGCGAGCCGGGCCAGACGCCGGACTTCGACGAGTACACGGTCGTCTTGAAGGGACACCTGCGGGTGCGGACGCAGGCCGGGGCCGTGGACGTCAAGGCCGGCCAGGCCGTGTTCGCCCCGCGGGGCGAATGGGTCCAGTACAGCACGCCGGCGGCCGAAGGCGCCGAGTACGTGGCCGTCTGCCTGCCGGCGTTCACGCCGGCGCGCGCAGGCCGCGATCCCGCGCCGCCGCCGTCCCCGGCGGGACCGCTGCGCGCGATCCGGCAGGCGAGTCTGGCCGTGGCGCTGGCGTGCGGTGCGCTGGCGTTGGGGGGCGGCTGCGCGGCGGGCGGCGGGGGCGGTGGTGCCGCAAGGAACGGCGGCGCGGCGCCGATGCCCTGGGTCGAGGACCGGCCCATGCGCCGCTGGGAGTTCGCCTCCGGCAGCGCCACCGAGGCGGCCTACGATGCCTATCACAACGGGAACGTCACCCTGATCGCCGCCGATGACGGCCGGCGCCTCGAGGTGCCGCTGCAGGACCTCAGCGAGCGGGACCGCGCCGTGGTCGCGGCGCAGCTCCAGCAGCCGCACGGCGAGGTGGACAAGGTGACCTTCGCCGCCTGGCGCGAGAGCCGGCCGATGTTCCGCCTGGCCGTGACCTATTCCCCCCGCGGGACGCGCACCGAGAGCCCGATCCTCAACCTGTATTACCTGGTCGCCACGCCCGATGGATCCATCGTCAAGCATGCCTGCGAACGGCTCGCGGTCTTTCCGACGCGGGGCAAGGTCGCGTTCGACCAGTTTCCGCCCAGCCCGGTGATCGAGGTCTCCGGCGCGGCCGAAGACGACCCGGCGCGCACCCGCATCCTGGCCCACCGCGCCGTCATGCTGCTGCCGCTCGACGACGGCCGGTTCCGGGTTCTCGACACGTTTATCGAGCAGAACGACGCCACCCTGCGGAGCGCGGGCGCTCCGCCGGACTGGTGGGCTCCGTCCTATCCCGCCGGGACAGTGGGACACGTTCGGCCGCGGCTGTGAAGCCAGAAGCCAGAAGCCAGAAGCCAGAAGCCAGAAGCCAGCAAGGGGCATTCAATGTCTAAGTCAGTGTGGACCGAGCACGGCGTGCCGCGCCCTTCCCCGCGCCGGTCCTGTGCCAGCGGTCTCCTGACACCTGAACCCTGACCCCTCGACCCGGGAGAGTCGCCATGCGCAACCCGATCTGGATCGCGGCCGTCTTCCTGTTTGTTGTCCTGGCCGGCTGTCGTTCCGTGGTGGCGCCCGAGCCGCTGAACGTCAACCAGACCGTGATTCGGAACGGCGTGCTGTACCAGATTCACGAGCGGGAACCCTACACCGGGGAGATCGTCTCCTATTACCTAACCGGCAAGCTGAAGGCGCGCGCCCAATACCGTGAGGGCCTGCTGGACGGCAAGCAGGCCGAGTTCCGGCAGGATGGCCAGCCGCTGTCGGCCAGCCACTGGCGGGCCGGGCGCCGGCATGGCAGCGAGATGGACTGGTACGAGAACGGCCAGGTCGCCTACGAGGCGCACTGGGAGGACGGCCGGCCGGCGGGCGAGTTCCGGGGGTGGTATCCCGACGGCAAGCCCGCCTTTCACATCACCGTGCGCGCCGGGGACGGCAAGGGGCGCGCGCTGCGGCTGGCCTGGAACGACACGATCGTCAAGGAGTTTCCGGACGTTCTGATCGACGGCCCCTGGGTCGAGTATCAGAAGTTCAGCGGCCGGATCACGCGCCAGGAACTCTACCGGGACGGCATTCTGATCGAGAAGCGGGACTGAAACCATGCCGTCCCGAAGGTCTCCGTGGTTGCAGGCGACCCCGTAACGAAGGGCGGTTACAGGCGATCGCGGCGCCGGCCGGCCGCGGACGTCCGGCGTGAGCGGCGCGCGGCACCGGGCGGAGTCGGGAACAAGCCGCGCACCCAGCCGGTCCAGGCGGCCAGTCCGCGGCCGGTCTCCGCCGACAGCGGGAAGACGGGGAGGCCGGGGTTGACCTGCCGCAGGCAGGCGCGCGCGGCGGCGAGGTCGTAACGCAGGTGCGGCAGAAGGTCCGTCTTGGTCAGAACCGCCGCCCGGGCTTCCCGGAACAGGGCGGGGTACTTGAGCGGCTTGTCCTCGCCCTCGGTGACGCTGAGCACGGCGACCTTGGCGTGTTCGCCGATGTCGAAGACCGCGGGGCAGACGAGGTTGCCGACGTTTTCGACGACCACCAGGTCGAGGTGTGCGAGCGGCAAATCCCGCAGGGCGCGGTGCACCAGCCGGGCCTCGAGGTGGCAGCCGCCTCCGGTAAGCAACTGGCTGACGCGGCAGCCGAGCCGCGCCAGGCGCCGGGCGTCGCGCGCGGTTTCGACGTCGCCCTCGAGCACGGCCCAGCGGCACCGTCCGCGCAGGGCGCCGACGGTTCGTTCCAGGAGCCGCGTCTTGCCGGCGCCCGGCGATCCGATCAGGTTGAGCATGGTGACGCCGCGGCGCGCCAGCAGGGCGCGCGTCCGGGCGGCCCAACGGTCATTGGCGCCCATCAAGTTGCGGTAAATCTTAATCCGGAGCGTCGGCATCGGGCATCTCCAGGTCGAGGCTTTCGAGGTACAGATCCTTGCCGCCAGCGATCGCCAGGTCGCCCGACCCGCAGGCGCCGCAGGCGAACATGCTGCCGCGGATCGGCCCGGTTCGCCCGCAGCGGCGGCAGCGGGCGGTGACCGGCGCCGCGCGGACCTCGAGCGCGGCGCCCGCGGCGGGGGTGTCCCGGCTTACGACGTCGAAGGCCATCCGCAGGTTGTCGGGGACCAGGGCCAGCAGCCGGCCGGCCACGATGCGCACGCGGGCCAGGCGCGCCGGGCGGTGCGCCCGGAGCTCGGCCAGGGCGCTCCTGAGGATGGCTTCGGCGATGGCTAGTTCGTGCATGTCCGCGGTTGTCGCCGGCAGCCCGGCTCCCGGTCGCGTGCCGGCGCCGCGGCGCGGGGGCCACTCTACTACAGGCGGCGCCCCAAAAAAACGCGATTCTTGCGCTTGCCGGCGGGCGGCGCATTGTGGTATAGGACCGAGTGCCAAGCGGCGGTGGGGACCTTCGCGGAAAGGGACGGCGATGAACACCGGGCATGCGAAATGGACGGTTGTGCTGGCCGCGCTGGTGGCGGCGGCAACCCTGCACGAGGCGGCGGCTCAGGCGCGCCGGTCGGCGTCCGGCGGCGCGGCCGGCCGGGGCCCGGTCGCCATCCGCAAGATCGAGGCGCTCGGTCCGGCGTCCCGGATGCGCACGCCGATTTTCACCACCGACCCCGGGGAAGCCGTCTCGAAGCCCGCCGAGTGGCAGCGCGTCGCCGTGCGGTACGATACCGAGCCCGACTGGATTGACGAGATCGAGTTCCGCTACCTGGTGCTGGTCAAGAACCCCAAGACCAGCGCCTATACCCTCTTCCCCGGCGCCGTCACCTACGTGGACGTCGCCAAGGGCAAGGGGCATGTCAGCACCGTGTTCCTGCGGCCGCAGACCCTGGAGCGTTACGGCCCCGTGGAATGGGCCGGGGTCAAGGTGTTTGTGGGCGGCGAGCAGGTTGCCGTGGGCCAGGTGCCTGACGATCCCAAGCCCTGGACCGCGAACGTGCGGGCCGTCGAGAACGTCTTGCTGAACCGTTCCCGGACCCCGTTCGCCCTGATCGCCGTGGACAACTACGAGACCATCAAGCCCCAATGAAGTGGTTGCGCTCCAACCGCGTGATCGCCCTGGACGTCGGCGCCTCGCAGCTCAAGCTGGCCGAATTCCAAGTCGACAACAGCGGCCTTGAACTGACGAACATCGCCCTCACGTCGCTCGGCGGGGAGCCGGGCCGGGAAGAGGATGCGACCCTCGCCATCATCGAGGCGCTCCAGGGAATCCTCAAGGCGCGGGGTATCGCCCGCGGTCCGGTCGTGCTCTCCGTGACCGGCCAGTCGGCCTTGCTTCGGCTGGTAAAACTGCCGCCGGTCAAGCGCAGCCGGATTTACCAGACCGTCCTGTACGAGGCCCAGCAGAACGTGCCGTTCCCGATGGAGGAAGTGGTCTGGGACTACCAGCTCATGGGGTCCTCCGAGAACGAGCTGAACGTCATGCTGGTGGTCATCAAGAAGGACATCGTCGAAAACCTCACGGACTGCGTCGAGGCCGTCGGCCTGGACGTGGAACTGGTGGACGTGGCGCCGATGGCGCTCTACAACGCCGTGCGCTACAACTACGGCGCCCTCGAGGGCTGCACCCTGGTGATGGACATCGGGGCGCGTTCGACGAACCTGGTGTTCATGGAGGAAGGCCAGTTCTTCAGCCGCAACCTGCCGACCGTTGGGACCGGCAATGTCATCACCCAGCAACTGATGAAGGAGTTCAACCTGTCCTTCAAGGACGCCGAGGAACTCAAGTTCGCGCACGCCTCGGTGGCCTTCGGCGGCTCGTACGAGGATTATTCCGACAAGGTGCTCTCGAAGGTCTCCAAGACCGTGCGCGGGGTGATGACCCGCCTGCACGTCGAGGTCGAACGGTCGATCAACTTCTACCGCACCACCCAGGGCGGGAAGGCCCCCTCGCGCGTGCTGCTGGCGGGGGGGACCTCGGTGATCGCGCGCACGGACGAGTTTTTCCGCGAGAAACTGAAGCTGGATGTCGAGTACCTGAACCCCTTCCGCAACGTGGTCGTCAACCAGCGGATTACGGAAGAGGAGATCGGCGCCTGCGCCCACGTGATGGGCGAGGTGGTCGGCGTCGGCCTGCGGTTCGCCCTGCCGTGCCCGCTGGAAATCAACCTCGTGCCGGCCCGCATCCAGGCCGAGAAGGCGTTTCGCCGCAAACAGCCGGCGCTGGTCGCGGCGCTGGCCAGCCTGATCCTGATCGCGCTCTGCTGGTGGTATTTCTTCCATACCATGACCGGCCGGATTTCCAAGCGGAGCGAGACCATCCAGACGCAAGTCGCCCAGATGGAGGCGGTCGAAGCACGGCTGGTGCCGATCGAGGCCCGCCAGGCCGAACTGCGCGAGCGTTCCCGGGTGCTCGCCGACCTCACCGTGCTGCGGCCGCGCTGGATCGAGGTGCTCGACCAGTTGCACGCCTGCCTGCTCGACGGCATGTGGCTGGTGGACCTGGCGCCCGTCACCAAGGCCGCGGAGCCGGGCGCCGCGGCGGCGACGGTTTCGCCGGACGAGGTCCCCGGTCAGCGCGCCGCGGCGGCTCTGGCCGCCATCGGGAGCGCCCCCCGCTACACGCACCTCCAGGTCCGCGGCCTGATTTTTGCCGACAAGGCCACCGACCGCTCGATCGCCCAGTTCCGCGACCGCCTGCGGCAGTCCCCGATGTTCGGGGAAGGCACCGAAATCCAGCTGGCCCCGATGCCGAATGCGGACGATTATGCCCGGCAGTTCACCCTGGAAGTGGCCCTCAAGCAACCCCTGTGACGCAGGCCCCGGCCGGGGCCGCGAGTAGCGACGTATGGATACGGCCTGGATCAAAAAATATCCGGTCTTCGCGCTGGGCTTGCTGGCCGCCGTAGCGCTGCTGGTGCTGGCGTCGGGGGTCCTCTTCATGGCCTATCGCCAGTACGACCGCCAACTGGCCGACCTCAACCAGCGCAAGGCGCGGCAGGACAGCCTGCTCCGCCGGGTGCCGTTTCCGTCCGACGAGAATATCCGCCGCGAGCGCGAACGGCTCCAGGACTTGGTGGACCACTACAACGAGCTGAACGAGCTGCTGCGGAGCGACCAGGTGGAGCCGGGTGCCATGGAGGCCGCCGACTTCCTCCAGTTTCTCGAAAAAACCCTCCGCCAGATGCGCAGCCGTCTCCAGGCGGCCCGCATCAAGTTCCCCGACAAGTATGTGTTCGGCTTCGAACGCTATGCCGGCGGGCAGTTGCCCGCCCCAGCCGACATCCCGCGACTGGTCCAGCAATTGAAGATCGTCGAACGCCTCTGCGAAGACCTCATGGCCGCCGGCATCGTCGAACTCGTCGGCATCGAACGCGAACCCTTCGAGTCGGCCTCCGGCCCCGGCCCTGAGGCGGCGCCCGGCGGGCGGGGGCGTCGCGAGGCGGCCTCCGGCCCCGGCCCCGAGGCGGCGCCCGGCCCCGATGCCGCCGGTAGGCTGTTCACCGTCGAGCGCGTGAAACTGACGTTCAAGGCCCGCGAGAGCGGCGTGATCGACCTCTTGAACCGCCTGACCGGCCACCCGATGTTCATGCGCATCGCCGGCCTGCTGTTGCGCAACCCGCGGCAGGACTGCAGCCTGGCGGGCGCGCCCGCGGCCCCCGCGCGGCCGGCGGCCGCCACCGGCGCCCCGGCGGCGGAGTCGGCCGCCGACGCCGAGCGCCCGGTGATTCTCGGGCGCGAAGAGTTGGAGGGTGTCCTCGATCTGGAAGTGTTCCGGTTCGCTCCGTCGCTGTCCGTGACCGAAGCCGTCGTTCCCTAACCCCAAGGCGCATCCGCCGCATCTCCCCGTGACCATCAACTCTCGAACTCTCAAGGACTGGGCGCGCGGCGCGTACGACAAGATCGCCCTCTTCGCGGCGCTCTTCGGGCTGCTGGCGTCCCTGATCGCCCTGATCATCATGGTTGGCCGTGAGCGCAAGACCCAGGAGACTCTCACCCCCGCGCCGGCCGTCCCCAACCGCCGCGCCGATCCCGGCGTCCTGGAACGGTTGGACGACTTGGACGCCGCCATCGAACGCCAGTTCGACCCGCCGCGGCTGGCCTTGTGGACCAACCGCCTGATGGTGGCCGAACCGCGGGTCCGTTGCGCGGGATGCGGCCGGCCGATCCCGGCCGACGCCGAGCTTTGTCCCTTTGCGACCTGCAAGACCAACCAGCCGGCCGCATCCGCCGTCCGCGCCCGCGATCGCGACCTTGACGGCATGCCGGACGACTGGGAAATCGCCCACGGCCTCAATCCCGGCCTGGACGACGCCCAGGGCGACGCGGACGGCGATGGGTTTACCAACGTCGAGGAATACCGCGCGCAGACGGCCCCGCGCGACGCGGCCGGCCACCCGCCCTACACGGACAAGCTGCGGATCGTGAAGATCGAGCCGCTGCCCATGCCGCTGACCTTTCAGGGCGTCCAGCGCCTCGGGGCCAACGATGTGCGGTTCCTGATCAAGAACCGGCGCACCCACCGCGACGTTTATGCCAAGATCGGCGACATCGTCGATGGCTACACGGTCGCCGGATTCCAGGAGAAGACCAATCGCGTCTCGAAGGGCACGTTTCATGTGAACGATGACGTCTCGGAACTGGTGCTTACCCGCAATGGAAAACCCACCGTCCTCGTAAAAGGCCGCGAAAACCAGGGCGAACTGGTCGCCGAACTCGTCTTTCTGGCGGACGACAGCACCTTCAGCGTCAAAAAAGGCGATCTGCTGACCCTGAAAAATATCGCCTACAAGATGGTTGACATTACCAAGACCGCCGTTATTGTTGCCCCCGTCGGTTCCGGGACGGAAACTCCGCTTCAGTGGCAGTCCAAGACGGACGCCGCGCCATAGTCTGACCGAGGCCTCCAGGGCCCCGGGCGATGCTAGCATGCCGCCAAGCTTGTCGAGCCTTGTCATGAACTATACGCTAATCGTCTGTCTCTTCCTGTGGGTTGGGTCGCCGCTGGTTGCGCTCCGGGCGCAGGAGGCGGCCGAAACGCCGGCGCCCGCGGAGACGAGCCAGGCGGTCGCCGAATCGTCGCCCGCCCCCGAAACGGCCGCGCCCGCGGCACCGGAGGCCGTGCCGGCTCCCGCGGCGGAACCTGCGATGACCAACGAGCCGCCCGCAACGGTGGCCGAAGCAGCGCCAGCCGCCGCGCCCGTCGAATCGCCCGCGCCCGTGATCCCGGCGGCCGAAGGCCCCTCGCCGGCCGCCGCGCCGGCGCCGGTTGTGTCGGCGGAAACACCCGCGCCGGCGGTTGCGGCGGCGCCCGCCGCGGCGCCCGTCGAATCGCCCGCGTCCGTTGTCCCGGCGGTTGAAACTCCCGCTCCGGCCGCCGCGCCGGCGCCCGCCACACCGGCCGAATTCGAACTGGACCGCCGTCTGCCAGCGGCGCCGCCGCCCGCCAAGGCGCCGGCATCGTTTTGGCGGCGGTTGTTCGGCGGCCGTCCGGCCGAAGCCTCGCCCGTCATGCCGCCCGCGGTGGTCAGCGAGCCGGTCGCGCCGGAAGCCCCCGCGGCGCCCGCCAAACCCTTGGCGCCGGAAGACGCCGTTGCCCAGCAGGAGGAGATCCGCCGCCAGGAGCGCGAAATCAAGGCGCTCAAGTTCCTGGACCAAGGGTATCAGGCGATGGCGCGCAACGATTTCGGCGTGGCGATCTCGAACTTCAACGAAGCCCTGGCCGCGATGCCGAGCCGGCCGCACACGGTCGAGACGGTCCAGAAAGCCCGCGAAAGCCAGGCCGAGTGCGAGTACCGCATGGCCGCCAATCGCTACCGTGCCGGGGACTTGCCGGGCGCCAAGGAGGCGGTGCGCCGCGCCCTGGAATACGATCCGACCCACGCCAAGGTGGCGCGCTTGAGCGCGCAGATCAAAAAGGACGAGGAGCAGCGCGCGGCGGCGGCCGCCCGGCCCGTGCCGGTGCGCCTGGCGCCGGACCGCCTCGATCGCCAGGCGCAGATCCAGGACCACCTGGTCCGCGGCCGCCAGTATTACGCCATCGGCGACTACGACAAGGCCCGCCGCGAGTTTCGCGCCGTCCAGGCGCTCGACGAGAAGAATCCCGAGGCCTCCGCGCACCTCGAACGCCTGGCCAACAAGATGTTCCAACTCGAGACCGACCAGATGCAGTATTCGCAGGCCGAGATGATGACCCAGGTGCGCGACACCTGGACCCCGCCGCTCAAGAAGGAGATCACCGGCCCGGAACTGCGGCCAACGGGACCCACGATCATCGAGCGCGGCAAGGAAAAGCTGATCAAGAAGCTCAACAGCCTGGTGATCCCGCAACTGGAGTTTCGCCAGGCCAACATCGTGGATGTCATCCGCTACCTCGACCAGGCCAGCCAGGCCGTGGACAAGGATTCGCCGCCTGCCGACAAGGGCGTGAACTTTATCCTCAACCTCGGGCGCCAGGGCGGCGCCGGGGCGGCGCCGGCGGAGGCCGCCGAGGAGCAGGCGGCGGGCGCGTCCTCGATCCCCACCGTCACCCTCAGCCTGCGCAACATCCTCCTGATTGACGCCATCAAGTACATCACCGAGGTCACGGGCCTCAAATACCGGGTCGAGGACAACGTGGTGGTGGTGACGTCCTCGGACGTGGTGGTCGGCGACCTGATGACCCGCACGTACCGCGTTCAGCCGTCGATCGCCGACCAGATCCGCAGTAGCGCTCCCGCGGCGGCCGGCGACGGCAAGAAGTTCGAACTCGGCGCCGCCGCGCCAACCTCCGAACTGGGCGATGTCCGCCAGTTTTTCATCGACGCCGGCGTCCCGTTCCCCGAGGGCACCTCGATCGTCTATCGCCCGAGTCTCAACCTGCTGATCGTCAAGAACACCGCCGAAAATCTCGACAGCCTCGAGCGTATTCTCAACAGCTTGAGCGACCTGCCCAAGCAGGTCGAAATCGAGGCGCGCTTCGTCGAAGTCTCGCAGCAGGACCTCGAGGAACTCGGCGTCGAGTGGCTCCTGACCGACAACTGGGAACTGGCCGAAAATGCCAGCGCCGGCGCGCCGGTGCCGCTCGCCGCCCGCGAGCGCATCCAGGTCAACAAGAACCAGATGACCAAGGGGCTGCGTCATTTCGCCATGGGCGCCAGCGGCATCACGGCCACGCCCGGCGGCAGCATGGCCGGCATTCTCTCCATCTCGAGCGTGCTGACCAATCCCGAGCTGTCGTTCATCGTTCACGCCCTCGAGCAGAAGAGCGGCGCCAACCTGCTCTCGGCCCCCAAGGTCACCACCAAGAGCGGCCAGAACGCCGAGATCAAGGTCGTCAAGGAACTGATCTATCCGACGGAGTTCGAACTCACGCCGCCCGTTATGCAGACCGGCGGCGGTGTCGCGGGCACCCAACTCCAGCAGGCCTTCGTGACGCCCTCGTCGTTCGAGACCCGCGATACCGGGGTGATCCTGAACGTTACCCCGACCGTCGGCCCGGACGGTTGGTCCATCGAGCTGGTGATGATGCCGCAGGTCGTCGAGTTGTCCGACTGGATCAACTACGGGTCGACGATCATCGACCCGGTGACCGGCCAGCCGCAGGTCATGAACATGCCGCAGCCCATTTTCCACAGCCGCAACATCAACACCAGCATCACGATCTGGGACGGCCAGACGGTCGTCATGGGCGGCCTGATCACCGAGCAGCAGACGACCTCGGATGACAAGGTCCCCTTGCTGGGCGACATCCCCCTGCTGGGGTATCTCTTCCGCAGCAAGACCAGCAACAGCAAGAAGTTCAACCTGCTGATCTTCGTGACGGCCAACATCGTGGATCCGGCCGGCAACAAGATCAACAAGGACTTGATTGCGACAGCGGTCGGGACGGCCGCGCCGGCCGTAACGACGGCGGCTGCGCCATGATGCGCTTTCAGTCCGGCGCCGCCGCGCGGCGTCCTGCCTGATGCCGGTTGCCGCTGGCCTGGCAAGGGGGGCGTGCGGTCGCTGCCGTGACGGTCTGATGCCCGGCGGCCGCATCACGGGCGTCGCCCATGTCCGGCCGAATCCGTTCTGCTCGCCGCGCATGACTTCCCGCCTGCTACTCGTGGACGCGCTCGGCATCGCCTATCGCGCCTTTCACGCGATCGGTGGCCTGGCGACCGCCGACGGCCGACCGACCAATGCCGTCTACGGCTTTATCAAGACGTTGCAGCAGGCCCAGCGGATTCTCCAGCCGTCGCACGCCCTGGTGGTGTTCGACGGCGGGCTGCCGGCCGAGCGGATCGCCCTGCTGGCGGCATACAAGGCCCAGCGCCCGCCGATGCCCGACGGCCTGCGCCGCCAGTTGCCGCTGCTCGATGAGTACCTCGACGCGGCCGCCGTGCCCCGCCTGCGCCGCGAGGGCTGCGAGGCCGACGACCTCCTGGCCTCTGTCGCCAGCCGCGCGGCGGCCGCGGGAGTGCCGGTGACGATTGTCTCGAACGACAAGGACCTGATGCAACTGGTGTCGCCCGCCGTTCGCCTGGCCCCGCCGGGACGCCTTGACGCGACTCTCGGGCCCGACGAGGTTCGCGTTCGCACCGGCGTCGCGCCCGCCCAGATTCCGGACTGGCTGGCCTTGACGGGCGACAGTGCCGACAACATTCCCGGGGTGCCCGGCATCGGCCCCAAAACCGCCGCCCGCCTGCTCGGACAATGGGGATCGCTCGACGCACTGCTGGCGCGCGCGGCCGAGGTGCCGGACCCCCCGCGCGGCGCGCTCCTGGCCCACCGCGCGCTCCTGGAACGCAACCGGGAGCTGGTACGGCTGCGCACCGACTTAGCCGGCGACCTGGCGGTCGAGAGCCTGAGCCTTCGGCCGCCCGATCCCGCGAGCCTGCTGGCCTTCTACGAGGCCCTCGAGTTCCACACCCTCGCCCGCGCCTTGCGCGAACCCACCCTGTTTTGACCCGTGCCGTCGCCATGAGGCCGCGCCTGACAGTCCTTCTTTCCGCCTGGCTCGGGCTGGCGCTGCTGTTCGCCGCCGGCCTGGCGATGCGCCGCTGGGTCTTGGCCGCGCAATATCGGGAATACGGCCGGCCACTGCCGTTCCAGCTCGAAAGCGCGCTCGAGTTCCGCTACGTGCGCCTCCTGGCCGAGGGCGGCCGCCTGCCGATCGTGGATCGCAAAGTCCAAACGCCCGGCGGCGTCGTCGTGCGCGAGACCTACACGATCGGGGCCGAGCCGGTCTACGCGGCGCTGGCCGCCTGGCTGCCGCGCCGCCTGCCGCTCGACGAGCGCGTGCGCTGGGTCGCCGCCGCCTGGTTCTGCCTCGGCATCCCGGCCCTGAGCTTCTGGCTCTGGGTCTGGCTGCGCTCGGCCGTCGCCGCCGGCGTGGCCGGCGCCGCCTATGCGGTCTCGGTCGCCGCCGTCATGCGCTCGACGGGGCAGGAACTGCAGCACGAAAACTTCGCCCTGCCATTGCTCGCGGCCCATTGGAGCTGCGCCGCCCTGGCGCGCCGCGCCGCCAGCCGCCGCGGCTTCCTGGCGGCCGGCGCCGCCGCCGCGGCGCTGCTCGCCGCGGCGGCGATGACCTGGGACCTGATGCAATGGGCGGTCCTGATCTGGGCGATCGTCGCCGCCGTGCGGCTCGGCACCGGGGGGCTGGCCGCTCCCGGCGGCGCCCGCGAACGCGGACTCGTGCTGCTGACGGCCGGGGCCCTGGCGCTGGCCGGCGCCCTCAATCCCTACCTGCGCGCCCACGCCTTTCTGGCGTCGTACCCCATGCTGCTGGCCTATGGCGTCGTCCTCGGCATCGGCCTGGACCGGCTGGCCGACCGGCGGGCGCCGGCCGCCGGCGGAGACGCCGGCGGGTGGCGCCGGGCGGCGCGCTGGGCCTTGCCGCTGCTGACGCTGGCCGCGGGGGGAATCTGGCTGCGCGGCTACGGCGCGCACTATGGGCATTTCCTGGAACTGCTGGCGGCCAAGCTGCGTTTTGTGAACCACAAGCCGGCCGATCCCGCGCTGCTGACGTTCGCCCAGCGCATCCTCTGGACTCCCCCGTTAAATTCTTCAACTCCGCTATTGACATGGATGCTGTTCCCTGCCAGCCTACCGCTGTCGCTGCTGGCAGGGGCGATCGCCCTGGTGCATCGCCGGCGGCGTCCCGATCCGGAGCTCGACCTGCTGCTGCCGTTCGCGGCGCTTTCCTTCCTGGCCTTCGTCCTCTTCATGCGCTTTCACGTCTTCTTGAGTCTTGGCGTCGCGGCGTTGCTGGGCTGGCTGGCAGCCTGGGCTTGCGCTCGGCGCAGCTTGGGGCGCTGGCTGGCGCTGGTGCTGCTGCTGGCAGGCCTCGGCGTGGAGGCCGCGCAGACGGCGCGCCATCCGCTGCGGTGGGGCAGCGCGCCGGGCTATCTCCGGGAGAAGCAGGAACTGGCCGCCTGGATGCGGACCTATGGCGGCGGCGCGCCGGTCTTGGCCAACTTCGGGATTAGCGCGTTTCTCCTGGCGTATGCGGATTGTCCCATCGTGCTGCACCCCAAGTTCGAGTCCCCGGACATCCGCGCCCGCGCCGCGGCCTATGGCAACGCCCTCTTCCGCCAGCCCGAGGCGCGGTTCCGCGACTGGGCCGAGGCGGCCGGGGCGGCGTTTTATGTCCACGCCCTCGGCGAGTTCGCCGACCGGCACCCGGAATCCCAGATGCGCTACTTCGTCGACGCCCTGAACCCGCCCCCGGCGGCGGCCGCCCGACTGTTCGAGTTCCGCCCCGGCGACGGCCGCTGGTTCCAGTGGCTGTGGGGCAACGCCAAGTACCGCGTGTTCCGCGTGATCACCCGCGGCGACGAACGCCGCGCCGACGCCGCGGCCGACGCCGCCGCGCAGGCCCTGCGCGACGGCCGGCCGGCGGACGCCGCCCGCGCCGCGGAACGCGCTCTGATGTACATGCCGCGGCATGCCGGCGCGCTCGAGGTCCTGCTGGCCGCGGGCGAGAAACGGCCTGATTTTGAAGGGCCGGCCCTGGAGGCCCCATGAGCGACGCGCTTGGCGCCCCCGGAACGCCGCGCCCGCGGCGCCTGTGCCTGACGGGCGGGATCGCCTGCGGCAAGAGCCTGGCGGGCGAATTCCTGGCCGCCATGGGTATCCCGGTGATCGACGCGGACGACGTCTGCCACCGGCTGATGGCCGCCGGTACGCCCGTGTTCGCGGAGGTCCTGGCGGCCTTCGGCCCGGAGATCCTGGGGCCCGACGGCGCGATCGACCGCGCCGCCCTGGGCCGGCGCGTGTTCCGCGACCCGGACGCCCGCCTGCGCCTGAACGCCCTGGTGCATCCCGCGGCGCGCCGGGCCGTCGAGGCCTGGGCGGACGCCCATCCGCCGGTCTTCGAGGCCGGCGGCGGGCGGCTGGGCGGCGTGGCGATCGTGCCGCTGGTCTACGAGGCCGGCTGGACCGAATCCTGGGATGGGATGATCTGCGTTGGCGCGCCCGTCGCCCTGCAGCGCGAGCGGCTGCGCCGGAAAGGCCTGTCGGACCCGGAGACTGACGCCCGCCTAGCGGCCCAGTGGCCGGTGGAGGACAAAATGAGTCGCGCCGATTACGTGGTGTTCAACGCCGGCACCGTGGCGTGTGCCCGCCGGCAGATCGAGCGTGTTGTGGAACGCATCCGGGAACAGATGGAGAAGGGCTATGGACGATAAACGCCACATGGACGACAAGAACCGGCGGATGAACCGCTCGATGCGGCATCCGCGCGGGCGGATGATCTCCAAGATCTACGCCGACGACGACCCGGTGCCCCCGACCCGGCGGGGCCACGAGGCCCCGATGCCCGAGCCCTATCCGCGCCCCAACAGCGACGCTTCGGCAGCCGGGCCGGCCAGCGCCACCCCGGGCAACGAGGCGCTTCCCGGCGCCCCCGCCGGCGCCCCGGGCGGCGCCCCCGCCGGCGGTCCCGCCGGCGCCCCGGGCGGCGTTCCCGCCGGCGGTCCCGCCCTGGACGCGCGCAGCCCGGCCCTGACGCTGCACCTCTCGGACCTGCAGCGGACCGCGGTCCCCGAGCTCAACGACCTGGCCGCGCGGTTCAATCTCGTGGACCTCGGCGCGCTCCGCAAGCACGAGCTGATCTTCGAGATTCTCAAAGCCAATGCCCGGCTCCAGGGCCCGATCTTCGGCAAGGGCGTGCTCGAAATCCTTCCCGACGGGTTCGGGTTCCTGCGTTCGCCGCACTACAATTACCTGCCGTGCCCGGAGGACATCTACGTGTCGCCCTCCCAGATCCGCCGCTTCGCCCTGCGCACCGGCGACACGGTCGAGGGCGAAATCCGTTCCCCCAAGGACAAGGAGCGTTTTTTCGCGCTCCTGCGGGTGGAGAAGATCAACAACGACGGGTCGGACAAGCGCGGGCAGCGGGTGCCGTTCGAGAACCTGACGCCGCTGTTCCCCAACCGGCGCATCATCCTCGAACGCGAGCCGGAGGAAGTCTCCATGCGGGTGATGGACATCTTCACGCCCATCGGCATGGGACAGCGCGGTCTGATCGTAGCCCCGCCGCGCACGGGCAAGACCGTCCTGCTGCAGAAAATCGCCAACAGCGTCTCCAAGAACCACCCCGACCTCTACCTGATCGTCCTGCTGATCGACGAGCGGCCGGAAGAGGTCACGGACATGGAGCGCAGCACCCGCGCCCATGTCTTGAGCTCGACGTTCGACGAGCCGCCCGAACGGCACATCCAGGTGGCCGAGATGGTGATCGAGATGGCCAAGCGCATGGTCGAATGCGGGCGCGACGTCGTCATCCTGCTCGACAGCATCACCCGCCTGGCGCGCGCCTACAACACCATGGAGCCGCACAGCGGCAAGATTCTTTCCGGCGGTGTGGACTCCAACGCCCTGCACAAGCCCAAGCGTTTCTTCGGCGCCGCCCGCAACATCGAGCACGGCGGCAGCCTGACGATCGTGGCCACGGCGCTGGTCGACACCGGCAGCCGCATGGACGAGGTGATCTTCGAGGAGTTCAAGG
>CAZEVX010000004.1:28134-46905 GCA_964515705.1 uncultured Verrucomicrobiota bacterium | reverse complement strand
CGTCGGTCAGCGGGCAGGCGTTCCTTGACGACTCCCCGTGGAGGGCGAAGCTGCGCTGAGCCGTTCCCGTGCGCGGATCGCGCCTGGAATGACCGCGGACATGCGCAACTCCCGCAGTTTTGGCTGTCGCCTCCGGGCTTGCATCGCGGGCGCCGACCGGCTACGGTGTCGGGCATCGACCCCCGCGGGTGTAGCTCAATGGTAGAGCCCCAGCCTTCCAAGCTGGTTGTGACGGTTCAATTCCGTTCACCCGCTCCCCCATGATTGGCGCGTAAGCCGCGGTTGGACCTGCGCTGCGGTCAGTTTGACAACGCCCATCGGCGCAGGCCGGAAGACCGCGCCAATCATTCGAATCACGCTGCGCGTGAGCGGCAGGACCGTACAAACGGTGGATGGCGAATGCGAACGCGAACCAGGATCGGAGGAGAACAGGCATGAGCGACGCGCGCCAGAAGTTCCAGGACCTCCTGCGGGGGGAAAAGCGTGGCGGAAGAGCGCGCGGCGGCCCCCGGCGCAGGGTCGGGTTGCCGTCGTCCCGTAGCCTGGCGATCGGACTGACCCTGCTCGCGGTGCTTCCGCGGACGGCGCCGGCCTGGACCTGGGGCGCCACCGCCCGCGTCTGGGCCGTCAGCGGCGCCCTCGGCGACGCCGCGCCGGCCGTCGGCACGAACGGCCTGTTTTACCTCGGCGACTCCAACGGCCTGTTCCATGCCCTGCGCCCGGACGGCGCGACCCAGCACACCTGGAACATCGGCCAGCCCCTGTTGAGCGCGCCGGCCATCGGATCGAGCGGCGTGGTCTACGCCGCCGGATTCCGCAGCAACCTCTACGCCTTCCATCCCGACGGCATCCGCACCCAGGTCTGGCGCACGCGCGGGGCGGCCCTCACGGCCCCGGCCATCGGCCTCGACGACACGATCTACGCCGGCGGCGCGGACAGCAATGTCTATGCGTTCACCCCCGGCGGCGGCACGGCCCGCGTCTGGCGCGCGCGCGGCGCTGTCCGCACCGCCCCGGTCGTCGGCGGCGACGGCACGATCTACGCCGGCGCGGCCGACAGCAACGTCTACGCCTTTACCCCCGACGGCGGCACGGCCCGCGTCTGGACCGTTCCCGGCAACGTCGTCTCGCGCTCGCTGGCCATCGGCTCCGACGGCCTGGTCTTCGTGGCTTCCGGCAGCAACCGCCTGCATGCCCTGCGGCAGCAGGGCACCACCGGCGCGGTCTGGGCGACGCCCGCTCTGACGGTCGCCCCACCCGTGGTCGGCACGAACGGGTCCGTGTATGTCGGGTCGCTCAACGGCCGCTTCTATGCCTTCCGCACCAATGGCGCGACCGGCGCGGTCTGGACGCTCGACCCGCTCTTCGGCTCGCGGGCGGCCGTCGGCGCGGCGGCGGCGCTGGCCTCGAACGGCCTGGTCTATGTCGGGACCGCCAACAGCAACGCCTTCGGCTTCCTGACCAACGGGACCACCAGCGTGATCTGGCGCGCCAACGGCGCCATGGCCGGCGCGGCTGCCATCGCCACCAACGGCTGGCTCGCCATCGCCTCGGCCAACTCCGCGCTCTATGCCTTCGCGGCAGCCGGCGGGCCGCTGGCGCGCACGCCCTGGCCGAAGGACCGTGCCGACCTCCGCAATACCGGCCGGACCCCCCTGCTGGCCCCCGCGACCGTCGCCGCCGCCCAGGGGATCGCCTCCCAGTCCGTGTCCGTCTCCTGGACGGCGCTCGCGAACGCCATCGGCTATGAGGTCTGGCGCGCCGGATCGCCCCGCCTCGAGGACGCCGCGCCCCTCGCAACGACCGCCAGCAACGGGTACGACGATGCCGCCGCGGTCGCCTGGACGCCATCCTATTACTGGGTCAAGGCGCGCTATGCCTTCGGCAACAGTTGCCTGGCCGGCGGAGCGACCGGCTGGTCCTTCAGCCTGCCGACGGGCGGCGTCTGGGCCAGCCTGGGCGCCTACGAGGACCGCATCGCCGTCGGCTGGACGCCCCAGGACCGCGCCGTCGGCTACGAGGTCTGGCGCGCCTCGTCCGCGTCGTTCACCGATGTCGCCTGGATCGCCTCAACCCCGCTGACGGCCTACGACGACACGCAGGTCGCGATCTGCTCCACCTACTATTATGGCGTCAAGGTGCTCTACCCGCCGGGCGGCATCTTCTTTCCCGCCGCCGTGCCCGGCTGGCGCCGCGGCACGCGCGCCGCCCGCGGCGACTTCGACGCCGACCGCCAGGCCGATCCTTTGCTCTATCCGGCCGCCCCCGGCGCCGGCCGAATCATTTTATCCGGCATGAACTACGCGCCGGCGATGACGTTCCCGATGGGCGACCCCGGCGACGACGCCGTCTGCGACGACTACGACGGCGACGGGAAGAGCGATCCGGCGGGCTACGCCGAGGCCGCCGGCCTCTGGCGCATCCGGCTCTCGGCCAGCAACTATGCCGACCGCCTCGTCGGCGGCGCCGGCGGGCCGGGGTGGCAGCCGGCGGTCGGCGACTTCGACCGCGACGGCCGCGCCGACGTGGCCGTCTACGCCGAGGCCACCGGCGCCTGGCGCATCCGGCTGTCGGGGTCCGGCGGCCAGGACATCATGCTCCCCGCCTGGGGCGGGCCGGGCTTCCAGCCTGTCCCGGCGGATTATGACGGCGACGGCTACGACGACCCGGCGGTGTATGCCGAGAGCACCGGCACCTGGCGCGTCTGGTTCTCGAGCGCCGCCTATACCGAAGGCGCGGCGCCGGACAAGGGCGGGCCGGGCCAAGTTCCCATGCCCGCCGATTACGATGGCGACGGCAAAGCCGATCCCGCGGTCTACGCGGCCGCTGCCGGCGCCTGGACGGTCTGGCTCTCGACCGCCGGCTACGCGGGCGTCACCGTCGCCGGCTGGGGCGAGACCGGCGCTATCCCCGTCCCGGCGGACTACGACGGCGACCGCCGGACCGATCCCGCCGTTCGCCAAGCCGCCGGCAACGCCTGGTCGGTCTGGCTGTCCGGCATGGGATACGCGCCGCGGGTGGATTTCCGGTTCTAGACGGGGCCGCCGGCGCCGCCGCCCGTAGCCCTTCCGTGCCCCGCGTCAGGTCCATGCCAGCAGCGCCGACAGCGCGGCGAATCCGAACCCCAGCGCCAGCTTGCTCCAGACGACGTGGCCACGGCTCCAGGCCAGCAACCGCGCGTTCGTCAGTCCGCGGTACGCCGCCAGGAACACCAGCAGGTGCGGCACCACGAACATCAGGTTGTAGAGCAGCAGCAGGCCGGCCGCCCGCGCCGCCGTCTCCGCGCGGCGGCTCAACAATACCAGCGTCGGCACGTACCATTGCCCCGTGCAGGCGCTTTCCAGGAGTGTCACCAGGACCCCCGCCGCCGCGCTGCCCAGCGCCACGCTGCGGACGGAGACCCCGCGCCGCAGAACCGCGTGCACGCGGTCGCGGACCCTGGCCGGCAACTGCAGCGCCAGCGCCGCCGCCCGACCGGTGCGCCGGAAGATCCAGGCGTCGCGGAACGACAGCGCGCTCAACACCGCCAGCAGCGCAGCCAGCGCCCAGCGCAAGGCGCCCCCGGCCGCCGCCCGCCCCAGCACCCAGTGCGCCGCGCGCAACAAGCCGAATCCCAGCCCGAGATAGGTGACAAACACCGCTCCGCAGAAGGCGGCGCCCACCGTCAGCAACGCGCCCCGGCGCGCGCCGCCCGCCGCCAGCAGCGACACGAAAAAGAGCAGCGTGGCAAAGGCGCAGGGATTCAACCCGTCCAACAGCCCCGCCAGCGCCACGGCCGGCACGGTCCAGGCCGCCAGCCTCCGCTCGAGCACGGCCGGCGGCGCGGGCGCGTCGCGCGCTCCCTCCGGCCCGGCCGCCGTCGGCGCCCCGTCGAGCCGCTCGAACACGAGGGCCTCGACGATCGGCACCAGTCCGGTACGGATCGTCTCCAACCCGCCGATATACCGGCGGCCGTCGGCCACGAACGAGACGCGGTCATTGGCCCGCACGCCCAGCCGGTCCTGGAACGCCGCCAGGCGCAGGTAATTCGACGCGCTGGTGATGTCATGGCGCCGCAAGTCCACCCACTCGCCCGCCAGGTCCAGCAACCCGGGCAGCACGTCCCGGTCAATCGCCCGGCATTCGTCGCACCCGCCGGCAAAAAAAAAGTCCAGTTGCACCGGTCCCGCCGCGGCGCCGGCGGCGGACGGCTCCGGCGGCGCGCCGCCCGCCGGCACGCCCAGCCCCAACGCCAGAACCAACCCGATCGCCATCCAGCGGTGCATGCGCCGAGCGTAGCAGCCGGCCGCCCCCGCGCCAAGCGCGGACCCGCGGCCGACGTGTACCGGACAGGGCCAAAAAAGGATTGAACAGCCGGCTTCCCCGTGCTACGCATGGCACATGCCGGATGCTTCCTGGATCGGAATGCTGCAACAGGCTGGACTGACCTTCTGGCAGACGCTCTGCGAGATGGCGCCCTACCTGCTCTTCGGGTTCCTCGTCGCCGGTCTGCTGTCGGTCTTCGTCCGGCCCGACCAGGTGGAACGGCACCTCGGCGGCCGCGGGTTCTGGCCGGTCGCCAAGGCGGCGCTCTTCGGCGTCCCGCTGCCGCTTTGCTCCTGCGGCGTTATCCCCGTGGCCGCCTCGCTGCGACGGCACGGCGCCAGCCGCGGCGCCACCACCGCCTTCCTGCTGTCTACCCCCCAGACCGGCGTCGATAGTATCCTGGTCACCTACGGCCTGTTGGGAGGATTGATCGCCTGCCTGCGCCCCTTGACCGCCTTGGTCACCGGCATCGTCGGGGGATGCCTGACCAACCTCCTGGCTTCCGCGAGCCCGGGCGAGGCGCCCGCGCCGGCCTGCACCGAGCCCTGCTGCCAGCCGGGCCCCGCCGCCGGGTCGCGCCTGTGGCGCGCGCTGCGCTACGGGTTCCTGGACCTGCCCCGCGAGATCGGCCGGGCGTTGCTCGTCGGCCTGGCCATCGCCGGCCTGATCGCCACGCTGGTGCCGGACCGCTTTTTCGAGGGGGTCTTCGGGAGCGGCCTGCCCGGCATGCTGGCGATGATGGCCGTCGGCATCCCGCTGTACGTCTGCGCGACCGGGTCCGTGCCGGTGGCCGCCGCCCTGATCCTCAAGGGCGTCTCGCCGGGCGTCGCCCTGGTCTTCCTGATGACCGGTCCGGCCACCAGCGCCGCCACCCTCGCGATCGTCTGGAAGGTCCTCGGCCGCCGCACCGCCTTGGTCTACCTCGGCACCGTGGCCGGCGGCGCCCTGGCCGCCGGCTGGCTCCTGGACCGCTGCGTGCGCGCCGGCTGGGCGGTGCCCGTCAGCGCCGCGCACGGGCACCGCATGCTCCCCGGCTGGCTCACCGCCGCCAGCGCGGTGCTGCTGCTGGCGCTCCTGGCGCGCAGCCTGCTGCCAACCCGCCGTTCGAGGACGACAGCCCCATGACCCGACGCGATCTCGAACTCTATTCCTCGGCCTACACGCTCTCGGACATGGAAATCTTCGTGTTCCCGGAGCTGCTCTACAGCCTCGTGCTCGCCAACCTCATGAGCCCGCGCCTCTGGCGCTGGCGCGACGACCCGTGGTTCGCCGGCCTCGAGGCCATGACGCCCTACCGCCGCATCGTGCGCCTGAAACAGTTTATCATGGACCACTATGCCTTCAACCTCGACCTCGATACCTGGGGGCTCACCACCAAGGCCCGCGAGCTGGCGCGCTTCGACGGCCTGGTGGACGCCGACGCCCTGCGGCAGTCCAACGCCCTCTTCGGCTACGAGGGCGACAAGTATTACTTCGACATCGATATCCGCCGCCATTTCGGGCTCGATAAGTACGAGGGCGACGTCATCCCCTACTGGAAAACCGAGACGGTCGAGGCCATGGACGCTTTCCGCTTCCGCGAGGGCTACCCCGGCGGCGCCGGCGAATGCGTCTCGCTGGCCGCCCTCTACGCGGCCGCGCTCTTCCTCGTGGCCCGCATCCCGCTGCGGGATATCTACCTGATGGCCACCCCGCTGCATTCCCAGAATTTCGTGGACCTGGGCGACGGCATCCTTACCAACAACCGCCGGCTGGTGACCAAGGCCATGTGGTTCAACGGCACCGCCCTCTCGGCCCAGGCCCGGCGCGCCCTCGAAAACGAGCAGGTCACCGTCGTCGCCCACGAAACCGGCCATGTCCATGTGCTCTTTCCCGAGGCCACGATCGCCCCGGCCGCCTACACCCGCTTCGCCGACCGCCTGCGCCGGTTCCTCCAGACCGACGTGACGGCCGAACTCCTGGGCAACTTCGTGCGCCACCGCCGCGATCTCCAAAAATGCTTCCAAATCCGCCACCTCCTGCACGGCGTGCCCCATTTCATCGGCGCCGATACCGCGTTCCCCTTCGAGCAGGGCAGCGCCTTCAAACTCACCGACGCCACCCGCGGCAAGCTGCTCGACGACATCGAACAGGAACTCTTCGTCCGCGACCGCATCCCCGGCCGCATCGTCATCAACGACCTCGAAGACTACCTCCGCGCCCGCCGTGTCAACCTCCAGGCCGAGGCCGACCTCCAGGCCCTGCGCCGGCAGTTCTCCGGGGATTGCCTCCAGGCCGCCTCGGCCATCGACGGGCTGATCCGCTTCTGCCGCACGCTGCCCAAGCTCCCCGACCTCCGGGCCAAGACCGCCGCCCCCGCCGGCGAACCGCTGGCCATCCCCCCGGAGATCGACCGCGCATCCCTGCTCCGGCGCCTCGCCGCTCTCCGCGGCGCCAACCGCGTCGCCGATCTGGCTTGGTACGCCTACCGCGACCTCTCCCGGACCGATCCCGCCCCCTTCCTCAAGGCCGCCCTCGAGCGCAGCCCGGTCTCGATCGCCGGCGCCGCCGGCCTCGATGACGACCCGCTCGCCGCGCGTGTCGCGGCCTTCCCCAACGACTCCATCTACGACGAACCGGGCCGGCTGGCCCAGCCCGACGAAGTCTGGAATTACGGCCGCGGCGACGGCGTCGAGCGGGCCGTGCTGCTGGCCAACATCCTCCGCGCCCGCGCCCCGAACACCCCCCTGCGCATCGAGATCGAGCCCGCCCAGGCCCGTCTCGTGCGCGACGGCCGCGCCCTGGTCTTCCCGTCCGCCAAGGCCCTGCCGGCCCAAACCTGGCCGATCGCCTGACCGGGCGTGCGTCCCGTCATTGGCCGGTCGCATCCTCGTCCTCTGCGTCTTCCCGGACTTATCAGTTATTGTTGCGATCGATCATGTAACTGTTAAGGCGTGCCGATGCGATCCCAGCGCGCGGAGCGAGCGCGGACAGCGTTGCCGCCGTTCCGCCCCCGCCCGTTCCGGTCCCGCCCGGATACACGGGGCTCCCTTGGGCCTGGTCCTCTCCCGGCAGGGAGCGTATGCCGGGGCGCGTGCGCGACCGTTTGCGCTTGCCTGGCCAAGGGCGGACGGTATGCTGCTCGCCGTGGGATCGGCAACGGCAGCATGTGCGATCGAGAAAGGACAGGGACTCATGGTCAAGGTCGGCATCATCGGCGGGTCCGGCATCGACACCAACCTGCATCTGACCGAGGTGGACCGCCGCAAGGCCCACACGCCGTACGGGCCGCCGTCCGACCTGCTGGTTTTCGGCCGGCTGAACGGCCGGCCGGTCGTGGCCATCCCGCGCCACGGCGCCCAGCACCGGATCATGCCGTCCCTGGTGAACTACCGGGCCAACCTCTGGGCGCTCAAGGACGCCGGGGTCACCCACGTCCTCGCCACCACCGCCTGCGGCAGCCTGCGCGAAGAGATCCAGCCCGGGCACCTCGTCTTTCCCGACCAGTTCATCGACCGCACCACGCGGCGCGCCCAGACGTTTTACGAAGGCCAGCAGGTCTGCCACATCCCGATGAGCGAGCCGTTCTGCCCGACGCTCCGACGCCTGCTGGGCGAGGCCGCCGCCGCGCTGGCGATCCCGCATCACGCCGCCGGCACGGTCGTGACGATCGAAGGCCCGCGGTTTTCCTCGAAGGCCGAAAGCCGCCTGTTCCGCGCCTGGGGCGGCGATGTCATCAACATGAGCACCGTGCCGGAAGTCGTCCTGGCGCGCGAGGCCGGCCTGTGCTACGCGGCGATTGCCATGAGCACGGACTACGACTCCTGGCACGAGAGCAAGGACCCGGTCACCATCGAACTCGTGCTGCGAACGATGGCCGAGAACGCCGCGACCGTCAACCGCCTGCTGCCGCGGGTGATCGCGGGCATCCCGGAGACTTCCTGCGCCTGCGCCGCGGCGGCCGGGCAGGCGCTGGTCTGAAGCCGCGCCGCCGACGGGAGACATCCCCATGCCGATCTACGAATACGAATGCGCCGCCTGCCGCGCCCGCTTCGAGCACCTGCTGAAAACGGCGCGCGATCTCCCGGCGGCCTGCCCGGCCTGCGGCGGACGCCGGCTGTCGCGCGTGCTGTCGGCGTTCGCCGTCGGGGCGTCCCAGGCGGCCGCCCCGGCTTGCGCGGCGCCCGGCGCGCCGGGCGCCGCCTGTTCCAGCTGTTCGAGCGGGCGCTGCCCGTACAGCGCGCGCTAGGATTCCGGCCGCCATGCTGCAGTCTCTCTCCATCGCCAACCTGGCGCTCGTCGAGAGCCTGCGCGTGGACTTCGAGCCGGGCTTGAACGTGATCACCGGCGAGACCGGCGCGGGCAAGTCCCTGATCGTCGGCGCCCTGACCCTGCTGCTGGGCGAACGCGCCGACCGCTCCCTGCTGCGCGAGGGCGCCGAGGCTGGCGCGGTGGAAGCCGTCTTCCGGGTGCCGCGGCCCGAGGCCCTCAACCCCCTGCTGCAAGACTGCGGGCTCGATCCGGCCCCCGACGGATGCCTGGTCCTGAAACGCAGCCTGTCGGCCTCGGCCGCCGACCGCGGCCGCCAGTTCGCCAACAACGGCGCGGTCACGCTCCAGACGCTGAAACGCCTCGGGGAACTCCTGGTGGACCTGCACGGGCCGCACGCCCACCAGTCCCTGCTGAACGCCGACTACCAACTCCAGGTGCTCGACGCCTACGGCCGGATCGCGGCCGAACGGGCGGCCTACCGCGAGGTGTACGACCGGCGCCAGGCCCTGCGCGCGCGGTACCGCGCCCTGAGCGGCGGCGATGCCGAGGCGGAACGCGAGGCCGACCTGCTGGCGTTCCAGGTGCGCGAACTCGAGGACGCCGGCCTGCGCGAGGACGAGGAGCAGGACCTGCGGCGCGAACAGGCGCTGCTCGGCAACACCCAGACCTTGCAGCAACTGGCCGGCGCCGTCGGCCAGGCGCTGACGGACGCCGAGGATAGCGCCCTGCAGCGCCTGGCCGCCGTCCAGCTGGCGCTCGACCAGATGGCGCCGATGGTGGAGGCGGCGGCCGGCTGGAAGCAGGACGCCCGCGCCCTGGCCCAGCAGGTCCAGGAGCTGGCGCGCGGCGTGGCCGCCCTGGCGGCGCGCCTCGAGGGGGACCCTGCCCGCCTGCAATGGGTGGAAGACCGCCTGCAACTCTACCACAAGCTGAAGCGCAAATACGGGGGCGCCGTCCCCGACCTGTTGCGCCGGCTCGCGGAGGCGCGCGAGCGGCTGCTCGCCCTGCGCACGCGCGACGAGCAGCGGCGGGGCGTTGACGCCGAGCTGGCCGACGCCGGCCGGCGTCTCGCGGCGCTCGGTCTGGCCCTGCGCGCCCGGCGGGAAGCTGCCGGACGGCGGCTGGCGCAGGCGATCGCCCGCGAGCTCCAGGACCTCGGACTCGAGCAGGCCGCCTTTTCCGTGGACGCGGTCCCCGCGCCGGAACCGGGCCCGGCCGGCCTGGACGCGCTCGACTTCCTGTTCGCTCCCAATCCCGGCGAACCGGCGCGCCCCCTGCGCCTGATCGCCTCGAGCGGCGAGATGTCGCGCGTGATGCTGGCCGTCAAGACCGTGCTGGCGGACCACGACCGCGTGCCGGTGCTGGTCTTCGACGAAATTGACGTCAACCTCGGCGGCCGCACCGCCGACCGCGTCGGCCGCAAATTGGCGGCCGCGGCCGAGGGACGCCAGGTGCTCTGCATCACCCACCTGCCGCAGGTGGCCGCCTACGGCCGCGCGCATTTCGCGGTGTCGAAGCAGGTCGCCGGCGGGCGCACACGCTCGACGATCATCCGGCTTGACAATCGCGCGCGGCTCGACGAAATTGCCCGGATGTTGGCCGGTCAAGACCTGACCCGCACGACGCTTGCGCACGCGCGCGAGCTGCTGGAGAACGCGCACCGAAAGGACCGTGGATCATGACGACGAACGCCTCGCCGCTGGCGCTGCTCGGCGGCCCCAAGACCGTGACCCTGCAAACCCGCGACATGTTTGCCTGGCCGATCCTCACCCGCGAGGACGAGCAGGCGGTGCTGGACGTGTTGCGCCGGCGGGCGATGTCCAATTCCGAGGTCACGCAGGCCTTCGAACGGGAGTTCGCCGCCTGGCAGGGCGTGCCTTTCGCCCTCGGGTTTTCCAGCGGGACGGCCGCGCTGCAGGCGGCGATGTTCGGCTGCCGGCTGGGCGTGGGCGACGAGTTGATCAGCCCGAGCCTGACCTACTGGGCCTCGTGCCTGCAGGCCTTTTCGCTGGGCGCCACGGTGGTGTTCGCCGAGGTGGACCCGCACACCCTCTGCCTCGACCCGGCCGACATCGAGCACCGCATCACTCCGCGCACCAAGGCGATCATGGTGGTGCATTACTGCGGCCACCCGGCGGACATGGACCGCATCCTGGCGATCGCCCGGCGGCACAAGCTCAAGGTCATCGAGGATGTCTCCCACGCCCACGGCGCTCTCTACAAGGGGCGGCGGGTCGGCACGCTCGGCGACGTCGCCGGCTATTCCCTGATGAGCGGCAAGTCGCTGGCGGCCGGCGAGGCGGGGATGCTGACCACGGCCGACCGCGGGATTTACGACCGCGCCCTGACGCTCGGGCACTACGAACGCTTCACGGCCGACGCCGTCGAGGACCCGGCGCTCAAGCCGTTCGCCGGGCTGCCGATGGGCGGCTACAAGTACCGCATGCACCAGATGAGCGCGGCCGTCGGCCGGGTGCAGCTCCAGCATTACGACCAGCGCACCGCGGACATCCGCAAGGCCATGAATCTCTTCTGGGATTTGCTGGAAGGCGTCCCGGGCATCGAGGCGCATCGCCCGCCCCAGGACTCCGGCAGCACCATGGGCGGATGGTACGCCGCGCGCGGACTCTACAAGCCGGCGGACCTGCAAGGCCTCTCCCTGCCGCGCTTCGCCGAGGCCGTGCGGGCGGAGGGCGCCGTCTGCAACCCCGGCTGCAACACGCCGTTGCACACCCATCCGCTCTTCAACACCTGCGACGTCTACGGTCACGGCAAGCCGACGCGCCTGGCCCACAGCGACCGCGACCTGCGCCAGCCGAAAGGCTCGCTGCCGGTCACCGAGGAGGTCGTCGGCCGGGTCTACAGCATCCCGTGGTTCAAGCACTACCGGCCGAGCTTCATCAAGCAGCAGGCGCGCGCGTATCGCAAGGTCGCCAAGCACTACCAGGACCTGCTGGCCGGGGACTCCGGCAAGAACGTGGTCGCCACCAATTACCACCTGTCGCAATGGGCGCGCTGAAACGCGGGCGGCCCGGCGGCCGGGCCGCTCATGCCAGAGTCCAGCGCTCGCGGGCCACGATCTGCTCGCGGGGCAGGCGGTGTTTAGGGCGCGGGGCGTCGGCGGGATAGCCAAGGGTCATCAGTTCGACGACGCGGATCGGGGCGGGAATCTCGAGGATGGCCTTGACCTGGTCCTCGTAGAAGGACCCGATCCAGCACGTGCCGAGTCCCTCCTCGACGGCCTGCAGCGCCAGGTGGTTGAGGGCGATGGCGACATCGATCGGATAGGCCAGTTGGCCGCAGCGCATGGTGTAGTCCGTGAGCGCGGCGCAGGCCGCGATGACCACGGGCGCCTCGGCCACGAATCCCTGGCGGTTGGCGGCCACGCTCAGCTGGCGGCGGACGCCGGCGTCGCACACCACGACGAACCGCCATTCCTGAAGATTGCGCGCCGAGGGCGCCAGTCGGGCGGCCTCGAGCACGGCATCGAGTTTGTCCGGTTCGACCGGCCGCGGCTGGTACGCCCGCACCGAATACCGGTCGCGGATCACGCGCAGTAACGCCATGTCGCACCTCCACTCCAGGCGGCATCCCGCGGCGCCGGGCCAACCGCCGCCGCTCGCGGCGGGCAGGACCGCGTCGCCGCCTCGCGCCAGCACCATGCCATCCGGCGCCGGACGTGTCAACGCGCAACCCCGGCCGACCGGCCGCCGCGTGCCGGAACTCCTGGCGCCAGCCGGCGGGCCGGAGGCCGGCTACGCCGCCCTGCAGTACGGGGCGGACGCCGTCTACGCGGGATTGGCGCGCTTTTCGGCGCGGGCGGAGGCGGTCAACTTTTCCGAGTCGGAGTTCGAGGCCCTCACGGCCTATGCCCACGCCCTGCCGCGGCGGCGGCGGGTGTACCTGACGTTGAACACCCTGGTGCTCGACGGCGAGTTGGGGGCCCTGGCGGACACCCTGCTGTTTGCGGCCGCGATCGGCGTGGACGCGCTGATCCTGCAGGACCTGGGCGTGGCGGCGCTGGCGCGGCGCCATGCGCCCGACCTGCGTCTGCACGCCAGCACCCAGACGGCCGTGCATAACCGGGCGGGCGTCGAGCTGGCGCGCGACCTGGGATTCGCGCGCGCCACGCTGGCGCGCGAACTGACGCTGGCGGAAGTGGCCGAACTGGCGTCCGCGCCGGGCATCGAGACCGAACACTTCGTCCACGGGGCGCTCTGCTACAGCTACAGCGGGCTGTGCCTGCTGTCGTCGCACGTCAGCGGCCGCAGCGGCAACCGCGGCCGCTGCGCCTACCTGTGCCGGCTGCCGTTCCGGGCGGCCGGCCGCGAGGGATTTTTCTGTTCCATGAAGGACCTGGCCCTCTCCGGCTGCCTGGACGCCCTGTGCCGCACGGGCGTCGCGGCGCTGAAGATCGAAGGGCGCATGAAAAGCCCGCTGTACGTCGCGGCGGCGGTCCGCTACTACCGCCGCCTGCTGGACGGCGCCGGCCCCGACGAGGCGCGGCACCTGGCGGCCGATCTCCAGACGATCTTCAGCCGGCCCTGGACGGAGCTCTACGCGCGCGCGCGCCGGGCGCGCGCGGTCGTCGAGCCGTCCATGGTCGGCCACCGCGGGCATCCGGCCGGCCGCGTGACGACGGTTGTTCGTCCGCGCGACGGCCGACCGGGCCGGCTGCGGCTGATGGCCGATCGTCCGATCGAGGCGCACGACGGGTTGCAGATCGAAGCGCCCGGCGCGCCGCGGCCGTACGGGTTCGCCGTGGAGCGGATGCGCATCCTGGAAGGCGGACCGGCCGGAGCGGCGTTTGCGGCGCCCGCCGGGGCCTTGATCGAGGTACAGTTGCCGGCGGACGCCCCGCCTATTCCGCGCGGAGCGGTGGTCTTCCTGGCGTCCGCGCAGGACCTCAAGCGGCGCTACCGCGTGGCGTGTCCGCCTCCCGGCCGGTTCCGCGTCCGGGTCCCTGCCCGCTTCGAACTCCGCGTCAACGAGGCCGGCCTGGAGGCGGCCGCCGAGGCCCCCTGTCCAGCCGCGGATGGCGGGAGCGTCTCCGCCGCCGTGCGCGTGGACGGCCCGTTCGCGGCGGCCCGCTCCCGCGAGAATCTGCGGGCAGCCGTCGACCAGGCGTTTGCCAAGCTCGGCGCCACGCGCTTCGAGGCCGCGGCCCTGGTCCTGCACGATACCAACCGCCGGTTCCTCCCCGCCTCGCAGCTCAACCCGGTGCGCCGCCGGTTGACGGATAGCCTCGAGGCCGCGTGGCAGCAGGCCGTCCGCGCGCGCGCCGAAGCGATCCGGGCCTCCCTGGCAGCGCGGCCCGCCCTGCTGCCCGCCGGCCCGTCGGCGACCGGGCCGGCAACCTGGACCCTGTTGACCGACTGCCCCGCGGCGCTCGGCCGGCTGGAGACACCGGACTGGGATGGCGTCGAGGAGGTCGTGGTCGCGCTGCCGCCCGGCACCTCGGGCGCGGCGCTGATGGAGGACCCCGGCTGGCGCTCCCTGGCAGAGCGTCTCGGACGCGACCGCCTGCGGTTGGCGCTGCCGACCATCCTGCGGGGCTGGGAAATGGCTTCGTGCGCGGCGGCCGCGGCGGCGCTGGTCGCCGCCGGCTGGCGCCGCTGGCAGGTCTCCAACTGGGGCGCCTGGCGGCTGCTGCACGGGCTGGCAGGCGCTGCGGCGCTCGACGTGGCGGCCGACTGGCCGTTGTATGTCATGAACCGCGCCGCAGCGGACGCCCTGCTGGCGCGCGGCTTCTCGCGGGTCACCTGTTCGCCGGAAGACAGCCTGGACAACCTGCGCCGGCTGTTGCCGGCCATCGGGGCCCGAGCAGTGGTCATTGCGTACCAGGACACCCCGCTGATGATATCGGAAACGGGGGTCGATGTCGGGCAGGCGGCGATCCCGGCCGGGGACGCCCTGGAACTGGCGGGGCCGAACGGCGCCACCCTGCTGGCGGCCGTACGGAACGGCCGAACCGTGGTCGTGGCCAGCCGCCCGTTTTGCGCGGCCGGACACCTGCGCGGCCTGGTGGCCGCCGGGGCGACCCGCTTCCGCGCCGACTTCGCGGTGCGCCGCTACACGCCGGACGCGCTGCGCGAGATCTGGCGGCTTGTGCGCGCCGGTCGACGCCCGCCCGGCGCCCACGAGGGCAACCTGGCGCGCGGGCTCGCTTGACCCAGACCTGAGGGAGGCCGGTATGGCGATCCGGATCACAGGCGGCGACTGGCGCGGCCGCCGGCTGCAGGTCGCGCCAGGGCCGCTGCGGCCGGCACAGGACCGCGTCCGGCAGGCCGTGTTTTCGATCCTGGCCGACCGGATCGCCGGGGCGCGGGTGCTGGACCTTTTTGCCGGCACGGGGGCCTACGGGCTCGAAGCCCTCAGCCGGGGCGCCGCCTCGGCCACCTGGGTGGAAGCGGACCGCCGCACCGCCGCCGTCTTGCGCCGCAATGTGGAGTCGCTCTGCGGCGCGTCGTTCGACCCCGCCCAGGCGCAGGTCGTCGCCAGCGACGCCTGGCGGTTTCTGGCGCGGGCGCCGGACGCGCGCGGCTATGCCCTCGTGTTTGCCGACCCGCCCTATGATTCCCACGGCGGCGCCGGTAAAAAGCTCTTGTCAGCCCTGGCGGCGCGACCTATCTTGACGCCGGGCGGGTTGGTCGTCCTGGAACAATCGGCGCGCGCGCCGACCCCGGCCGGACCCGGCTGGCATGCATTCCCGCCCCGCCGGTACGGCGGCACGCAGGTATGGATGCTCGCCTTGGAGGCGCCCGATGCGCAATCTGGTGGTTTACCCCGGCACGTTTGACCCAATCACCCTGGGCCACGCGGACGTCGTGCACCGGGCGGCGCGGCTGTTTGAGCGCGTCATCCTGGCGGTGGCCGCCAACCCGCGCAAGGACACGCTGTTTTCGGCCGCGGAACGCATGGCCATGGCGCGCCGGCTGGCCGCGTCCCTGCCGAACGTCGAGGCCGACCTTCTCGATGGGCTGCTGGTGGACTACGTCCGGCGCGTCGGCGCCCGGGTCATCATCCGCGGGTTGCGGGCCTTTTCCGATTTCGAGTACGAGTTCCAGATGGCCCTGACAAACCGCAAGCTGGCGCCCGACGTAGAGGTGCTGTTCCTGATGCCGCGGGAAACCTACAGCGCCATCAGTTCGAGCGTGGTCCGGGAAATCGCCGTCCTCGGCGGGGACACCGCCAAGTTCGTGCCGGACTTCGTGGGCGAGGCCCTCCGGCGGAAAATCGGAGCCGGAAAAACGCCGCCATGATCATCGCCACCCACGAGGTCCGACTGCGGCCGCGGCGCTACACCGGCGAGGAGCCGGCCGGCCTGCTCGAACTGGAGCACGACCCCCTGTTGCGGACCGACGGGCCCGTGCGCTACGCGCTCGTCGCCCAGCGCCTGGGCGACGAACTGCTGGTACGCGGCGCGCTGGCCGCGCCGCTGCGCTGCCGGTGCGCGCGCTGCGGCGCCTGGTATGCCCACACGGCCCGCGACAAGGGCTTCGCGCGCGCCTATCCTTTGACCGCCGACAACCAAGCAATCGACTTGACCGCCGACATCCGCGAGGCTATGCTTTTGGTTTTGCCGGTCCACGGCGTGTGTCGGCCGGACTGCAATGGACTGTGCGCCCATTGCGGGGCCGACCTCAATCGCGCGCCGTGCGCGTGCCGCGGCCGCGCGCCGGGCGCGGCTTGGACCGCCCTGGACGGGCTGACATTGACATAACCCGCGCGACGCGCACTCGGCAAGGAGACATCCGATGGCCGTTCCGAAACGGAAACAATCGAAGCGCAAGCGGCGCCAACGCCAGGCATCCCACCGCATCCGCCTGACGCCCACCAAGTCCTGCCCCAACTGCGGCCAACCCCATCGCGCCCACCGGGTCTGCCCGGCCTGCGGATGGTACAAGGGACGCCAGGTCCTGACCATCCGGCCCGCCTAGCGGTCATGCACATTGCCGTAGATGCCATGGGCGGTGATTTTGCGCCCCTCGAAATCGTCCGCGGCGCGGTGGCGGCGGCCCGCGACCTACCGGGGCTGGACCAGATCACGCTGGTGGGCGACGAGACGGCGGTGCGCCGCGAATGCGCGGCCTGCGGGCCGCTGCCGGCTAGCGTCGCGTTCCTGCATGCCTCCGAAACGGTCGGCATGGAGGAAAGCCCGGCCACGGCGATCCGCCGCAAGAAGGACAACTCCATCAGCCGCGCGGTCGACCTGGTGAAGAAGGGCGCGGCCGACGCCATGATCTCGGCCGGCAACACCGGGGCCGTCGTCGTGGCGGCCACGCTCAAGCTGCGCACCCTCCCGGGCATCGACCGGCCGGCGATCGCCACCATCATGCCAACGCCGGAACGGTCGTTCGTGCTGATCGACGCCGGGGCGAACACCGACTGTTCCGCGTCGATGCTCGTGCAGTTCGCCCACATGGGGCGCATCTATGCCCAGAACATCCTCGGCCGCGCCGATCCGTCGGTCGGGTTGATGAGCGTCGGCACGGAAGACACCAAGGGCAACGAGACGACCAAGGAGGCCTTCCGGCTGCTGAGCGACGCGCCGCTGCGGTTCTACGGCAATATCGAGGGCCACGACCTCTACGAGGGCAACGTCGACGTGGTGGTCTGCGACGGGTTCGTCGGCAACGTCATCCTGAAAACGAGCGAGAGCGTGGTCTACGCCATGGGCCGCTGGATCAAGCGCGAGTTCACGCGCTCGCCGCTGCGCCTGGCAGGCACGCTCCTGCTGCGGTCGGCGCTGCGCGACATGAAACGGCACGCCGACCCCGACCTGGCCGGCGGCGCGCCGCTGCTGGGCGTCAACGGGGTCTGCATTATTTCCCACGGCTCGTCCCGCGCGCGCGCCATTTTCCACGCCATCCGCTGCGCGCGGGATTCCGTCAATGGCCGCATCAACGACCGGATCACTCGCACCCTGGGCGGGACGCCATGAAAACCGGACTCGTGCACAGCGCCAGCGCCGGCGGCGGCCGCCCGGTCACCATTGTCGGCACGGGCTCCTACCTGCCATCGCGGATTCTGACCAATGCCGACCTGGCCGCGATGGTAGACACCACGGACGAGTGGATCACGACGCGCACGGGCATCAAGGAACGCCACCTGGCCGATGCCGACCAGGCGACCTCCGACCTGGCGGCTGAAGCCGCGCGGCGCGCCCTGCGCCAGGCCGGCCTGGCGCCGGAGTCCGTCGACCTGATCGTGGTGGCGACCATCACGCCCGACATGGCCTTTCCGAGCACGGCCTGCCTGGTGCAAAAGGCCATCGGGGCGTCGCGCGCGGCCTGTTTCGACCTGAACGCGGCGTGTTCGGGGTTTCTCTTCGCGATGGAGACCGCGCGCCAGTTCATCGCCTCGGGCGCGGTAAACCACGCCCTGGTGATCGGCGCGGAAACGTTGAGCGCGATCACCGACTGGCAGGACCGCTCGACCTGCGTGCTGTTCGGGGACGGCGCCGGGGCGGTGGTGCTCGCCAGCCGGCCGGACACGCGCGGACTGATTGCCACGGCGATGGCCGCCAACGGCAACCTCGGCGACCTGCTCTACTTGCCGGGCGGCGGCAGCCGCCATCCGGCCACCGAGCAGACGGTTCGCGATCGCCTGCATTTTCTGAAGATGGCCGGCAAGGAAGTCTTCAAGCACGCCGTCAGCGCCATGCTCGGAGCCTCCCGGGCGGTCCTGAAACAGGCCGGGGTCGCGGTCGCCGACCTCGGCTGCATCATTCCCCACCAGGCCAACCGGCGGATCATCGAGGCCATCGGCGAACGGCTGGGCGCGCCGATCGAGCGCTACTACATCAACCTGCAGCGGACCGGCAATATGTCGGCGGCCTCGATCCCGGTGGCGCTCGACGAGGCCGTGCGGGCGGGCGCGATCCGGCCGCGCGACCTGGTGCTGCTGATGGCCTTCGGCGGCGGGTTCACCTGGGGCGCGACGCTGCTGGAATGGCGCGGCGCGGACGGCGCGCCGGCCGCGCGGGGCGCCGCCGCCGCGCGCCGGCCGCGCTCGACCGGCTCCCAGAAGCGCCTCTGTTCGAAGAACGCCAGCAACCTGTGGTGAGGGACCGCCGCGATGAAGGCTCTCCTGTTTGCCGGCCAGGGCGCCCAGGCCGTGGGCATGGGGCGCGACCTCCACGACGCGCTCCCGGCCTGCCGGGCGCTCTTCGCGCGCGCCGGCGACCTCCTGGGCTACGACCTGGCGCGCCTG
>CAZEVX010000004.1:0-28124 GCA_964515705.1 uncultured Verrucomicrobiota bacterium | reverse complement strand
CTGTGTTTCGAGGGCCCGGACAGCGACCTCGTCCGGTCCGATCGCTGCCAGCCGGCGATTTTCGTGGTCAGCGCCGCCTGCCGCGAAGCGCTCGGGCCGCTGCCGGCCGCAGGCGCAGCAGGCCTTAGCCTCGGCGAATGGACGGCGCTCTGGGCGGCGGGGGCGATCGGGTTCGACGACGCCGTGCGGGTGCTCGAGGCGCGCGGGCGCTTCATGCAGGAGGCCTGCGAGCAGCAGGACGGCGCGATGCTGAGCGTCATCGGCCTCGAGGCCGCCGTCCTGGAGCCCATCGCCCGGCAAAGCGGCGTGACGCTGGCCAACTTCAACACGCCGGAACAGACCGTGCTCTCCGGGCCGCGTGCGGGCATCCGCGAGGCGGAAGCCCGGGTCAAGGCGGCCGGCGCCAAGCGCGCGGTGCCGCTGGCGGTGGCCGGCGCCTATCATTCCCCGCTGATGGCGCCGGCGGCCGAACGGCTGGCCGGCGTCCTGCGCGACGTGCCCCTGCGGGCGCCGGCGATGCCGGTGATCTCCAACGTCACCGGCGAACCCCACGGCGGCCCCGAGTCGATCCGCGACCTGATGGTGCGCCAGGTGACCTCGCCCGTCCGCTGGGTATCCGTCATCCACTGGTTCCGCGACCACGGGGCCGACGCCTACCTCGAGTTCGGGCCCGGCCGCGTGCTGTCCGGTCTGACGAAACGCCTCCACCCGGAGGCCTCGCTCCTCAACGTGGCCGACCTGGCCTCGCTGGACAAGACGCGCGCCGCGCTCGGCGCCGCCGGCGCGCGCGCCTAGCCGCCGGCGTCGGCACCGGGATGCACCGGCATGAGTGCGCAGCACTGGGGATACCTCCTGGCGGCCGCCACGACCCTCGCCTGGGGACTGGTGGTCATCCCCGTGAAGGCGGCGCGCGCGCCGGGAACCCTGGGGCTTGCCATCAGCATGCCGGTCGGCCTGCTGGCGCTGCTGCCGGTACTGGCGGTCTTCCGCCCGGCGCTCGGGCCGCTGCCGCAACCGCTCTGGCCCCCGCTGCTGGCGACCGCCGCCGCGGGGCTCTGCCAGTTCCCGCTGGCGACGGCCTGCTATTACGAAGCCATCCGCCGGGCCGACGTGTCGGTCGTCGCCCCGCTCAAGGGGATCAAGACCCTGCTGGTGATCGGCTGGGTCGTCGCCTTCGGGCTCGAGCCGGTGACCGGCCGGATGGCGCTGGCCGGCCTGGGGGGCATGCTGGGAGCGGCGCTGCTGACTTGGGACCTGCGGCCGTCCGCCGGCGCGCGCCGCGCGCCGGGCGCCGCCGCCGGGGTGGGCTACGCCCTGCTGGCCTGCGTCTTCTGGAGTCTCGGGGACATCCTGATGCGCAGATCGGTCCAGGCGTTTCCGCCGCTGCTGGCCACGGCGGCGGCGCTCCTGTGCGGCACGGCGGTCTATTCCGTGTGGCTGGCGGCCACCGGCCGGCTGGGCGCCGTGCGGGGACTGCCGGGACGCGCCAAGGTCTGCTTCGCCGTGCATGGGGCGGTGAGTTTCGCCCTCGGCTACGGCGCCTTTTTCGCCGCCATCCGCCACCTCGGCGTGACGCGCGCCGTGATCATCACCAGCGCCTGGCCGATGATCTCATTCGCCGCGGGCGTGCTGGGATTCGGCGAGCCGGCGCCCGCGCGCAACCTGGCGGGCGTCGCCTTGCTGATGGCCAGTGTCTACCTGATCGTGATCGCCTGAACCCAGAAAGGACCTTCGCATGACCATCGACACCCAGATCTGGCGCCTGGCTCGCTCCCTGGCCGGCCGCATGACGACGCTCCGCCACGACCTGCACCAGCACCCCGAACTGGGCTTCCAAGAGCGGCGCACCGCCGCCAAAGCCCGCGAGGTCCTCGACGGCCTTGGAATGACCCGTGTGCGCGCGGGGGTCGCCGGCACCGGCATCGTCGCCGAATTGTCCGGGCCGGCCCCCGCCCGCCGGGTCGTGGCCCTGCGGGCCGACATGGATGCGCTGCCGGTCACGGAACGCAGCGGCGCGCCGCACGCCTCCCAGCATCCCGGCGTGATGCACGCCTGCGGCCACGACATGCACGTCGCCATGCTGCTGGGCGCGGCCATGATCCTGTCCCGGATGCGGGCGCGAATCCCCGGCATGGTCAAGTTTTTGTTCCAGCCGGCCGAGGAACTCCTGCTGCGCAGCGGCGCCCGCGCCCTGATCCGGGCCGGGGCGCTGCGCGATCCGAGGCCGGACGCCATCTTCGCGCTGCACGTCAACCCGAATGTGCCCCGCGGGAGTATCGCCCTGAGCGACGGGCCCGTGCTGGCGGCGGCCGACCTGTTCACGGTCACCGTCAGCGGCCGGGGCGGCCACGGGGCGCACCCGGAACTGTGCGTCGACCCGATCCAGGTCCTGCACCAGGTCTACGCGGCCATCCAGGGGATCGAGCGCAACCTGGCCGGCCGCCATGTGCGCGTGATCTCGGTCTGCTCGATGCACGCCGGGACGGCCTTCAACATCATCCCGCCGACGGCCGAACTGAAGGGCACGGTGCGGACCTACGACGCCACCGTGCAGGAGACGATCATCCGGCGGTTTCGCGCGCTGACGCGCGGCCTGGCCGCGGCCCACGGCGCCGCCGTGCGGCTGCGGTATGTCCGGGGCGTACCGGCGACCTGCAACGACGCCACCATGGCGGCCCTGGCGCGCGCGACGGCCGCCGGCCTGGGCATTCCGGTGATTCCGCAGGCGCGGTCCATGGGCAGCGAGGATTTTTCCTTCTACCTGCGCCAGGTTCCCGGCCTGTTCATCGACCTCGGCCAGGGCGCGGGGTCGAACACGGTGCCGCTGCACAACGAGCGGTTCGACGGCGACGACCGCGTGTTGCCGACGGGCGCCGCGCTGCTGGCGCGCCTGGCCCTGCGGGCACTGGCGCAGGACCCGACGGCGGCCTAATCCGCGCCAAACAGGTTCGGGCGCAGCGCGTAGGCGTGCAAGGCGCCGGCCGTCGCCGGCGAGCGCGCCGCCAGGCACCGCCCCATGGCCGCCCGGACGCCCGGCGGAATCGGGATATGGGAGCTGACCGCGACCTCGACCGCGGCGGCGCCCGGAGCGTCTTGCGGAACGCCGGCCAGCAGCGTTTCGGCCATCCGCGGGGTGGGATCGAGCAACACCGCTCCCGCGGCGCCGGCAGCGGCAAAGGCCTGCTCGAAGAGACGCCGCGCGAACCCGAAATGCGTGCACAGGAGCGCCGCCGCGAACGGCGCGGCGGGATCGCGCACGCGCCGCAGGGCCGCGCCAACCGCCTGCTCGACGAGCGCGCGGGCCTTTGGCCCTTCGGGGTCCTCCTCGATCGTCAACGGCAGGCTCCGGCATTCCTGGTACCACAGGCGCCCGGCGGCGATGCCGTCCGCTTCCAGCCGGCGCCGGTGGACGCCGGACTGGACCGTGGTGGTGGCGGCAAAAAGCAGCGCCGGTGCCCGCGGATGGGCGCGCAAGAACCCGGCAACCTGCGCGACGCCGAGGCCCACGATCTCGAGCACCGCTGGGACCGCCTGGCGGCGCGCCGCAAACGCGGTGCGGTCGTACAGCACGGAGAGCGAATTGCAGGCCACGAGGATGACGTCGGGCGCGAACACGCGGGTCATGGCGTCGAGCGCCCGCGAGAAGACGCGCAGGCGACGCTCCTCGGACTCCATTCTGTCGTAGCCGACGGCTTCCGTGGGCCGGCCGTTGAAGAACTCGACATGCACCGCGCGGGCGGCACTGCGCTGCCGCAGCCGCTCGACAACGTCGGCGGTGACCGACAGCCCGCCAAGCCCGGAATCCGTGGCGACGATCCGCAGTGTCGGACGCTGGGCAAACGCGGGGGGCATCTGGAATGGCTCGGACGGCGGTTTACGCGGGTCCCGGCAATGGGTACGGCGCCGGCCGGCGCTTCTCGAAACGCACGGCCTGGGTGTAACCGGCCTGCCGGGCCAGCGCCACGGCGGCCGCGAACTGGAATCCGACCTCGTCCGGCGCATGGGCGTCCGATCCGAAACAGATCGGGATGCCGCGCTCGCGGGCCATCTCGAGCAGCAGGGGCGAGGGATAGATTTCGCGCACCGGCCGGCGCAGCCCGGAAGTGTTGATCTCCAGGGCCATGCCGGCGTCCGCCACGCGGTCGAGGGCCGGAGCGGCCATCTCGCGCAACGCACGCTCCGGCGGCCGGTATCCGAATTTCTTGGGGAGATCGAGGTGCGCGACGGCATCGGCCAGGCGGGTTTCGGCCAGGGCGCCGACCAGCGAAAAATAGGACCGCCAGGTGTGGGTCACGTCCACCGCGTCCCAGACGGCGCGCTCGGCGGGATTGTCGAATCCCCAGCGGCCGAGGTAGTGCACGGACCCGAGCACGAAATCCAGGTCCGTCTGCCGCGGCAGCCACGCGCGCAGGAACGGCATCCCCTCCTCGTAGTAGTCGGCCTCGATACCCAGGTGGACGACCGGCGCGCCCGCCCCCGCGGCGGGCAGGGCGGTGATCATGGCGCGGTAGCGGGCAACCTGGTCGAGCGTCATGCGGTTGCGGGGATCGTAGCCGTCTGGCGCGGGGATGTGATCGGTGAAACAGACTTCCGCCAGGCCGAGTTCGGCCGCGCGCGCCACATACTCGGCCGGTTCGCCGCGGGCATGCTTGCAGAGGACGGTATGGAGGTGGAAATCGGGGACCATGACCCGGGGGACTCCGCGGCGGCAGACCGTAGGCGGCGGTTCAGTTCACATGGAACGAGCCGTCCAGGCCGCTCACTTTTTCGTGGTCGTGCCGCAGGCCGCCTTTGCGGGCGAGCAGCCGGGCCATGTCGTGATGCCCATACGCGACGGCCCAGGTCAGGGGCGTGTTCCCGGCGCGGTCGCCGACATTGATGCGGGCGCCCCCGCGCAACAAGGCGTCTACGGCCTCGACGTGCCCCCAGAACGCCGCCCAGTGGAGCGGGGTCAGCCCCTGGGAATAGGTCTTGGCCGACACGTCGGCCCCGTGCAACAGCAGCAGACGCACCAGCTCCGTGTGCCCGTATTGCGACGCCAGGTGCAGCGGGGTCAAGCCGTAACTATCGCGCGCGTTGACGTCGGCGCCATGCGCCAGCAGCATGCGCGCCGCCACGACGTGCCCGTGCAGCGCCGCCAGATGCAGCGCGGTCAAGCCAAGCGCGTCGGTGGCATCGACGGCGGCGCCGGCGTCCAGCAGGCCGAGCAGGCTGTCTTCCTGGTTGCAGCGGGCGGCCAGAAGCAGGCTGTCCGGCGCCGGCCCGGCGTGGGGCGGTGCGCCCTCCAGCAGGACGGATTCCTCCTGGGGTTCGACCGCCTTGGCCGCCGCGGCCGCTTGCGCCCCGCCCCGCGCCGCCATACCCAGGCCAGCCAGCCCCGCCAGGATTGTCCGGCGCATGGTCTTCATCGGCGTCTCCTCCGCTCCAGACAAGATCCGCGCTGCCGGCTGTCTCATAGCACGCCGCCGCCCGGCGCATCAAGCCTTATTCCTTGCAGCGCGTTCCGCGCTCTCGATGCGCTGTCCCGCCCCGCCGGCCGGGCGCCAACACCCTGCTATCACGGCGTGCAGTAAAATACTAAATACAGGGCTGACCCCAGTTTGACGAGGGCGGGATTTCCGCTGGACATCCCGGCGGGCGAACGCATAATGCCCGCCCGGAGTCGGTCTCGATAGGCCGACGGCCGGGGCATGGGTGTCGCGACGGTCAAGCGGAGGGATCGACATGCAAACAGCGGGTTGGCGGATGGCTGCGGCGCTGCTGATGGCGACGGCGCTGGCGGGCGCGGCGGCAACATTGCCGATGGAAACCTGGGAACTGCGGCTGGGCGGCGCCGTGGACTTCGACAATCCCCAGGGCAAGGCCGACGGCCTGCTGGAAGCCGGGGCCGGCTACTTCATCCAAGACAACATCGAGGTCGGCGGGCTGGCGGAATGGCGCTACGACGGCACCGACATGGGGGGGGGGCTCGGCGCGTTCGGCGAGTTCAACCTCGATCTCGATTCGTTCGTCATGCCCTATGCCGGGCTGCGGTTGATCGGCCGGTTCGGCGACTATTATCAGACCGTGGCCGGCGGCGCCTACCTGCTGGTCGAGCCGGCGGCGGGCCTGAAGTTCTTCCTGAGCGAGAACGTGGCGCTCTACGCGGAACTGGTCGCCGACTACGCCTCGCGCGACGCCTTCGTCAAGGGCGGCGAATCCAAGGATTACGCCTTCGGCATGAAGACCGGCCTGCGGTGTTATCTGTGAACGGCGCCGCGCCGCTCCCGGCGCACCGGCGACACGGGCTCTTCGGCTGGCTGCAGCGCCTCTACCAGTGGGTGCTGCACTGGGCCGACACGCCCTACGGCGCGCCGGCGCTGTTCCTGCTGGCATTTGCCGAATCCTCGGTCTTCCCGATCCCGCCCGACGTTCTGTTGATCGCTCTGGCGCTGGCGCGGCCGCGGCGCGCCTGGGTCTTTGCCGCCATCTGCAGCGCCGGCTCGGTGCTGGGCGGCATGGCGGGCTACGGGATCGGCTACTGGGGCTGGGAAGCGATCGGCCGGCCGATCATCGAGTTCTACCACGCCGGGGCGGCCTTCGCCCGCGTGCAGGGCTATTACCAGGACAACGCCTTTTCCTACATCCTGCTGGCGGCCTTCACGCCGATCCCCTACAAGGTCTTCACCCTGGCCGGCGGCGTCTGCCAGGTCAGGTTCTGGCAGGACCTCGTACTGGCTTCGCTGATCGGCCGGTCGCTGCGTTTCTTCCTGGTGGCCGGGCTGTTCTACCTGTTCGGGCCGCCGATCAAGCGGTTCATTGACCGCTATTTCGAGTGGCTCACGCTGCTCTTCGGGGCGCTGCTGGTCGGCGGGTTCCTGGCCATCAAGCTCCTTCGTTGAGGCGTCCTTGACAAGGCGCCGGCCGGCGGTATACTGCGCCAGTCGTTATCCAGACCGGTCCTTGGCTGCCAGACCCAGACCATGCCATGAAACGCACCTATCAACCATCGGTCAAGAAACGCAAACGCAAACACGGGTTCCGGGCCCGCATGCGCACCGCTGACGGCCGCAAGGTCCTGTCGAACCGCCGGCGCGAGGGGCGGCGGCGGCTGACCGTCTGACGCCCGCGGCTCCGTTGTCCGCGCATGCGGAATCCCCGGCCCGCCGGGAGCCATGGACGTTGCGACGCGACACCTGGATTGCCGCTTGCCGAAGGCCCGGCGCTTGACGCGCCGATCCGATTTCGAGCGTGTCTATGGCTGCCGGCAACGGGCCGTCGGGCGGTTCCTGGTGTTGTGGCGCGCGCCGGGGACCGCTTCCGGCGTGCGGGCCGGGGTGGTGGCCAGCCGGCGTGTCGGCGGCGCCGTGCAGCGCAACCGGGCGAAGCGCCGGCTGCGCGAGGCGTTCCGGATCGTGCGCGCCCGGTTGACCAGCCCGGCCGACATCATTCTGACGGCGCGCGCGGCCATTCTCGCGGCGCGCTGGGAAGAGTTGACGGACGACCTCGAGGCGGCGGCGGCGCGCGCCGGCCTGCTGCCGGCCCTGCCGGCGGCGGCGGGGCGCGGGGCGGATGTCGGGGTCCCCGGCGCGCGGCAAGCGGCAACCGGGGATCAGGTGTCGTTGTCGTAATCCTTGTCGTTGTCGTTGTCGTTGTCGTAATCCTTGTCGTTGTCGTAATCGTAATCGCGGTTTCGTCTTGCTCCTGGCGTCCGGTGTCCGGCGTCTCGAACCATGCGCACCCTTTGCATCGGTCTGATCCGGGCATACCAGGCGTTGCTGTCGCCGCTGCTGGGACACGCCTGTCGCTTTGCGCCCTCCTGTTCGGCCTACTGCCTCGAGGCCGTCCGGCGGCACGGCGTCGTCAAGGGCCTGGCCCTCGGCGCCGGCCGGCTGGCAAAATGCCACCCATTCCATTCCGGCGGCTGGGACCCGGTTCCCTAACCGCCCCGTACCGCCCCCTACCCGCATGAAAAAACAAGACCTGATTGTGATCGCCATCCTGTTCGGCCTGATGCTCGCCTGGCCGATGGTCTACACGCGGTTCCTGGCGCCGCCGCGGCCGGCGGCACCGGCGCCGGCCGCCGCTCCCGATCCCGCCGGCGCCCCCGGCGCGGCAGAGGCTTCGGCTCCGCCGCAGGCGCCGGAGCTGGCGGTGGCCCCACCCCCCGCGGCGCCGGCCGCGGAGCCCCCGACCGCCGTCCGCGCCCCGCGCCAACCGGAGACGCTGGTCGCGCTGACCAATGCCCACGCCGCACTGGTCTTCTCGACGCGCGGCGGCGGGCTGGTCGCGGCGCAACTGAACGGGTACCGGCGCACGGTGGACCCCGATAGCGGGCCGATGCGTCTGGAGTTTTCCAACAGCCCGGCCCTGGTGTTTCACGGCCTGCCCGGCCTCTCGGCGGACGACGACGCCGCCGTCCGCGCGGAGCCCGGCGGCGAAGCGCTGCACATCGAGGCCCGGCGTCCGGACGGCCTGTGCCTGAACCGGACCGTCGTATTCCTGTCCGACTATCAGGTGCGCATCGAGACCGTGCTGCGCAACGAGGGCCCGCTGCCCGTCGCCGTCCCCGAGCACGGGGTGCAGCTCGGCCCGATGCGGGCCGACCCGGCCAGCGTCTCCGGCGGCGCCGAGGCCCTCGGCGCCGACTTGCTGATGGCCGCGGGCGGCGAGGGCGTCCAGCACCGCGCCAAGGACCTGCTCGCCCTGTTCAAGCAAGCGGCCGCACCCGGGGGCGGCCTGCCGCGCACCGTGCAGTCGCCGCGCTCGGCGGCCGCGGACTGGGTGGCGGTGAAAAACAAGTTCTTTGTCCAGATCCTGGCGCCCGAGGGCGGCGCCCCGGGCGTGATCCTGAGCGCCGAGCGCGCCCTGGCGCCGGGCGAGGCGGACGACCCGGCGCGCGCCCCGCGGCGGCCCGCGCTGCACGAGGTCGCCGCCCAGGTGCGGCTCCCGGCCCGCACCCTGGCCCCCGGCGAACAGGCCGTCGACACCCTGCGGTATTACGTCGGCCCCAAGAAGTACTCGATCCTCCGCCGCCTCGGTCTCCACCAGGAGGAGGTTATGGAGTTCGGGTTCTGGAACCCCGTTTGCAAGTTCCTGCTGTTCGTCCTCAACCAGGTCTACGAGGTCGTTCCCAACTACGGGGTGGCGATCATCGTGCTGACGATCCTGATCCGCATCCTGTTCTGGCCCCTGACCCACAAGAGCACCGAGAGCATGAAGCGCATGCAGGAGCTCCAGCCGCGCATCGCCGAGCTGCGCCAGGCCTGCAAGGACAACCCGCGCAAGCTCCAGGCCGAGACCATGGCGCTCTACCGCGCCCACAAGGTCAACCCCGTCAGCGGTTGCCTGCCGATGCTGATCCAAATCCCGGTGTTCATCGCCCTGTTTGTCGTGCTGCGCAGCGCCATCGAGTTGCGCTTCGCCCCGTTCCTCTGGGTCCGGGACCTGAGCGAGCCCGAGCGCCTGCTGGCCGGCCTGTTGCCGATCCCGCTCAACATCCTGCCGATCTTCATGGCTGCGACCCAGGTCCTGCAGCAGGCCCTGACGCCCTCGGCCGACGCCAGCCAGCAGCGCATGATGATGTTCCTGATGCCCGGCATGATGCTAGTGATGTTCTATATGATGCCCGCGGCGCTGGTGCTCTACTGGTCGGCTAACCAGGTCCTGATGATCGTCCAGCAGCTCCTCCAGAAACAGCGCTCGGTTTGGCAACGGCGGCGGGCGACGGCATGAACGTGGCGCTGGAGGCGGTCACCAAGCGCTTCGGGCCGGTGACGGCGGCCGACGGCGTGTCGCTCGAGATCCGGCACGGGGAGAGCTTTTTCCTGCTGGGCCCCTCTGGCTGCGGCAAGACAACGCTCCTGCGGATGATCGCCGGCTTCTGCGCGCCGGACGCCGGGGTGATCCGGTTCGACGGGGAGCGCGTCAACGACCTGCCGCCGCACCGGCGCAACACCGGGATGGTCTTTCAGAACTACGCGCTCTGGCCGCACCTGACAGTCTACGAGAACGTGGCCTTCGGCCTGACCGTGCCCGGCCGCGCGCCGCCGGCCGCCGAGCGGCGGCGGCGGGTGCTGGCGATGCTCGAGCGGGTGCAGATGGCGGCGCTGGCGGACCGCCTGCCGCAGCGGCTGTCGGGCGGCCAGCAGCAGCGGGTGGCGCTGGCGCGGGCGCTGGTGATCGACCCCGCCTGCCTGTTGCTGGACGAGCCGCTGTCCAACCTGGACGCCAAGCTGCGCGAGGAGATGCGGCTCGAGATCCGGCAACTGGTGCGGCGCCTGGGCATCACCACGGTCTATGTGACCCACGACCAGAAGGAAGCGTTGGCGATGGCCGACCGCTGCGCGATCCTGCGCCAGGGCCGCGTGGCGCAGGTCGGCCCGCCGCGCGAGCTCTACGAACGGCCGGCCGACCGGTTTGTGGCCGAGTTCCTCGGCGGGGCCAACCTGATACCGGGCGTGCTGCGCGCCTGCACGGCGGAGGGCGCTACGGTGGAGACGGCTTTCGGCTGCTGGACCGCCGTGCCGCCGCGCGACACCGGCCGGGTTGGCGATCCGGTGACGCTGGCCGTGCGGCCGGAAACGATCCGGGTCGCCGCGCCCGGCGGCGCCGCGGGCTCGAACGCGTTCCGCGGGCGCCTGGAGGACACCGTCTATCTGGGCGCCGCCACGGAAGCCTGGGTCCGCATGGCGGACGGCTGCCTGCTCAAGGCGCTCGCGCCCGGGGCGGCGCTCCCGGCGGCGCCGGGCGCCGACCTGCCGTTCACGGTGGCATCCCCGGACGTGGTGGTGCTGACCGGAGCCTGACCCATGATCCGCCGCGCCCTGCCCGAAGGCTTGCTGTTTCTGGCGCTGCTGCTCGTGCTGCTGGTGCCGTTCCTGCTGCAACCGGCCCGCGAGCGCGCGGCCGGGGACGCCCGGCGCCTGGTGATCGTCAGCCCGCACAACGAGGCCGTGCGCTTCGAGTTCGAGCGCGCCTTCCGCCGCTGGCACGCCGAGCGCCATGGCGCGGACGTGGCACTCGACTGGCGCAGCATCGGCGGGACCAGCGAGATCGCGCGCTACCTCGACGGCGCCTTCGCCGCCGCCGACCGCGCCGGCAAGCCCGGAATTGGGATCGACCTGTTTTTCGGCGGCGGCCAGTACGATCACGCGCGCCAGGCAGCCCGGGGACGGCTGGCGCCCTCCGCCTTGCGCGAGCGGCACCCCGCATGGTTCGACGAGGCCATTCTGCCGGCGCGGTATTCCGGGGAGCAGTTTTACGATCCCGGCGGCGTCTGGATCGGGTGCTGCTTGAGCAGTTTCGGCATCTGCTGGAACACGCAAGTCTTTGCCGACCAGGGACTCGGCCCCGCCCCGCGGCGCTGGGAAGACCTGGCGGACGGCCGCCTTTTCGGCCGGGTGGCGCTGGCCGATCCCACCAAGAGCGGCTCGATCAACAAGGCCTTCGAGATGCTGGTCCAGGAGCAGATGCGCGCCGAACTGGCGGCGCGCGGCGCGGACCCGGAGACGGCGGCGCCGGAGGACCTGGCCGCCGGCTGGCGCCGCGCCTGCCGCCTGATCCGGCGCATCGCCGCCAACGCCTGCTACTTCACCGACGCCGCCAGCAAGGTGCCGATGGACGTCGCCCAGGGCGCGGCCGCCGCCGGGATGTGCATCGATTTTTACGGGCGGTTCGAGAGCGAACGCGTCGAGCGCCACGAGGGCTCGACGCGCCTGCGTTACCGGACGCCCGCCGGCGGATCGTCGGTCTCCGTGGACCCGATCAGCCTGCTGCGCGGCGCGCCGCACCGCGCGACCGCTGAACATTTCATCGAGTTCTGCCTCAGCCCCCAGGGGCAGCGCCTCTGGAACGCCCGGCCCGGCACGCCCGGCGGCCCGGAGCGCTACGCCCTGCGGCGGCTGCCCGTGCGGCGCGACCTCTACACCGCGGCCGAGCGGCGCGCGATGTCCGATCCCGACGCCCGGCCCTACGAGCAGGCGGCCGGGTTCGTCTACCGCGGCGCCTGGACCGCCCCGCTCTTCTCGCTGCTGCGCGTCCTGATCCGCGCGATGTGCATCGAGCCCCATGCCGAGTTGGCGGAGGCCTGGGAGGCCATCCGGCGGCGCGGCGGCCCGGAGTCCTGCCCGGACGCCGCCGCCGCCCTGGAGGCCCTGCCGCCCTCGGCCGAGTACCCCGCGGCCCGCGCTGTCACGGCCGCCAGCCTGACCAACGCGCTGGTCGAGGCGCGGCTGGCGCGCGAGTGGACCGCGTTTTTCCGGACGCAATACCGCCGGGCGCGCGAACTGGCGCTCGCGCCGCCGCCCTAGTCGCATGAAAATCACCGGGACCCATCTCATCGCCGCGTTCTTGCTGGGAGTGCTCGGCGTGTTCTTCTTCTGGCCGCTGGCCCTGACCCTCGAGGGCGCCGTCCGCTTCGAGGGGCGCTGGACGGCAGCGTTCTTCGCCGAGCTCCTGGCCAATCCCCTCTACGCCGAGGGCCTCCGCAACAGCGTCCTGCTGGCGCTGATCACCACCGGGCTGGTGATCGTCATCGGCCTGCCGCTCGCCGCGCTGACCGCGCGCTGCGAGTTTTTCGGGAAATCCCTGCTCGGCGGCCTGGTCCTGATGCCGATGATCCTGCCGCCGTTCGTCGGCGCGATCGGGCTCCGCCAGATTCTCGGCCCCTACGGGGCGCTCAACGCCGCGCTGGTACGTCTCGGCCTGATGACGTGGCCGGCGGCGCCCGACTGGCTGGGCGCCCAGCGCTTCTGGGCCGTGGCGGCCGTCCAGGCCCTGCATCTCTACCCAATTTTTTACCTGAACGCCGCCGCCGCCATGGCCCAGGTCGATCCGTCCCTCGAGGAAGCCGCCGCCAACCTCGGCTGCGCCGGGTTCCGCCGGTTCCGGCGAGTGACCCTGCCGCTGACCCTGCCGGGACTGTTCGCCGGCGGCACGCTGGTCTTCCTCTGGGCCTTCACCGAACTGGGCACGCCGCTGATGCTCGATTACCCGCGGGTCACCGCCGTCCAGATCTATGACGGCATCAAGGATCTCGGCGCCAGCCCGCTGCCCTACGCCCTGGTGGTCGTGATGCTGGCGGCCTCCGCCGGCCTGTTCGCCCTCGCCAAGGGCCTCTTCGGGCGCGGCGCCCCCGCCATGCTCGCCAAGGGCGGCGCCGCCGGCCATGCCCGCCGGCTGACGGGCCTGCCGGCCGCCGCGGCCGCCGCCGCCTTTGCGCTCGTGCTGGGCCTGGCGGTCCTGCCGCATGCCGGCGTCCTGCTGACAAGCCTCAGCAGCGCCTGGCATGCGACCGTCCTGCCGTCGCGCTGGACGCTGCAGTGGTACCGCGAGGCCCTGGGCCATTCGTTGACCCTGCCGGCCATCCGCAACAGCTGCGTCTACGCGCTGGCCGCCACGACCCTCGACCTCGCGCTGGGCATCGCCGTGGCCGTGGCGATCGTCCGTGGCCCCCCCCGTTGGCGCGGGCTGCTCGACACGCTCGTCATGCTGCCGCTGGCGGTTCCCGGCCTGGTCCTGGCGTTCGGCTACCTCGCCATGAGCCAGCCCGGCCGCCTGTTCGCCGGGCTCAATCCGACCGACAACCCCACGGTGCTCCTGATCGTGGCCTATGCCATCCGGCGGCTGCCCTACGTCGTGCGCGCCGCCGTCGCCGGCCTGCAGCAGACCGCCCGCGACCTCGAGGAAGCCGCCGCCAACCTCGGCTGCGCCCCGGCGCGCGCCATCGGCCGCATCACCCTGCCTCTAATTGCCGCCCATCTCGTCGCCGGCGGCCTGCTGGCCTTCAGTTTTGCGATGCTGGAGGTGTCCGATTCCCTGATGCTGGCCCAGAAACAGGCCTTTTTCCCCCTGACCAAGGCCCTCTTCGAGTTGTTCCAGGTCCTGGGCAGCGGCCCCTACCTGGCCGCCGCCCTCGGGGTCTGGGCCATGACCTTCCTCGGGCTCACCCTGCTGCTCGCCAACCGCCTGCTCGGCCGCCGGCTCGGCGCCCTGTTCCGGCTCTGACGGGCGGCCGGCGCGGCTGGCGCAACGCATCCTCGGACGCGCCGTCGTGGCCGGCCGTTGCCGGAAACGCGGCCAGCACGGCGTTCATAAAACCCAAGATTTCCTGTTGACGGATTGCCTGCCCTCGCGTATGGTACGAACAGTAAGAGGACGATTAGGCACCTTATTCCTCGCCGGGACGGACGGATCGTGGCAACCTGCGATCTCAAGGCACCCGTATCCCTATGAACAAGACACCTCCGATTCCCGTCATAAGCCTGGGCTGTGGCGTGGTCCTGCTGGCGGCCGTCCTGTCCGGCGCGGCGCAGGAGGCCGCGGTCAGCCCCATTGACACCCAACCGGCGGCTCTCCAACTGCATGCCGATTGGACTACCATCGGCGCCGCCGGGCAATGGATCGAAAGTCCGCATTTCCGGCTCTTCAGCTCGTTCGGCGTCCCCGGCCCATTCGGGCGCACGACCAGCGCGCACTACGACCTGTACAGCGGGTTCCTCTTCCCGTACGACACGTTTTACCGCATCAAGAACGACTTCGACGGCGACCGCCGAGCCGATTTCGCGGTCTACCGCCCCGATGACGGCATGTGGCGCGCCTGGCTCTCGAGCAGCGGGTACGGCGAAGCGTATGCCAGGAACTACGGCGGACCGAACTTTTCCCCAGTCTCCGCCGATTACGACGGCGACCTGAAAGCCGACCCGGCGGTCTACAATAGCCTGACTGGCGACTGGTGGGTCTGGCTCTCGGGCGCGGGATACGCCCAGGCCATGGCCGGCGGCTGGGGCGGCCGGGGCTGGCTGGCCTGCCCGGCGGATTACGACGGCGACGGCAAGACCGATCCCTGCATTTACGAACCGCGGACCGGCACCTTCAAGGTCTGGCTCTCCGACAGCGGCTACCTCGGGGTCCTCGCCAGCGGCTGGGGCGGACCGGGCTTCGTGCCAGTCTCCACGGACTTCGACGGGGACGGCAAGGACGATCCGGCCGTCTACCACGCGGTCACCGGCGACTGGTGGGTCTGGCTGTCCTGCTATTCCTGGGCGCCGGCCATGGCCGGCGGCTGGGGCGGATCGACCTTCACTGCGCTGCCGGCGGATTACGACGGGGACGGCCGGGCCGACCCGGTAATCTACGAGAGCATCACCGGCAACTGGTGGGCCTGGTTGTCGACCATGGGGTACGCCCAGGCCATGGCCGGCGGCTGGGGCGGTCCCGGGTGGCAGCCGATTCCCGCCAACTACGGCGGTGGCCTCCGCACCGACCTCTCGGTCTACCAGCAGGCCACCGGCAACTGGCGGACCTGGCAGTATTGCAACGGATACGCCGAGGAGGACAAGGCGGGCTTTGGCGGACCGGGCTTCGTGGCGGTGCGCGGCTATTGATGCCCCCGCCCACTCGGGGTTGGACATGCGCAGGCAACAGGAAGCAGAAAGCCGCGGCGCGCGAATCCGCGGGGCATAGCGTGGAGCCGATATGAAAAACACCCTTGGTCGTCTCGTTGTCAGCGGCGCGGTTCTGCTGGTCGCCAGCACGTCGCTCCTGGCCGCCGCCAGCGGCAAAATCAACTACCAGGGACGCCTGCTCGATCCCTGCGGCCGGCGCCATAACGGCCAGATCACCGTGAGTTTCTCGATCTTCAACGCCGCGGCGGGCGGACTGCGCCTGTGGATCGAGACCCACACGGATATCGCCGTGGTCGACGGCGTCTACGCCATCGCGCTCGGCAGCAAGACCCCCATCCCCGCCTCGGTTTTCGCCCAGGACAACACCTACCTGGAAGTCGTCATCAACGGCGAGACCCTGCGGCCGCGGCAACCGATCACTTCCGCCGCCCAGGCGCTCGTGGCGCGCACGGTCATGGGCCCGGAAATCTATGTCAACCAGGCGAACGGCAACGTCGGCGTCGGCACCCAGGCGCCGGCCGAGAAACTGGACGTCGCCGGAACCGTCCGCGCCACCGGCTTCAAGATGCCGACGGGCGCCGCCGCCAACCGCGTGCTGACCTCCGACGCCGGCGGCGTGGCGCGCTGGGCGCCCGCCCCGGGAATCACCACGGAAGCCGATCCCATCCACGCGGCTTGGGTCGTCAACACCTACCGGCCGGCCACCGGGGCCATTTGGGCCGCCATCAACAGCAAGGCTGACAAGGCCACCTACGAGGCCGCCACCAACGCCCTCTGGGCCGCCATCAACGGCAAGTTGAGCCTGTCCGGCGGCGTCATGACCGGGCCGCTGACCAACACCTTCGGATTCGTCGGCGACGGATACGGGCTGACCAACCTGAACACCGCCGCCCTGGGCCTGACCAACTTCGTCCTGAAGACCGGCGACACCATGTCGGGCGCCCTGTCGGTCGGCGGCGCGCTGACGGCCCAGGGCGCCGTCACCGTCAACGGCAAGACGGTCTACACGCCGCCCGCGGTCCTGGCGCTGACGAACGGGGCGGTGCTCAACCCCGCCGTCCTGACCTATGTGCGCGTGGTGGGCATGGCCCCAAAGACGCTGCTCGGCAACCCCCAGATCGCGGCCGGAACTCCCGGTCAAGTCCTGGTCGTCCAGGGCACGGACCCCCTGAACACGGTCCAGTTGGTCGACGGCAACGGCCTCTCGTTGTGCTCGGGGGTCTCGTTCACCATGGGGACCAACGCCATCATTCAACTGGTGTACAACGGCGGCAACTGGGTGGAACTCCATCGCGCCGCCAAGTAAAGGACAGCCGCGACTCTACAGGGGACTGAACTGTATTCATCCGCGAACCCGGATCAACGCGAAAGGAGGGGGCGGTCTGGCAGGCGTCGGACGCATGGGCTCGGAGATGGACGCGCATATTTTCGATGGCAATCAAACGGCGGCGACGGCAACGGCTCATAGGGGAGCGAGTTTATCATGACCAAGATAGTCGGGCTGGTTCTCTGCATGGCGGTCCTGGCCGCGGTCAGCGTTCAGGCGGTCGAGGACGGCGAGGGCACGAATGTCGTCAAGAACCTGCGGGTGATTGACGGCGGCACGATGTCGCTGGGCGGGGTGGCCATCACCAACTGGCCGTCCTCGATTGATTCCTACACCAAGGCCGAGACCGACGCCCTGATCGCCGGGGTCTCGAACGGCTACATCAATGCCGACACGGTGGTCGTCAACAACATCACCGTGCTGTCGAACTACGTGGTCGCCGCCGACACCGCCGAGGCCGGCGCGCGCATCGCCGCCGACGCCGCCCTGAGCAACAGCGTCACGGCGCTCAACACCGCCACCAACGCCCTCAATACCACGGTCGCCACGCATACCGCGCAGATCACGGCGCTGCAGGCCGCCACCAACGGGCAGGCGCTCGCCCTGGCGGCGGAAACCGCCGCGCGCATCGCCGCCGACGCCGCCCTGAGCAACAGCGTCACGGCCTTGAACACGGCCACCAACGCCCTCAATACCCGCGTGGGCACGGCCGAGGTGAACATCACCGCCCTGCAGACGGCCACTAACGCCCTCAACACGACGGTCGCCACGCATACCACGCAGATCACGGCGTTGAACACGGCCACCAATGTCCTCAATACCAGCGTCATCGCGCTGAACACCGCCACCAATGCTCTCAATACCCGCATGGGCGCGGCCGAGGTGAACATCGCCGCCCTGCAGGCCGCCACCAACGCCAGCGCGGCCGACATCGCCGCTCTCAAGGGCGCCACCAACGCCCTCGATACCCGCGTGGCCGGCGTCGAGACCGGCAAGGTCAGCAAGACCGGCGATACCATGAGCGGCAACCTGACCGTCAACGCCAACGTCAGCGTGCAGGGCAACATGACCTATCAGCCCGGAGCCTTGCAGACGCTGACCAACGGCGGGACGATCGCCTCCGCCGGCCTGACCTATGTCAAGGTCGAGAGCGACGCCGGCACGATCGAACTGGGCAGCACGCAAATCGCCGCCGGGACCGCCGGCCAGATCCTGATTCTGCAGGGCACTGATGACACCGCCGCCATCCGGCTGGTGAACGGAGGCGGATTGACTCTGGATTCGGGCGTGTCGTTCACGCTCAAGAAAGGCTATACGATCCAGTTGATTTGTGACGGTGCCCAGTGGGTAGAACTGCACCGGGCGGTCGGCGAATATCCTCCATAACGACGGACAAGCCCGGCCGCGGGACGGCGCATTCCGGGCGCCGGCCTGCGTCCGGGCGCGGGCGGGAAGCCGGATGTGGTTCCCCGCCCCACCCGCCCCGCCGCGCGCGGGACGGGCGGGAGCGGGAAACAGAAGATCGGCACCGCGGCGGCGGCGCCCCGGGAGGCGCGTTTTTCGGGCTGGAAAGGTGGCGGTTGGTTGCGATTTCGAAAGGGCGGCTTGGCCGCAGTATGCTGATAGGGAGCCCATCATGAGACACGATGCAGTTCTGCCCCCGGCGACGCGCCGTTCGGCCGTCCTTCTCTGGTCCTGGTTTCTCGGCGTTCTTTTGGCCATGCCCGGTCTTGCCCCGGCCGTCGAGGACGGCATGGGCACGAATTACGTGCGCAACCTGAATGCCGCCACCTCGATCACCCTCGCCGGCGAGCGGCGCACCAACTGGCCCTCGGGCGGCTCGATCACGGAGACCGACCCGGTCTTCTCCGCCTCCTCCGCCGCCGGCATCGGCGCCGGCGATATCGGCAACTGGAACACGGCCTTCGGTTGGGGCAACTGGGCGACCGACGTCGCCTACCTGGCGGCCCTGACCAACGCCACCATGACCGAGTCCACGGTCAACGGCGTGGCGATCAACGGGCGCACGCTGGCGATCACCGTGCGGACCAACTACGCCGGCGGCGGGGGCGACGCCTCCGGATGGTCCGGCTTCGCGGCCACCCAGAACGTCAATATGGCCGGGTTCAGCGTCACCAACGCTAACTCGCTCGCCGTCACCAACTCGATCACCCTCGGCGGAGAAACCCGCACCAACTGGCCCACGGGCGGAGGCGACAGCTTCGGGTTATACCGGTACTATGCGCGGACCAACGAGGGGGAAACCGTCGAGGTGTTCGCCTCGGGCACGAACGTCACGGCCAACCGCACCGGCAGTACTTTCAACATGACCATCCCGCAGGGCACGCGCATCCTTTCGATGAAGATTCGCGTCAACGGATCCTATCTGACCGCCGGCGCTTTCTATCTCTCCATGGGGACCAACGACGTCAACAACAGTGGCGTGACGACAGCTTGGTGCCCAACAATCAAGTGTTTCCGCGAAGATACCTTCGCAAACATTGGGGCCACCGTAAGCATTTATTCGTCTGATCCGACGCTTATCACGTTGACGGGCTTGAATTCCACGGCTGGGATTATCAATAACTGCCGACTCAATTTCTAACTGAAAAACCCATGGGGAAAATCATGATCCGCACCAAGAGTCTTCTGACGACCGCCATTGGTTTGATGCTGTCCACCGCCTGTCTCTGGGCGTCGCAGCCACTATTCCAGGCGCGCTATGACATCACCAGCATATCCGATGCGCCTCCGGGATGGCAATTGCAAGGGACCGTAACTGACAATTCGCCGCTCGGATATGGAGCGCCTGATGTTCAAATAGACGATCTCATTTTCTGTTATGTGCCTGATAATGGCGATATTGATAGATACCGGATCACCAATATCGTTTCCGCGTCTGGTGTAACTTTGGTTTGCGAAGTTGTGTATGACGAAGAAGGTTCGCCGCGATTTGGCGCCCCTATGTCAGGGTGGCAGCTCATTTGCCGGCCTTCTTCCAACGGGGTTCCTTATCTCACGTCCCTGCAATTTGGCGGGTTCGACGAATACCTGCAAAGCGGCGCGCGGAACCTGGCGGCGGACACGACGGTGCCTCTGACGGCGCAGCGTTGGGCAACCTATGCGGCGGTCGCGAATGTGGACGTGGCGGGCAAGACGCTGAACAACGTGCTGGGCATCACGCTGGGCGGTGAGTACCGCACCAACTGGCCCTCGGGCGGCTCGATCACGGAGACCGACCCGGTCTTCTCCGCCTCCTCCGCCGCCGGCATCGGCGCCGGCGATATCGGCAACTGGAACACGGCCTTCGGTTGGGGCAACTGGGCGACCGACGTCGCCTACCTGGCGGCCCTGACCAACGCCACCATGACCGAGTCCACGGTCAACGGCGTGGCGATCAACGGGCGCACGCTGGCGATCACCGTGCGGACCAACTACGCCACCGGGGACGCTTCGGGCTGGTCCGGGTTCCCGGCCACGCAGAATGTCAACATGGCCGGGTTCGCGATCACGAACTCGGAGCAGATCAGCCGCTGGGAGAACGCGGTGATCACGCGCGAGGGGGGCGGCACGATCGCGGCCGGCGACGTTTACATGCTGGGCGGCGGATCGATCTGGAGCAACGCCAACGCCGCCTCGGCCGCAACCTCCAAGGGGATGCTCGGCCTGGCGCTCGGCTCGAGCGTCGGCGCCGACGGCCTGCTGCTGGCTGGCCGCGTCGCGATGGCCGGGTTCAATCCCGGCGACGTCCTCTACCTCGACACCAACGACAACGCCATCGCCGCCACGCGCCCGACGGGCTCGAACAATGTCGTGCGGATCGTCGGCTACGCCTTGAGCAGCTCGGCGATCATGTTCCAGCCCGACCGTACCTACATCGAGATTTTAGGCGACTGACCGGTTCCATTGACGGATTACGGCAAGGGCTCCCGTGACGGCACGGGAGCCCTTGTTGTTTCCCCGCGCGGCGGAGAGACGACCTCCCGGTCGTGTTCCGCGGGATGCCCCCGCGCCTCTCGCGTCGTGATCGCCATTCCGGTTGCCGGACCACGGGCCAGGCGGATCGCAGGCTCCGCGTCCGCGCCGGAGCGCGGGCGTCCCGCCCGCTATCCACACTCTCGAAGACTTGGCGCCGGGGAGAGGGGCCCGGAAAGATGGGTAACGCGATCGCGGCCGGCAGGGACGCCGGCCGCCACCGATCCCAACTCCACGGTGGCCGCCGATGTCCTCACCGGCGGCATTCGTTGGAGACAACGGCGTGTCTTGGGTCTCTTGAACAATCCGTCGTTATTCCCGCATCTGGCGGGCGAGGCTGTGCCAAGCCGTTGGTTGACAAGTGGGGGGGGTGCAAGTGCCTCTCTAATGGGGACGACGGCGGGCAGGATGCCCGCGCTCCGGCAGGATCCCCCTCATGGCCGCATCTCCGCGCTTGCTTTCGCGGCGCGGGCTTCGCATACTGACGACGGGTGGCGAGACGCCGCGCGCGGTTGCCGGACGCGGCGTGGAAGGTTCCTTTCAAGGAGACGGCCCATGGCACGCGTATTCAATTTTGGCGCCGGTCCGGCGACCCTGCCGGTCGAGGTGATCGAGGAAGCCCAAGCGAACCTGCTGGACTACAAGGGCTCCGGCATGTCGCTCCTCGAGAGCAGCCATCGCGGCAAGGACTACGACGCCGTTCACGCCGAGGCCGTTGCCAACTACCGCAAACTGCTGAACTGCCCGGACGATTACGCCGTGCTGTTCCTGCCCGGCGGGGCGAGCCAGCAGTTCGCGATGGTCCCCTTGAACCTGCTGGGCGCCGGCCAAACGGCCGACTACATCCATTCCGGCGCCTGGGCCGGCAAGGCCATCAAGGAGGCGCAGCGCGTCGGCAAGGTCCACCTGGCCGCCGACTGCGGCCAGGAGATTCCGACTCGTGTGCCGCGGCTCGACGAGCTGGCGTTCACGCCCGGGGCGGCCTACGCGCACCTGACGTCCAACGAGACCATTTCCGGGGCGCAATGGAAGGCGTTCCCGAAACCCGCGGCACCGCTGGTGGCCGACATGTCCTCGGACATCCTCTCGCGGCCGTTCGAAATCCGGGATTTCGGCCTGGTGTATGCCGGCGCCCAGAAGAACCTGGGGCCGTCCGGCATCGCCCTGGTAGTGATCCGCAAGGACCTGGCGGAGCGCGCCCCGGCGCAGGTGCCGGCGTTTTTCGCCTACCGCACGCACATCGAGGAGAACTCGCTTTATAACACGCCGCCCTGTTTCAGCATCTATATCATGATGCTGGTCTCGCGCTGGATCCTGCGCCAGGGGTTGCCGGCGATCTATGCGCGCAACGCCGACAAAGCGGCGCGAATCTACGCCGTGCTGGACGCCGGCAGGTTCTACCGGGGCACCGCCGCGCGCGCGTGCCGCTCGGACATGAACGTCACGTTCCGCCTGCCGAGCGAAGCGTTGGAAGAGCAGTTTGTCAAGGAGGCCGCGAAACAGGGCATGAAAGGCCTGAAGGGGCACCGGTCGGTCGGCGGCATCCGTGCCTCGATCTACAACGCGTTCCCGGTCGAGGGCATCGAAGCCCTGGTGTCGTTCATGCGCGAGTTCGAACGGAAGAACGGGTAGCAGGACACGTCCCTCCTGCTCGTTGCCGGACCGTGCGGGGGCCGCCCCCCCGTCCGGCGACGACACATCACGAGGCTCATGCGATCGCCCGCCGGGGCGGACTCCTACCGGGAACGATCCGTCGCTATTGGCTTGTAGGAGCCCGCCCCCCGGCGGGCGACGAACATTCTAACGGTCAAAGAATACCCATGGACACCCGCGCTCCAAGTTCGTGGTTCCGCGCCGGCGCGCCGGCCGCCGCCTTACTGCTAGGCCTGCTGCTCGCCGCCGGCTGCGCCACGCCGCGGCCGGACGCGGGCCGCCCGCCGGAACATCCGGCGACCGTCACGGCGGCGCTGGGCTGGCAGCCCAGCGGCATCAAGGCCTGGCGCGGCGCGGTGATTCACTGCCGCGCCGATGGCCAATGGGGTGACGCCTTCGAGAGCTACGGGCCGGACGGCTCCCCGACGGCGATCAAGACCCACCTGGGCGTGTCGGCGCCGGCCCATGGGCTCCTGATGCGGCTCGACTCGCAGACCAACCGGATTTATTTTATCGGCCTCGAGACCAACATCGTGGCGGAACGGTCGGGCGAACTGCAGTTTCGCAACAATGTGTCGCTGACCGACGGCCTGCGCGGCGACGTCAAGGTCCGGGTGACCGTGGCGCGGGACGCGGACGGCGACGGCGTCTCGGACTACGACGAAATCGCGGTCTGGAAGACCGATCCCCGGCGCGCGGACACCGACGGCGACCGCCTTGGGGATCTGGACGAGATCGGCGATCTCGGCATCCTGGACATCCCCGCCCCGCGCGGACGCGTCGAGTCCCAATAGCCCGGGCCGCCTCCCCGCCCCGCCAATCGGGCAACCGCCGATCCCGGTCCGCCGTTTCAGCCGGCGATGCGGTCGAGCGGATCGCCGCAGGCCACGAGCTTGCCCGCCGGATCCGACGGCGGGTAGGCGCCGTGGACCCATGGTCGACAGCGGTAGAGGGTGGCGAAGACGAACGCCGGCGCCGCGGTCCCCTGCCCGCCCACCAGTTCGGCTCCGCGCCGCACGTTGTCCTGGAGCCAGGCCGGCAGGCGCAGGTGGTAGGGATTGCGGCCGACCTCGCCGACGTGGAACGAGAGCGCCGTGACCAGGTCGGCCACGTCCGCGACACTGGACTCGACCATCAGGTTGGGCGTCTCGAGCGGCGCCCAGAACTCCGTCTCGCACACGCTGCAGCAGAAGGCCGGCGGCATCGTGCGCAGGGCGTCATTCACCAGCAGGTGGGTGCCGCGGTGGGTGGTGTTGGCGTCCTGCGCGTGCGGCAGGAAGACCAGGCGCGGCGCGTGGCGGCGCAGCAGCTCGGCGACGATCCGGACGGCCTCGGCCCAGGCCTGCGGGGCGCGGGCGCGGCCATCGGGATTGATATTCTCCAGCCCGCGCTCGGCGGCGGTCAGCACGCCGAACCCCAGGTAATCGCAGGCCCGCCGCAACTCCTCGAGGCGCTCGAGCCGGCGCTCCTTGCGGCTGCCAAGGGTGACGGCCACGTTGAGCACGCGCCAGCGGCGCTCCCGCAGCAGCCGCAGCGGCAGCCCGCCCGTGATGCATTCGTCGTCCGGGTGCGGCGAAAACAGCAGCGCCGTCGGCGCGTCGCGGTCGAGCGTCACCGCCGGACAAGGGGCCGCCTCGCCCAGCGGGTAATGGGCGGTCAGCAATCGGGCGTACTCCGCCGCCATTTTCTGGTACGGATTGTTCATCGTCGGGTAGCGATCCTGGATGGGGTGGGCGGCGTTTGGCGTGTCGGGTCTTCTTGTCTTGGGCCTCGGACAAGGCCATCCTAGCGGGAACCGCTGCCGGAAGTCAATCCCGTGCGCGGGTCATGGCCTATTCGCCGGCCTGGGACTTGCTCGTCACGGGCGGGGCAGGCCGGCTCCAGAATGGTTGCATGGTCTCTGTCACTAAATGGCCATGGATTATCGCTCGCGACGCGACCGCGGCCGGCAGGGACGCCGGCCGCCACCTGACACATCCCCGGTGGCTGCCGATGTCCCCATCGGCAGCGGTACTAGACGAGGTCCAGACCCAAGACCATCACCCTAATGGCTGTTCGGACGACCGGAGGAGAAATGGGACACGTGTCCAAAACGTGTCCGTCTTCACAGGTAGGGTCCGGCGTCCTCGCCGGACCGGTTTCGCCCGGCGGATCGACGCCACCCGGCGGTTCATAGACTATGCGTCGCACGGCCTGCCGGAGGAGGGAGTTGAACCCACATGGTGTTGCCACCGCTGGATTTTGAGTCCAGTGCGTCTGCCATTTCGCCACTCCGGCGCGATCCGATGCGCAGGCAGGGTACCCGGAGACCCTCCCGCCATAAAGGAAAAACTAGCGCCCGGCAGCACCGCGCGCCTCGAGGACTTCTCCCGCCAGGTAGAGCGAGCCGGCAATGCACACCACGCCGTCCCGCGCACCGGCCCAGGCGATGGCCGCGTCCAGCGCCGCGGGCACGGAGGCCATGGCCGCGATGGGGCACCCGAGCAGGCCCGCCTTGGCGGCCAGCAGCGCCGGGGCCAATCCGCGCGCGCTGCGCAAGGGCACGGCCCAGGCATGGGCGATCCGCCCCCCGAGGGCCTTGAGAAACCCGTCGGCATCCTTGTCGGCGCAAAGACCGACCACCAGCGCCACCGGCCGGCGTTCCGCGAGGTCCCGCAGAACGCCCGCCAGGCTAACCGCCCCCTCCGGATTATGGGCGCCGTCGAGGAGTGTGAGCGGATGTCGTTCGAGCACCTGGCAGCGCGCCGGCCAAGAGACGGTCGCCACTCCCTGCGCGACCGCCGCCTCCGGGATCGTCAGCCCAACGCGGTCCCGGAGGACCTCGATCGCCGCCACGGCGACCGCCAGGTTGTCCAACTGGTGCCGTCCCAGCAGGGGGCAGGTCAGCGTGCCGTAGTCGGTGGTTCCCGAGGACACCGCCACCCGCTGGCCATCGAGCGTCTGGCGCCGGCGGCGGACCGTCACCAGGTCGGCGGCCGACAACAGGGGGGCGTCGCGCTCGCGGGCGACGCGTTCGATCACGGGGCGGGATTCCGGGTCGAGCGGTCCGACGATCACCGGCCGGCCCGGCTTGATGATGCCGGCCTTCTCGGCCGCGATCGCGGCGCGGTCGCGCCCGAGATGGTCGGTGTGATCGAGGCTGATCCCGGTGATCACCGCCAGCAGCGGGCGAACAACGTTGGTGGCATCCAGGCGGCCGCCCATGCCCGTCTCGAGCACCACGAGGTCGGCCGCTCGGTCCCGGAACCAGGCGAAGGCCAGTGCCGTGGCCACCTCGAAAAACGTCGCCGGCCGGCCGCCGGGCTCTCCGGCCGCCGCCTGCGCCGCGGCCTCGACGCGCGCCAGCCAGGCGGCCAGGTCCGCGTCCGGGATCGGCTGGCCGGCCATCCGGAAGCGTTCGTGGAAACGCACCAGGTGCGGCGAGGTGTACAGCCCGGTGCGGAGGCCGGCGGCCCGCAGCACCGATTCCAGCAGGCTGCAGACCGACCCCTTGCCGTTGGTGCCGGCGACGTGCACGCAGGCCAACGCCGCCTGGGGATCGCCCAGCCGCGCCAGGATCGCCCGTTCGGTGTCCAGGCCGAACTTGATGCCGTCGGTGTGTTGCCGGTACAGGCGTTCGAGGGCATCCGAGAGGGAAGCGGTCATGCGGACAACTCCCTGCCAACGCCGGACCCGTCATGGCTCCAGGGCGGGCGGCGTCCTGTCAGGGGGCGCCGACCGGCGCCGGCGGAGCCGCCGTTCCGCCGGCCGGATTGGCGGTGTTCGCCGGCACCAGGAATCCCAGCAGGCGGATCAGGGTATCGGTCAGCGCCGGACGCGGCACGATCATATCCACCAGTCCGTGCTTCAGCACGAATTCGGACCGCTGGAAACCCGGCGGAATTTCCTCGCGGGTCGTTTCGCGGATGACCCGCGGACCGGCGAATCCGATCAGGGCTTTCGGTTCCGCGATGATCAGATCGCCCAGCGTGGCGTAACTGGCCATGACCCCGGCCGTCGAGGGATGGGTCAGCACGGAGATATAGGGCAGCCCGGCCTGGGCGTGGCGGGCGACCGCGGCGCTGGTCTTGGCCATCTGCATCAGGCTGAGCAGCCCTTCGTACATGCGCGCTCCGCCTGTCGCGCAGACCACCACCGCGGGCAGGCTGGCGGCCGTGGCGCGCTCGAACAGCCGGGTGATTTTTTCGCCTACGACCGACCCCATGCTGCCGCCCAGGAACCGGAAATCCATGACGCCGATGGCCACGGAAAACGGCCCCAGCCGGCCCTGCCCGCAGACCACGGCTTCGGTCAGCCCGCTTTTCTTGCGGCTGTCCTCGAGCTTGGAGAGGTAGGAGACCTGGCCGGTGAAGCCGAGCGGATCGCGGCTCGCGAGGCCGGCATCCCATTCCTGGAACGAGCCTTCCTGCAGCAGCATCGCCAGCCGCGCGGCGGCCGCGATCTGGAAATGGAATCCGCACTTGGGGCAGACGCCGTACCGGCGTTCGATCTCGTGCTTGTAGACGATCTCGTTGCAGTCCGAGCACTTCACCCACAGCCCGCCGGGCAACTCGCGTTGGCGGACCTTGATCGAGGTGTATTTGTGGCGCTCGAATAACCGCATCGGCATTCCCCCGCGTCCGGTCCTATCCGCGCCCGACGGTCAAGACCCCCACCAGCGCCGCCCCAGCCTCCTTGAGGACGCGGGCGCACTCGTTGACCGTCGCGCCGGTGGTCATGACGTCGTCGACCAGCAGCACCCGCCGGGCGCGCGCGGCATCCGGATGCGCTACCGTAAAGACGCCGTGGACGTTAGCAAGGCGGTCCCGGGCTGTCAACCGTGTTTGCGACGGCGTCAGCCGGACCCGGCGCAGCAGGGGGCGCACCCGCAGGCCGGGCACGCGCGCCGCCAGCCCGCGCGCCAGCAGCCGCGCCTGATTATAGGAACGCTCGCGCTCGCGGGTTGGGTGCAGCGGGACGTAGGTGACGGTATCGAGCTGCGCGGCGGCGAAATACTGGCGGTAACAGGGCTCCATCCAACGCACAAAATCGGCGTCCAGCCAGGTGGCATGCCGGTACTTGAAGGCGTGCAGCAGATCGCGTGACAGCCCGCCGAAGCGCACGGCCGACCGCGCGCGGTCGAAGGCCGGCCAGTGCGCCCGGCAGGCCGAGCAGATCACCGGTTCCGCGACGCGGCCCTCCAGCGGGTCGCCGCACAGGACGCACAGCGGCGAGCGCACCCACTCCAGGCGGCGCAGGCAGTCCCAGCAGCAATACCCGGGATCGGCGGCCATCGCCGCACCGCAGCCGGCGCACGCCCTGGGAAACAGGACGTCCGCCAGAACGCTCCAGCATCCGCGCTCCATCCCGCCCTCCGTCCGTCCGCGCCGGCAGGAGGTCCCCGCCAATCAAGCTAAATCCTTTCGCAGGATTGCGTCCTTGTCAAGCCGGGCGGCGATGGGGTATAGTTTGACGTTGTGCACGCGGCCGGGGACATGGATTTGTCCCCGCCGTTGCGGAGACTGTCTCATGGCGCTTGGCGAGTTCAACCAGATCTTGAAGCCCGGTGGCGGGGAGTCGCCGCGCGGCCGGCACACCCGGTTTCTGCTCCTGATCCTGGCAATCGTCGCCGCGGCGGCGGTGTCGGCCCTGCTTCTGGAGCGGCGGCCCGCCGCGCGCCGGGCCGCCGCTGCGCCGGCGCTGGACCGCGCCCCCGGGCCCGGCCCGGCCGCCGCCGCCCCAGCCGGCCCCGGGGCGGTCCCCATGCCCCCGCCGGGGCCCCGGGGACCGACGCCGGAGGGGCC
>CAZEVX010000003.1:46451-48950 GCA_964515705.1 uncultured Verrucomicrobiota bacterium | reverse complement strand
AGGTTCAGCCGCACCAGCGGCTCGGTATTCGAGCAGCGCACGTTGAACCACCAGTCGGGGTATTCGACGCTCAAGCCGTCCAGTTCGAACTGGCGCCCGTCGCGGAAGCGCTCCCTGATCCGCGCCAACACGGCGGCGGGATCCCGGACTTCCGAATTCAGTTCCGGGCTCTTGTGGTAGCGCTGGAACGGGCGGACCAGCGCCGAGAGCGGGTCCGGCGACCGGCTGACGAGATCGGCGACGTAGAGCACGGCCAGGGCGGCGCTTTCGGTGAAGAAGTTTTCGCGGAAGTAGTAATGGCCCGAGAGTTCGCCGGCGAAGAGCGCGTCGAGCGCGCGCATCTGCTGCTTGATGAAGGCGTGGCCCACGCGGCATTGGTGAGGGACGCCGCCGGCCTCGGCGATCCCCTCGCGCACCGCCCAGGAACTGCGCAAGTCGTACAGGATATTGCCGGTCTGCCGCGCCAGGATGCTCCGGGCGATCAGCAGGGTGATCATGTCCATCGGCACGACCGCCCCGGTCTCGTCCACGAAGCCGACGCGGTCGGCGTCGCCGTCGAAGGCCGCGCCAAAATCGTAGCGGTCGCCGCCGCCGGGCGGGCCGGCGCGGACCTTGGCCTGGAGGTCGGCGAGGGTTTCGGTCTTGAGCGGATTAGCCTCGTGGTGGGGGAAAGAGCCGTCGAGGACGTCGTAGAGCGGGTCGATCCGCACCCGGCCCTCGAGCGCGCGGGCCTCGACGCTGCCCATGGCGTTGGCGAAATCGGCGGCGATCGTCACCGGCCGCGCGGGGGCGGCCTGCGCCTGGACGTGGGCGCGGTAGTCCGGCAGGATGTCGGTGTCCGCGATCGTTCCCGGGCGCGCGGTCGGCGGGGCGAAAGCCTCGGTGCGCACGAGACGTTCCAGGTCCTGGATGCCGGTGTCCCCGCTGATCGGGACGGCCTGCGCGCGGCAGAGCTTGAAGCCGTTCCATGGACCCGGGTTGTGCGAGGCGGTGATCATGATGCCGGCGTCGGCGCCCAGCCGGCCGTTGGCGAAGTAGCACATCGGGGTCGAGCAGACGCCCAGCCGGACGATGTCGGCGCCCTGGAGCGTCAGCCCGCGGGCGAGCGCGTCGAAGAGCGGCGCGGAACTCGCGCGCATGTCCTGGCCGACGACCACGCGCCGGCAGCCGAGGAAGGTCGCGACGGCGCGCCCGATACGGAAGGCGAGGTCGGCGTCCAGGTCGCGCCCGACGATGCCCCGGATGTCGTAAGCCTTGAATATGCCCGCCATACGCGCGGTTCCAGGCGTGCCGGGCGCGGGAGCGCGCCTCGGGTGCGACGGTCTATAGCATGCCGGCCGCGCGGCTGACAATCCCGTTTTCGCTTGTTTTGCGGCGCGGATGTTGTTCATACTGCGCGGCGCCGGTGGCAGGGAAGACAAGCCGCCGGGCAGAAAGGGACGCATTCATGAGCCAGTACCTTGCCGGAATGGCCGAGATCGACATCACGCCGCCCGCGGGCGTGGACATGGCGGGCTACACGCGCGCCGGGCCGGCGGTCGGCATCCGCGACCGGCTGCACGCGGTGGCAGCGGTGTTCGATGACCGCAGTGGGCGCAAGAGCGCGATCTGCGCGGTGGACCTGGTGGAGATTCCCGTGTCGGTTGTCCAGGCCGTGCGCCAGCGGGTCCAGGCCAACACGGCGATCGCGCCGGAACGGTTGATGATCGCGGCCACGCACACGCATTCCGGGCCGGAGCTGCACAGCCCGCGGCTGCTCAACCAGCGCTGGCGGCAGGAGCTCGAGGACCGGCTGGCGCAGGTGGTCCAGGAGGCCGATGCCGGCCGGCGCGAGGCGCGCGTCGGCGCCGCGGTCGGCGCGGTGACGGGGATCGGCGGCAACCGGCGCGACCCGCGGCGCGGGCCGGTGGACCGCTCGGTGACCGTGCTGCGGATCGACGACGCGCGCCACCGCCGGCTACTGGGCCTGATCGTCAGCCACGCCTGCCACGCCACGACGCTTGACCTGCACAACCGGCGGATATCGGCCGATTATCCCGGGTTCCTGCGGCGGGCGGCGTCGGCGCGCCTGGGCGGCGTGCCGGTGCTGTTCCTGAACGGCGCCTGCGGCGACATCAATCCCGGCGGGTACTCGGCCGAGGCCAGCGCGCTCGGCAAACGGATTGCCGGCCGCACCTACGCCGGAGCGCGCCGGATTGGCGAGCGGATCGCCAGCGAAGCGGTGCGCCTGGCGGCGGCCGTCCGTGCGCGGGCCCCCTTCGCCGTGCTGGGCGGCACGCTGCCGCTGCGGTTGCCGATGCGGACGCTGCCGGTACCGGCCGAGGCGCAGGCGGAGGAGGCCGCGGCGCGGCAGGCCTTGGAGCGTGCGCGACGCGGCGGGGTCAAGGGCGCGGCGCTCGACGCCCTGCGGCTGGACCTGATCTATGCCGGGATCGAGCACCGCATGGCCCAGCGGCGGTTCGACTTGCCGGACGGCGAATACACGACCGAAGTCCAGGG
>CAZEVX010000003.1:0-46351 GCA_964515705.1 uncultured Verrucomicrobiota bacterium | reverse complement strand
CGGGCCAAGTTCCCGGCCGTGGACATCCACCTGCACTGCTGGGGCACGTGGCGCGCGGCGGCGCAGAAGCTGGCCGATCTCCGGGCTACCCGCGTGCGCTACGCCGTCAGCCAGGTGGGCGACAGTTATCCCGGCGCGGCCTTCGCGCCGGCGCTGCGCGGCGCCCGCGAGGAGGCGGGCCGGATTCTGTACTTTTTCGGCCTGGACTTCCGCCGGCTCGACGGGTCCGACTGGCCCGACTACGTGCGGCGCAAGATGGACCACGACGTGGCGCTCGGCGGCCGCGGCCTCAAGATTTTCAAGGACCTCGGGCTGGCGGTTCGCGATCGGAACGGGCATCTCGTCCGGCCGGACGACGCGCGCCTGGCGCCCGTCTGGCAGGCGGCTGCCGAACGGCGCCTGCCGGTGCTGTACCACGTCGCGGACCCGCTGCGCAGTTTTGCGCCCATCGGCGGGACCTACGAGGAACTGCGGGCGCTGGACGCGCCGGCGCTGCGCTGGAAATGGGCGGCCCCCGGGCACCCGACGCACGAAGAGCTGATCGCGGCCCTTGATCGGCTGGTCGGCGCCTACCCGGGGACGACCTTCATCGTCCCGCACCTGGCGTCGTTGGACCACGACCTGGCGCGCTGCGGGCGCCTGCTGGCGGCACACCCCAACCTGTACGCGGACACCGCCGCGCGCCTGATCAGCCTGGGCCGCCAACCCGAAGCCGCGCGCGCCCTGTTCCTCGCGCACCCGGGCCGCATCCTGTTCGGCACCGACCTGTCCTGGCCGAACCAGGGCGACGGGTATCGCGACTGGTTCCGCCTGCTCGAGACGCGCGACGAGGCCTTTACCGCGACGTCGTTCGGCACGCTGTCCCAACCGCTCTACGGGCTCGGCCTGCCGGACGACGTCCTGCGCCAGGTCTACGGCGCCACCGCCGCCCGGCTGCTCGACCTGGACCTCGGCGCGTAGCCGGCGCGGCGCGACGATGTGTCCGCCATAGCGCCCATCTCCGGGCGGGGGTCCGCGGTCTGCCTCCGGTGTCCCGCGGAGCACGGGTTGTCGGCCGGGTCCCCCGACCCGGCGCATCAGGGGCGGCGCGCATGGCGCCCCTGACCTGCCGCCCGTATTCGACGGGCGTCATGTTGACGGGCAAGCAGGCCGGGCAAGGGCGGGATGCCGTCAATGGACCGATTGGGTCGCCAGGCCGATCGTCACGCGGCTGCCCCGGATGTGCTGTTCGAGATTCCGGCGGATGGTGTCGATCACCGGCTGAATCTCGGCCAGGGTCTTGCGGGCGTCGAACTCGAGGAAGATGTCAATGAACACCTGGTTGCCCGAGCGGCGCGAGCGGATGCCGTGCAGCGCCTCGTAGTCGTTGAAGCTGCGGGCGAGCTCGCGCAGGATGATGATCTGGGATTCCTCCTCGAGAGTGCGGTCGAGCAGGTCGCCGCAGGAACTGGAGAAGATGCCGAGCGCCGCCAGCAGGATGAACCCGGCGATCACCAGGGAAGACACCGGGTCAATGTAGAGCGACCAGGCATAGCCGGCCAGGGCCTTGCTGAGGACCAGCGAAAGCAGGATGAAGACGTTGGCGAAGGCCTTGCTGAGGAAGAGCCGCGCCTGGGCGGCCATGATCGGCGAGCCGTCGCGCCGCGCGGAGCGCCGGCTGGTCCAGCAGAGCACGCCGTTGACGACGGCGTAGACGATCTGGGCCGCCATGCTGATCCAAACGCCGGCTCCCGAGATCTGCGTCGGGTGGAAGATATGCAGGCCGGCATTGCCCGCCACGACGATCAGGCAGCCGACCATCAGGACGCCGACGAACAGGCTCGAGAGGTTTTCGAGCTTGCCGATCCCGTACTCGAAGCGCGGGTCGGCCCCGCGCTGGATGCGCCGGATGGCGATCCAGGCCAGCAGCACGGCGATCAGTTCGAGGACGGTCTTGAAGCAGTCCGCCAGCAGCACCGACGACCGCGCCGCCAGCAGGGCGGCCAGGGTGACGGCGGTGTCCACGCCGCCCGCCAGCACGGCGGCGCGCGCTTCGCGTTCCTTGGACGGGCTGCCGGTATGGGCGTGGTGCATGGGCGTGTCCGGCCGCGGCGTCCGGCGACCGGCATTCCTTATACCCGGCCGTCCCGCGCTTGGCAAGCGGCGCGGCGCCTTTGCGCGGGCGCTTGACGGCCCGCCTGCCGCCGTGCAAGACTGGCCGCGCCATGCGACACCGAACCCCGCGCGAGCGCTTGGACGGCATCCCGGTGTTCGACTGTCACCTGCACGGGCCGGCGGCGGACGGCAAGGTCTTTCAGTGGGCGCCGATGCTACGGGATTACGCCGATTACCTGGCGTTCCTGCGGGCCGCCGGCGTGCGCGGCGGCATCCAGACCTCGATCACCGCCGTGATGGCCAAGACCGAGCGGGAGCTGGCGGCCGGCAACCGGGCGGCCCTGGCCCTGGCCCGCGCGGCCGGGCGCGGATGGCGGCTGCTGCCGGCCTGCATCGTGCACCCGTCGTTCCCGGCGCAGGCGCGGCGCGACCTGGCGGTCTTCCGCCGCGCCGGCAGCCGCTGGGTGGGCGAACTCTGTCCCTACCTGGCGGGCTGGACCCCGGCCCATCCGCGCTTCCGGGCGCTGCTGCGCCTGCTGGAGACCGCGGGCGCCGTTCTTCAGATTCACGCCCAGACCGACGAGGTGCACCGCATGATCGCAGCCTGCGCGCCGGGGTTGCCGCTGGTGATCAGCCACCTTGGCGGGCGCGCCGAGATCGAACAGAAACTCGACCTGGCGCGTGCCTGCCCGACCGTCTACCTGGATATCTGCGGCCGGGGGTACGAGCGGCTGGGCGTGCTCGAACTGGCCGTGGCCCGCGGTCTCGAGGACCGCATCCTCTACGGCAGCGATTATCCCGTGAACGATCCCGGCGCCGTGCTCGCCCGGATTCTCGGCGGGCGCTTCTCGCCCGCGGTCCGGCGCAAGATCCTGGGCGGCAACCTCGCGCGCCTCCTGGCCGCGCGCGGCATGCGGCTCCCGCCGGGCTGACGGGCGCCTTGGCGCTCGACGGCGTACCGCCGCCGCCCACGGATGGGCGCGCCCTTGACAGACGTTTTCGGGTCGGCTACACAAGAGCACAGACACGACGATACGCAACGGATTGGCGACAAGGAGATGGCGATGACCTATCGGACCCACGCGGGCTGGTGTGCAGTGTGCGCCCTGCTCCTGACCGGCGGGCTGGCCCGGAGCGCCCCGGCCGATGCCGAGGAGTCCGCCGATGCCCGGATTCTGAACCAGACCTCGCGCGCCTTTTCGCGCATCGCGCAAAAGGCCATTCCCGCCGTGGTGTTTATCAAGGTCGAAAAAGTCGTGCCGGCCCAGGGCCCGGACGATGGCGCTCCCGGGCCGTTCGGCGACGATCTCTTCGACTTCTTCTTCCGGGGCGGCCGCGGCCCGGGTGGCGGCCAGCCGCCCCAGCAGCGGATGGTCGGCCAGGGCACGGGATTCTTGATCAGCCCGGACGGCTACATCCTGAGCAACCATCACATCGTCAGCGACGCCCGGCGCATCCAGGTCAAGCTGCACGACGGCCGCGAGTTCGACGCCGAGTTCGTCGGGAGCGATCCGCGCTCGGAGGTGGCCGTGATCCGCATCAAGGGCGAAGGATTTCCCGCGATTCCCCTGGGGGATTCGGACGCCATGGACATCGGCGAGTGGGTCATTGCCATCGGCAACCCCTTTGGCCTCTCGGAGACGTTGACCGTCGGCGTGGTCAGCGCCAAGGGCCGCAGCAACATCGGGATCACCGACTACGAGGATTTCATCCAGACGGATGCCGCCATCAATCCTGGCAACTCCGGCGGGCCGCTGCTGAACGCGGACGGCAAGGTGATCGGCATCAACACCGCGATATACAGCCAGACCGGCGGCTCGCTGGGGATCGGCTTCGCCATCCCGATCAACATGGCGACAGCCATCAAGGACCAGTTGATCGCCTCCGGCAACGTCGAACGCGGCTATCTCGGGATCGGGCTGCAGGACTTGACCCCCGACGTCGCCGACTCGCTCGGGGTCGCCCAGCGGCGCGGGGCGCTGGTCACGGATGTCGTCAAGGAGTCGCCCGCGGCGTCGGCCGGCTTGGAGGTTGGGGACGTGATCGTGGCCCTGGGCGGGAAGCCGATGGACGGGGCCGGCGCGGTGCGCAACCACGTGGCCATGACGGCGCCGGGCGCGCAACTCAAGTTGGCCCTGGTGCGCGGGGGCAAGACGGTGGAGAAAACCGCCAAGATCGGCACCCGCGAGGGCGGCGGGTCGCCGCGCGAGGCGGTCACCTTGACCGGCGACAAACTCGGGTTGACGATCGAGGCGCTGACGGAAGGCTGGCGCGCGAAGCTGGGATTCGAGCCCGGATCCGGCGTGCTGGTGGCGAGCGTGCAGGCCGGCAGCCCGGCGCACCAGATGGGCATTCAGCCGGGCAACCTGATCCAGAGCGTCAACAACCGGCCGGTCCGCACGGAACGCGAGTTCCACGAGGCCGCCGCCAAGGCGCTGGCCGAGGGCCGCATCCTGCTGCTGGTGCGCGACAGCCGCGGCGCGCGGTTCGTCGCCTGGCGGTTCCGCTAGGCGTCAGGCGGCGACAGAAACCGCCGGCGGAACGGTTCCCAGGCCAGCGGACGCTGCCAGTCGCGGATCTGGGCGGCGACGTCCGGCGGCATGGGTTGGTCGGGATGCCGCGCGGCCCACTGCAGGACGTCGTTGGCCAGCATCAGGTAGGGTTCGAGACCGTAAGGCGCGGCCAGCAGCGCGCGCCAGGCCTGCATCGCCTTGACCCGCTCGTCGCTGCCGGGGATGGACCGCGCGCGCAACCGGCGGCTGCTGTGCTGTTCCTCGGGGGCGTCCTGGCCGCGGCGCACGGCGTCCAGGAAGGCGTGCGGCAGGCGCCCGCGGTAGAGCGACGGGTGCAGGCTCGGAATGCGTCGCAGGGCCTCGGCGGTAGCCGGCGGATGGATGGCCATCTCGAGTAGCAGATCGTTGCGGATGATAAAGTGCACCGGCCGGTTGAGTTCCCGCGCCAGGCCGTCGCGGAACTCGGCCAGCGCCCCCAGCACCGCCAGTTGCCGCGGCGTCAGCAGGGCGCTGTGCTTGATGCGGTGATGGAGCGGGGGAGGATCGGGTTCCGGCGGCGTGTCCTCGCCCGCGTGGCGGCATTCCTCGCGCACCCAGTCGAGCCGGCCGAGTTCAACCAACCGGCGCTCCAGGAGGTCCCGGAGAGCGTGGAGCGAGGCCGTGTCGCGCGCGGCATAGTCGAGCGCCGCCGTGGGCAGCGGGCGCTTCAGCCAGTTCATTTTCTGGAACTTCTTGTCGGTCTGCACCCCGAGCAAGTTCTGCAACAGGTTGGCCAGTCCAAACTGGCGGTAGCCGCAGAACTGGGCGGCGATCTTGGTGTCGAAGACGCGGGTCAAGCGCCAGCCGTAGACCGTGCGGCAGGCGCGCCGGTCGAACTCGGCGTCGTGGACGATCAACTCCACGCCGGGATCGGCGAAGAGCGCGCCCAGCGGCCGCACGTCCGCGCCGGCGACCGGGTCAAAGATGAAGTGGCGGCGGCCGGGCGTCGAAACCTGGACCAGGGCCACGTGCAGGCCGTAATGGTGGCGCTGGTTCTCCATCTCGAGATCCAGCGCCAGCGGCGTCTGGCCCCGCAGATGCCGCAGCGCCGCCTCGAAGGCGGGCGCCGTCGCGATGACTTCGTATGCCGGAGGTGCCGTCATGGCTAACGTCTTATACTGCCAGCACCAGCGGAAGGCAAGCCCGGCGCTTGACGGTCGAGGACGCATCGGTCTATGGTCTCCCCGGGTGGACCCGTGTGATCGCTGGGCTGGAATCGGGGCTCCGCAACCACAGGATGTCTTCATGAGCAGCACGGGGCTGAAAGCGGCAGTAGCGCGCCTGAAGATCACGCCGGCGGAAGATGCCCTGGCCGGCGGCATCCCGCCGATCGGCTGCGGCAGCCGGGTCCCGGCCGACACCAGCGAAGTCCGGCTGCCGGACGGCGTGCGCGCCGTCCGGCGTCGTCGCGTCGAACCCTGATCCCGCCAGGCCTCCCATGATCCGCATTGGCTGTGTCAACCTGGATACGTCCCATCCGGCCGCCTGCGCTGGCCAGCTCGTGAAAGGCGACCGCGCGCGTGATGCGGCGGTCGACAACGACGGCTTCCGCACCGGCGCCCCCGGCGGCGGCCAGCCATTCCAGGTCGTCGTCACGACCACCCGGACCCGCACGGCCTTCCGGGTGGATACCCAGCATGTCTATGCGGCGCTGCTCGATGAGAGTTGCGCGGTCATCGCGCGCGCTTATGCCGCCCAGCGGCGGGCCGGATGAATACAACGGCGGGGTGCGAGCGCCCCGCCGTACAGGGTGCCTATGCACACGTATCTCGATACATGCTTTGCCGGATACGCCGACGGCGAAATCCCGGACGGCTGGACGGTCGAGCAACATGCCGACCGGTTTCATCGGCTGGGCGACGTGCGCGCCGGCGCTTACTGGATACTATTTCCTGGCAACAAGCACCTGCCGCCCGTGCCCCCGTTGCGGGATGTTGTCCTGACGCTGCAGGTCGCCGCCGACGCCTACAGCCGGGCGCTCGGGCTGCTGTTCTTTTTCCGCTACGATCCGGTGGCCCGCGCGGGATACGTCCTGCGGTGGCGCTGGAGCCCGGTGGGCGTCGAGACGGTGCTGGGCGCTTGCCGCGGCGTCCGCACCGACACCCTGGCCCGGACCGCGTGTGTCGAGCCGGCCTTTCCCGCCGCCCCGCCGGTTGCCTGCGCCCTGCGGTTCGAGATGCGCGGGGCGCGGTTGCGCCTCTGGCAGGACGGCCGCTGCGCGGCGGACTTCGAGGACGCCGCCCGGACATTCGACCGGCCGGGAGCGATCGCCTTCGACCGGCCGGTGGTGCGGGGCAATTATGGTGTCGCCCTGCGCGCCGTGCGCCTCGATTCGGACGAGCCGGTGCCGGACACGGAACTCTGGTCGGACCGCGCCTTCGAGGTGCCCGCCGATCTCAACGGCATGACCACGCCGTTCGTCTTCCGCGTCCGCGCGACGCGCGCCGGCGGCCGCGCGCGGCTCGAGGCGGTCTTGGCCGGTGGCCCGCCCGAAGGCCGCTCGCCAGTGCATGCGCTCCAGGCGCAGCGCCAATACTGGCCCAACAGTGTCTTGCAGGGGCCGTATCTGCGCCTGGAATGCCCGGGCGGGCAGTCGGCCGGCCCGTTCTATCTCCGCCGCGGCACGGTCGGCCTCCGCGATCATTGGAACCCGCACTCGTCGGGATTTCTCCCGGCCGATACCGAGTGCCCGGTGCGTGCGACGTTTTACCCGCCGGACGTCCCGGCGGATGCCGTCTTGGTGGTCGGCTACGACCGCTACGCCGCCGAGGATCGCCTGGCGCTGGCCGGCGGTCCCTCGGAGGCCTGGTTCGATCCCCGCACGGGCGCCCTGCTGTATGCCGGGCCGGCGCTGGGCCCGGGCGCTCTGACGCTCGAGGTCGAGTCGCCCGCCGATAAAAAAATCGGCGGGTTGCTGCCCCACTCGGATCTCCGCTATGCGCAGGCCCTTGCGTTCGCCCGCCATAACCATTTCTTCTTCGAGTCCGAACCGGTGCGTTTCCGCGTCCGCGCGCGGCGCCGCGCCGCCGCGCCCGATGCGCTCCTCGCCTGGGTGCAGCTTGAGAACGTGTTTCGCGAACCGCTCGGCCAGCCCCGCTGCCTGACGCTCGTGCCGACGTCCGATCCCGGTCCGGCGGCGGGGCCGGCCGAGCAGGTGCTACGGGCGGCCGGCATCGAGATGCTGGCCACGGACTGGTTCAACCTGTCAGGCTTGGCGGTCGGCGTCTACCATGTGCGGGTCACCATCGCCGTGGAGGCCCCGGGCGGCGGTGCCGCGGCGGCCGCCCCGGCGCTCCCGGACCGGATGACGCTCCGTAAGGCCTTCGAGGTCATGGCCGACGATCCCGCCATGCCCAGCCCGCCGCAGGCCTCCGGCCTGCCAGACCTGGTGCCCTACCTGGATAGTTACGGGACCGATGCCGGGATGTTCGATCCCTGGATCGGACGCGGCGTCAACGAGTCCCATTACTTGGCCACCGCCCATGTCCAGCCGGCGGTCGCCCGGCGCGACCGGGTCTGGGACGTCATCCATCTCTACCGGCGCCGCTGGATGACCGACCTCGCCCCGCATGTCACCCCGACTCCCGGTATGGAAGCCAACCGCGACATCCTGCGGACCTGCGACCGGGTCTGGATTTTCGACCGCAAGGACCTGTGGATCCCGGACACCTACGCGGATCCGGTTGTGCGGAATGTCCTGGAACAATTTCTCGCGCGGCCGGACCCCGGACAGGCCGGCGCCGGCGGCGCGCTGACGTCGGAAACCCTCGCGCGGGAAGGGCGACTGACCGAACCCCTGTTCCGCGACCTGCTGGCGCGCCACTGGAAGGACTGGCTGGCGTTTTTCAACCGCTGGAACCTGGAACACCACCTGGCCGGCTTGCGCGCCCAACTGGCGGGGATCAACCCCGGGGCGCAACTGATGGCCTACGGCGTCTACCCGCCCTACGGCGCGACCTACAAGTCGGCCTATTTCCCGCTCTTCATGGGGCGCGACCCGAGCCTGGGGCTCGAACGGGTCTACGACGGCCCGATGATCTTCGAGGATTATCCCTACATGTCGGGATACCCGCTCCAGCGCGGCGTGTTCATGTTGGCGGCCCTCAAGCTCGCGGCGCCGCGCCTGCGCCTGTTCCCCGAAATCTATGGGGTCGCCGGGTTCGCCGGAGACAGCCGGCCGCGCTACGGCTGCCCGCCGTACGGCCATTTTCCCGGCACGCCGCCGGGTTGCCTTCGCAAAACGGTTTTCGAATACGTTTGGGCAGCGGCCTGGTTCGATACCGGCGGCTTTCATTTCTGGGACGACCGTGGCTTCAACGCCCAGGACTGGCCGCCGTCCCATTTCGACGAGCTGCTCGATGCCTGGGCCATCGTCTCCCGCTGCCCGCCGTACAAGCCGTTGCGCACGGCCGCCTTCTGCTATAGCCGCGAGGCCTGTCTGGCCCACCCCGACCTGTACCAGGACGGCCGCGGTAACCCCGACTTTGAGCCGACGCCCCACGGCGGCGGCGGCGACCTGGTCAATACCGCCGAGGAAGCCGTGCCCTTCGCCTACGAGCAGGCGCGGCTCGATGGGCAACCGGCGGGGTTCGTCACCGCCCTCGAGCACCTCGACCGTCTCGATCCTTGCGATGTCCATACTCTTGTTCTGCCGCCGTTGGGCGGCGTCCCGGTCGCCCACCTGGCCGCTATCCGCCGGCTCCATGAGCGTGGCGTCGCTCTGCTGGGCGTCGAGGACGTCTCCGGCCTCGAAGACCTGTTTGGCGTCGCGCCGCTGCCGACGCCAGAACCGCTCCGGACCCTCGCGGTCGCCGCCGGCGACCATCCCCTGCAGGCGCTGCGCCTGGCCGCCGAGCGCTGCGACGGCGACGCCTGCGCGGCGCGTTACCGCCTCGACGGGGCCGCGGCCTGGCTTGACGGCCTCACCGCCGCCGGCCGGCCGGTCCCAGTGCTCGCCGCGCATCGCACGCGCTGGGGCCGTACGGCTTGCTTCACCATCCCGCCCACGCTCGTGCGCCGCGCGGACCTCAAGGCCTTGGTGGCTTTCGGTAAGGAGAGCATCAGCCCGCTGGTCAACGCCGCCGTCGCCCGCGTCCTGCGCGCGCTGGGCGACCCGGCAGCGGACACCACCGCCGGCAAGCTGATCGGTTTTGAGGACCGGGCTGGCGGCCTGCACCTGGTTGTCATGGAAGATGCCCTGCCGGCAAGGCCCGCTCCAATCGCGCCGACTGTCACCGTGCGCGGCCCGGGGGTTGGCGCGCTCGTTTGGACGTGCGACCGGCCATGCGCGGTCCTCGAACGCCAGCCGGACCGCGTGCGATTCCGCCTCGATCTCGGCGTCAACGATGCCGCTCACCTGCGCGGCGTCGCGCGCCCCGGATGTTGTGGCGGTGCGCTCGGCCGTACATCGTCCGTTTCGACGTGCCGGGGTTGACATGGATTGCCAAGCGGCACAGAATGCATGGCGCCTGGTCGACGCGGGCCAATGCGTCCCGCTGATCCTTCGGAAATCGCAAGGTCACGAAACCAGCAGTGCCCTCGTGGCGGCGGGCTGCACGCCCGGCGCTACCGGGCGGATCCATCCATAGAGCGCCGCGATGCACTACGAGATGATGTTTCCTCACCAAATCCGGCGGGCGATCGATGAACACTGGCCGGTCGTGCTGGCCGCCGGGGTGTTGGAGTATCATGGGGAACACAGTGTCGTCGGTGTCGATACCATCCTGATCGCCAAGGCGCTGGAAGCGCTGCAAGCGGACATGAACCTGGTCATTCTGCCGGCATGGTACTACGGCACGGCCAGTTACGCCGTGGAACCGCCGGAGCGGAACGGCAGCGTCAACATCGGGTCCTCGGCAGTTCATGCCTTTGCCCGGGATCTGTTTCGCAGTTTGCTGCGCATCGGATTCCGGAACATCCACGTTTTCGTGCATCACCAAAGCGAAAACTTCTCCAGCGGCATGCCGACCGATCTGGCCTTCCGGTTCGCCGGGCGCCAGGAGATTTTCGAGTTTCTAGAGCGGGATCAGGGCGAAGGCTGGTGGGGTCGGCCCGAGATGGCGGGCTATTTCCAGCATCTCGGCCAACGGCCGGACCCGTTCGCTTGGATCCAGGTTCACCCGTTCCGAGACCCGCATATCGAGGCCTCGTTCGGCGGGGACCACGCCGGAAAACACGAAACGTCGCTGATGCTGGCCTGCTGTCCCGAAGGGATCGACCTGGAGAAGTGGTCGGACCAACAATGGTATGCCCAGTCAGCCCGGGACGCCAGCGCGGATTACGGCCGCGCCTATATGCTCAAGATTCTCGAGGGTCTGCGGAGAATCCTGGCGCCGCCGCATGCCTGACCCATGCCGGCCGGTCATGGGACGACCGCGCCGCCCGGCAGGCTCGGGCCGGCGACGACGCGGGGATCTGGCGGAGGTGTCGTCGGGATCCGCAATCCCTTCTCGAGCTCCGACTGGCATCGGACACAGTGCCGCACCCCGGGAATGGCCTGGCGGCGCTCGTCCGGGATCGGCGCCTTGCATTCCGCGCAGTGGGTCAGGCTCTCGCCGGCCGGCAGCCGGCTTTTCGCCAACTGGACGGCGGCCTCCACGGTCGCGTCAATTTGATCTTGCACCGACCCGTCAGGGGACCATCCCACGGCCATGGCGTGCTCCTCAGGTCGCGACAGGCGATCTATTCATGAATACAGGGTACCATGGTTCCACCGGCGCGGCAATGGCCAACCGCGGAACTGTCGAGTTGTTGCGGCTTCGTGTGGGCAGCCCGGGTTGCCCTCGGCGGGCGGGAGGGGTGGCGGATCCCGCCGGAGCGGCACGGCGTGGCGCTCCGCTAGTCGGCCCAGCGCGCCATCAGATCCTCGCAGTTCAGCGCCTTTTCGCGGAGGTCCTGCAGGGTGTAGGCGTAATGGTTGGAAGCCTCGAAGCCCAGGCGCGAGTCGCGGCGCGCCAGGTCGTGCAGCCGCACGGCCAGATCGCGCTCCTCTTCCAGCACGGCGCGCACCCGCGCCCGGGAGGCGGGGTCCGTCCGCTCCCGGGCGCGCACGAAGGCGACTTGCAGCGTGGTGCTGCGGAAATGACACCAGGCCGCGGTGGCCACGCGCTCGAGGTCATCAAAGGCCGCGCGATGCTCCGGCGCGACCCCGGGCGACGCCGCCCGCAATCGCTCGAGGCCGCGGCGCCAGCCATCGCTGAGCCGCTCGAACTGGGCTTCGAACACGTCCACGGGATAGATGCTGCGCCAGCCGGCCAGTCCGTCGTAGGGAATCCCGACCATCGTCGGCGAGTATCCCGTGGGCTCGGCGAATAGCAGATTCTTTGGGCCGACGTTTTGCGGGGCGACATACAGCACCCCGACGCTGAACGGAAACTCGCGGAACGCCGCGCTGAATGCCCGCCAGGCCTCGCGCACCGCCGCGCCGGCGGACCCGAACAGCCGCGGTGCCAATTGGTCGGCGCGCGCTTGCAGTAGGCACAGGTTGCCCCCGGGAAATCCTCCGAGGGTCCAACTCGCCATCAGCCCGCGGACGCCCGCGTCCGCCAGCCGATCGAGGTGTTCCTCGACCAGGTCCGGCACCGGCAGGTATGGCACGGCGCTGCATTCCCAGGAATTGTTGAGTTGCACCTTGGCCGCCGTCTTCAGGCCGCGCCGGCGCGCGCGCTCCCACAGCGCCAGCGAGCGCGGACTGGGCCCGGGCCGCGAAATCGAGTAGTCTGCAACTTTGTAATCTACCCCTCCGGTCCGGATCGGCAGTCCCCACTCGCTGGTGCACATCAGCCAGACGTCCTCCGGCAGGCGATCCACGATCTCCGGCGCCCAGGCGTCCCGCCAAGCCCAGTCCCAAGCAATTACCGGCGCCTCGGGCTTTACCCCGTGCACGCCCTCGGCCACCAGCCGGATCACTTCCGCGATAGCCTCCGCCGGTACGCGGCCGGCGCAGCGCGCGCAATCGGTGAACGGCGGTTCCGGCCGACCGCCCTTGGAAAAACAGTTGGTCATGTTTTCCGAGGCGGTGATCAGAAAGGCGCCCCCCAGCTCCGGCACCTGCCGGAACAGCCAGGCGCTGCCGTCCCGCAGCAGCGCCTTGACCTCCGGCACGGAGGTGCAGAGCGATCCGTTCCCCAGGTAGTCCGTACCCTTCAGCTCCGGGCAGTCCCGGAAGAACGCCAGCGGCATCCGCCGCGGCTCGTTCAGGTAGCCGATCACTGACATCCCGAATCGGGCAACGCGCGCCGTCAGCGCGCGCAGCGAATCCAGCCGCCGTTCCCATCCGTCGGCGTAATGCCCGAACCGGCCGTCCCAGGGGTAGAGCGTGTATAGGATCAGCGGCAGCCAGACGGCGTTGATCCCCATCTCCGCGAGCCGCGCCAGCGTGCCGTCGGGGTAGGGGTCCAGCTCCGGGTGAATCAGTGGGTCGCCGTAGAGCGCGCTGTAAGAATAGAGGAACCGTAGGTCGAACGGACGGAGCGCCGCCGACCGTGCCGGTCGGACCGGCGGGCCGGCCGGAGCCTTGAAGGCGTCCAGAAACTCGAAGGCCGCTTCCCCGTCCGGCGCGTCCAGGTTGGGAAACAGGCGCCGCACGGTCTCCCGCAGGCGGCGCGTGCGCTCGGTCTCCGCCGGCGTCAGCGCGCGAACAACCACCGGCTCGACCTCCGGCTTGAGCCCCCCCATTTTGTGCCAGAGGAAATCCTCCTCGCGCAGGGTGTAGTCCATGCGCTCGGCTGTCCAGCCGAGCAAGTCGAGCAGTTGGGCGTAAGGCAGCAGGTGCCAGTTCGCCCGGATCAGCGTCACGTAGCCGCGCTCCAGCCAGCGCGGGTTCACCCGCGGCGGCACCCGCAGGCCCAGCTCGCCGGCCAGATCGAGAATCCCGGCCTCGTCCGTTCCGAGCACGCGCGCCAGCACAGCTGGCGCCACCAGCTCCCAGTTCCGCCAGATCACCGCCTGGAAGCGCGTCGGAAAATGCGGACACTCGAGCGCCCGTGGATGTGTGCCCACGGGCAAGTCGGCGGCCGTCATGGATGTCGGGGCCTCACAGTGCTTCATGTTCCACCAATCAGGGTCAGGCTTAAAGTTTATAGTTTCAGATGGGCCCGAATGCGCTCAAAGCGCGATCGGGCGTCCGCATCCGCTCCCAGCATCGCATGCAGACGGCGCCGCTGATATCCCACGGCGGCAGACGTAATCCCTCCATAGTAGAGACCGGCGCTTCGTTGCGTCATGCCTCCGATCGCGCAGGCCATCTCCAGGGCCATGCTTTTTGCCTCCCCGGCGGTGCGCCCATGGGCCTTCAAGCGCTCCGGGCCGATCCCATAGACGCTACATATCGCCGCGTCAATCTGGATTGGTGAAGGTCGAGTCTCCGGTGGCCACAAAACATCCGCATCGCGCATGTCGCCTTGTTTCCCGGCCTTGAGTGCCGCTTCGATGTCGGTGACAAAGCCGGCATCTCCGACGGCATAGCGGCTGGAGGTTAAGGCTTCTCGCAGGGCCGTATCCTCACGCGATAGTGCCGCTCGCATGAAAGCCCGGTAGCGAAGACTGCTGATGCCGAGCGTACGCCCTCCCATTAATGTAAGCCAGCGGAGATTGACAGGCGGTACTTCCGAGGGTTGTCCAAGGTATGCTCGGCAACTGCTCCATGGATACCGCTCGCTCCGGCGTCGACGTTCTGCCATGGATAATCCTTCCCCGAGTTTCCCCTTCACGGGATTTAAATGGATATATCGGGTCAGAGCCAGCAGATACTGGTCGCCGGACACCAGCTTGGCGTGGTATCGCCCCTGAAAAACATGACCAGGCTTGTGGTGGGCATAACGCCAGTAAAGACTGTACGCGGTATTTAAACGCTGAACAAAAGCGTGCAGATTGCCGCGGGGTGTTTCCACCAGCATGTGGTAGTGATTGGGCATCATCACGTACGCATACAAGATGACGCCGTCCTTGCGCAAGGCGGCGTCCAGCTGTTCGGCAAATCGGCGGCAATCAGCATCGCCCAGAAAAATCGCGGCGCGCCCGTTGCCCCGCGCGGTGACGTGATACTTGGCACCCCGATATTCTTTGCGCAATGGACGCGGCATGAGCTCAAATCCGAAGACGGAGCGTCACGAAGCTCCCATACTGTAATGTTAAGGCGGCCGTCTTGCAATACTATAAACTTTAAGTCTGACCCTGACGGCTACCAGGCCGAGCGACACCAAGGCCGGCCACAAGGTGGCGCAACACTGGAGGGGGGCGGACAGGATCACGAGCCTCCTACAAAGAGGCGCGAGCGACGCCCGGGACGCAAGGCATGCGGCCTGATTTCATATCGCGCTATCGCGCGGGCCGCTCACCGGATAGTGAGCATCGTCCCCGGCCAGACGAACTCATAGGCGCCGATGTCCACGATCCCGGTTAACTTATCCAAGCGGAGCCGCCCTTCCACGTCGCGGGCCGACTCCATGCCGGGCGCGTACAGGCCAACATTGACGCAGGGCGACTCCAGGGTCAGGTGATAATCGCCCCCGGCCGCGTTGACAAAGCCTGGATTCGTGGAGATGTTGCCCGTCCCGTAGGTGGCGGACGGGGCCGGCGCCAGGCAACAATTGCTGTAGGCGATGTAATTCGTGTTGGGGTTGAGCTCATAGTAGTTGCTGGACGACCCGCTGGTGTTGAAATACAGGATGGTATTGACCGACCTATTGCTATAGGTTCCCGTAATTCCCCGACTATTATACAAGCCGCCCCCCGTCCCGCCCGCCGAGTTGGCGACGATCGTGCAATTCCATAGATTCCACGCGCTTACTTCGGAATAGATGCCGCCGCCGTTCGTCTGCGCCGAGTTCCCGGCGATCAGGCAATCGCGCGCGGTTATGCCCGCGGTGGCAAAAATATGGAGACCGCCGCCCGTATTCTCCGCCAGGTTGCTTTGGAACACGCACCGCTCCCACACGGCGCCCGACGACGTCCTGGCCCCGCCGCCCGCGTCACCGGCGGTATTATTGCGGATCGTGCAGCCGACAATTCGGTCCCCGCCCAATGCATAGAACCCGCCGCCGTATCCCGACGACGCCGCGGAATATCTCGTGGCGGAATTCGCCTCGATCAGGCAGTTGGAAATCACCGCCGAGAATCCGCCCACCAGGAAGAACCCGCCCGCCTGGTAGGACGCGTAATTGGAACTGACCGTGCAGTCGATATACGTGGCGGACCCGTTATTACGGATTCCGCCTCCGGTCGACGACGCCCGATTGGACACGATGAGACATTGCTCCAGGACGCTATTGCTGGTCACATAGGCCCCGCCACCATTTCCCGCCGTGCAGTTTGAGACAACGCTCCGGACGACGCGGCCGTTGTTCACGTCGAACCCACCGCCATAGTAGCCAACGGTGGTGGTCGCATTGTCGAACAGCGTGCAGTCGATCAGCAAACTGTTGGCGCCAAAGACCGACGCTCCGCCTCCATTCCTCGAGGATGAGCAGTTCCGAATGACGCAATTGCTGACCGTCCCGTTATCCAGTTCAAACGCGCCGCCACGATCCACGGCGATCGAGCCGCCCGACGCCAGGCTGTTGCTGAACGTGAATCCCGACACCAGCGCCTCTGCATGGTTGATCGTCGCGCTGCGGGTCTTGCGGGTCGGATAATTGCCGTTAATGACCGTCTCGGCGGGGCCGTAGAACCCGATGACGGACACCGGGTTGGTGATCAGCAGCTCGGCGCTCAGGACATGGACGCCGTTGGATACGAGGATAAGATCGCCCGACGCGGCCGCTTTCTTCACCGCATTGCTGATGGTGGCCACGGCGTTGGTCCAGTCGCCCTTGCCCGTGCGGCTATCCAGCCCATTGGTGGACACATAGTAGGTTTCGGCCGACACCGTGCCGGCGCAGACCAGCCCCGCGGCCAGGACCATCATTCGGCCCAGCGTCCCCAACCCGCCCATCCCGATTCGCGCGTTCCTGGGATTCTCCCAGTATACGGGGTGCCGACTATTCTCCCCAACCTTCGCCGTCCAGACAACTTCGCGACCGTGCTTCTACCGAGCGCTGCTCCCGTCGCCGAACCGCACCCAACATTCGAAGCCGCCCGCATTGCCGGACACTCGGATGCGCAGCCGGCCCTTTGCGCAGTCGTCGGGGAGCAGCAGCCGGAGCGGCTCGGGCGTCCGCCAGCGGGAGACCACGCGGTCAATCCGCGCCAGCACCCGCTCGCCCTGGGGCCGGTCGGCCCCATCATACGCCTCGGCGCGCACCTCGACCTCGCGGAGTTCCCGATTGACCGCGATTTCAAGGGCGAGCCGCGCCTCGGTGGCGATCCGGTCGCGGAGCGTGACGGGCCCGATTTCAAGAGACAGGACCGTGACCGAGCCGGTCAGGGCCTGGGCCGCATTGGGCGCCTGGACCAACCCGGCGGGCGCGCGGTTCGAGTCCGCGCTGTCGAGATCCGCGCGCGCCCGACGCAGGTCGGCTTCGAGCGCCTCGAGGTCGAGCTGGTCGGCCATGCCGGCGCGCCAGCCGGCCGACCAGCGGTTGGCGTCTTTCTGGCGGAGGACGGAATCGTCCGGGCGTTCGGCCAGCAGGCGCTCGCGGCCGGCGCGCGCCGCGTCGAGCTGGGCGGCGGCATTGGCGAGCGCGTCGTGCGCCGCCGGGCCGTCCCGGTCGGCGGCCCGCTCGCGCGCGCGGGCGACGCCGGCGCGCACGCCGGCCGTCCAGGCACAGGTATGGAAAATCTCTCGCAGGTTGACGAACCGGCGAAAGGCGTAGTCGTCCATGCCCAGGCGGTCGGCGCCGCCGCGGGTTTGCGCCCAAGCAGCGTCGAGGGACTGGGCGCCGCGCGCGGCCATGGCGGCCTGGGCCTCGAGTGCCGCCGCGTCCTTGAGCGTGGTCAGCGCGGATGGCGTCAGGGGTTCGGCGACGGCGGCGACCACCGCCGGCGCGGCGCGGCGGCCGAACAGGTTACGCACCAGGCGCGGGAGCACGAGCGAGTAGAGCTCGCTGGTCGGCGCGTGTTCGGCGAACGGCGCGGCGCCGGGCGTTGCCGCGTTCCAGGCATATTCGCGGACCGCCAGGCTGTTAAACGGCACGAAGGTATCGGCAAAGGTCGTGAAGATGAAATCGTCGTGCTCGCGGAAGAACATGCCCGTCCAGCGGCAGGACTCGGCCAGGAAGGTCTTAGCCTGGAGCCCGAAGAAGGTGAAGGCCGGCCGGCCGCGGGTGATTTCGCGGAAGGCGGCCGTCGGGGCGGCGAACGTTTCGCGGACGCAGAAGGTCACATCCGGCGGCATTTCGGCGTGCATGCGCTTCCAGAAGACCTCATAGCGGGCCTTGTTGGCGCGGGAGCGCTCGCGGACGTCGGGCCCGGTCGCGCTGCCGGACCAGGGCTGGCGCAGGTACCACTCGCCGCTGTCCTCGTCGAGCACTTCGACCACGTAGGGATAGAGCGTGAAATGCAGCCGGACGCCGGGCGCGAGTTTCTTGAAGGCGTCGTAATACTGCCGGTGGATGTGGACCGTGGCGGCGGCGTAGTCGTCGCCCCAGCGCGCGCGGTCGTTGGCCGGCCGGTCGTTCCACTGGGCCGGGTTGCCGACACCGCCGGCGTCGGTATCGTGCAAGCCGAGGTCCGTGACCCCGTAATGGTTCATGAGCACGGCCAGGTTTTCGGCCGTCTCGCGGCGGGCATCGTCGAGGCTCCAGCCACGGATCCATTCCGGATACCGGCCCGGCGGCAGGGCCTGGTCTGGCGGGGGCGCGAAAAAGTTCGTGCGGCCGACAAACGGGGAGGCGGCATAGACCAGGGCGCCGATGCCGCGGTCCTTGCCGTAGGCGATGCCCTCGCGGATGACCGCGCCGCCGTCGTTCGGGCGGGGCGTCATGCGACGGCCCTGGAGGTGCGCCAGGGCATAGGTCATGGAGGTGATCTTGCGCCGCAGCATCCAGTCGTGCTGCGCGCGCACGGCGGCGAGGTAGCGCTCGCGCAGGGCAGGCGCCGGGTCGGGGTCATGGCGCAGGGCGGCGAACAGATCCTTCAGTTCCGGCGTGAAGGCGGAGCCGACGAAGTCGCCGCCCATCGTGACGTGGATGATGTCCGGCCAGTCGCGCACCTCGGCCGCGCGCCAGGCGGCGCCCCCGCCGCGCGCCGTGAGCAGCTCGCCGAAGGTCACGCAGGCGTAGAGCGTGCCGAGCGGGTCGGCCCCGGCCAGGACGACCCGGCGCCCGTCCGGCGCGATGCGGATCTCGTAGCCGCGCGGGCCGGGATTGTTCGGGCCGACGTTCACCAGGCCGTCCTTGAGCGCCGCGGCGACGAGCGGGTTATCGGCCGGCGTGCCGATCAGGACCGCCACGCCCGAGGTCGGGGCAGCCCGCGCGACCGGCAGCGGGGCCGCGCCGCCCGTTTCCGCGAGGCGCCGGTTGATCCAGTCCGCGCCGATCTCCGACTGGCGCTCGGGCCGCGCGCCGAGGACCAGCGTGACCGCGTTTGGCATCAGGACCAGGTCGCGGCCGGTCAAGCGGATCGCCTTCGGCATCGGAACGATATCGAGTTCCGTCCAGGCGCGCGGGTCCGTGTCGGCCAGGGCGGCGGCGGCCGCCAGGCCGAACGCCAGGCAGGCGAGCGTCCGGCAGCGTAGGTATCGCCGGGTGCGCGGCATCATACGCCGTCATCCCTCCATGAACCGGCGGTCCATCGTCGGGCTCAAGGGCACGGCGCCCCGGGCCGTGATTTCGTAGCCCGTCTCGATGCGCGTGCCGTTGAACTCCGGGTGACCGAAGAAAGACACGTCCACGCAGACCGTCATGCCCGGTTCGAGGACGTCGTTGCTGTGGGGACCGAAGAACGGCGATTCCGCCTCATGCAGCCCGATCGTGTGGGCGAAGGGGCAGACCAGGTACTTGGCCAGGCCGTGCCGGGCAAAATAGGCGCGCGCCGGGGCGTCGATCTCGCGGCCCTTACGCCCGGGAACCAGTTGGGCGCGGGTCAGCCGGAAGGCAGCCTTGAGGTGGTTGAGGCACTCCTGCTGGCGGGCGGTCAAGGCGCCCGAGACCGGGAGCAGGTCGCCGACGACCCCAGCGTAGCCGCGGACCTTGGGGGCCAGGCCGATCATCACCAGTTCGCCCGCCGCCAGCGGCTTGGCGCTGGCCGTCGGAACGACCGCGTTGGAGCGCGGGCCGCTGCCGACGATGGCGCTGAACCCGAAGCCCGTGGCGCCGCGGCGTCGGGCGGCGAACTCGCCGGCCGCCGCGACCTCGATCTCGGTGACGCCGGGGGCGATTTTGGCGGCCATGGACTCGTAGGCGTGGTCGGCGAGCTTGAAGGCGGCGCGGATCTGCTCGCGTTCCCAGTCGGACTTCAGGTAGCGCAGCCGGGTGAACGGCCCGGTGATGTCCACCAGCTCGCAGCCTTTCATCCCGGCCTCGATGTGGCGGTAGCAGTCGGCCGGCATGCGTCCGCCGCCGACCAGCCCGATCCGCCGCACGGCGCCCAGCGTCCGGTTCAACTCGGCGAACAGGGCGGGAAAATCGCTGATGACGGCGTTGGGGTATTCCTCGTCCGGGACCATGAAGACCGGGAAGTTGCGGGTTTCCTTGATCGCGCTATCCTGCTTGGCGAAGGGCTCGCTTTCCGGTCCGCCGAGGATCATCGGCTCGCCCTCGCGCGGCACCAGCACGGCGCCGCTTTCGAATTGCGGGCACCAGCCGGTGAGGAACCAGCCGTTGCCGATATTGAACTCGTCGTAGTAGACCAGGGCGATGTCCAGGCGGTCGCGGTTGAGAATCTGGCGGACGGCGTCGAGCCGGCGGTCGCGTTCCGTATCGGGGAGATAGGTCATATCGTTCCTTGTTTCAGGGTCAGACTTAAAGTTTATAGTTTCGGTGTGGCGGCGGTTCGGACTCTCCCGGTGCTTTCGCGAACCACCAGCCGCGGGGCGAGCAGGATGCGGCAGGCGGGGCGCGCGGCGGCCATCCGGCGGGCCAAGAGATGCTCGACCGCCAGGCGCCCGAGCTGCTGGTAATCGAGGGCCACGGTCGTCAGCGTCGGAATCGTGTGCTCGCCGACCGGCAGGCCGTCGCAGCCGGCCACGGCCACGCGGCCGGGCACGGGAATGCCGGCATCGTGCAGCGCCCGCAAAACCCCCACGGCCATTTCGTCGTTCGTAAAAACGGCGTCGAACGCCAGGCCTTTTGCCAGCAGGCCCGCGACGGCGCGGCGCGCGCCCTCGGCGGTAAAATCGGCGTTGCGGATCAAGGCCTCGTCGGCTGGCAGACCGCGGCGGGCGAGGAGGTCGTGGTAGCCCCGGTCGATGTCGACAGAGAAATAGTGGTCGGGCGGGCCTTTCAGGAGCAGGATGCGGCGGCGGCCTGTTTCGACGAGATGGGTCAATGCCAGGCGCGCGGCGGCGGCGTTATCGAAGCCGATGGATTCGTAGTTGCCCTCGAGGGTTCCGTTGCCCGTCTGGTCGACGAGCAGGGGGCAAGGCGCCAGGTTGACCAAGCTTTGCAGGCGGTCGGCCGGGAAATAACCGAGGATGATCAGGATGTCCGGCCGCGTGCGGCGGAGGGCCTCGCAGACGGAAAGGAAATGGGCGTAGTTCGCATCGCAGGTCCGGATCAGGCAGTCGCGGCCCTGCCGGCTCCAGGCGCGTTCGAGCGCCACGACCAGCCGGGCATGGTAGAGGTTGCCGCCGCCGATCGAGGTGCCGACGACGATCTCCCCCGGCGGCACGGCAGCCACTGGGCGCGCCGACGTGCCGCGCGGCCGGCCGATGCGGCCGTTGACCTGGTAGCCCATCCGGTCGGCCATGGTGCGGATGCGTTGCTGCGTAGCGGACCCCGTTTCGCCGCCGCGCAGGGCGCGACTGACAGTCATGGGGCTGACCCCACAGGCTCGAGCGAGGTCCTGCATGGTTGGCCGGCGCGCCCTTGTCCGATCAAGGTCGGGCTTCATCGGCATGATGATTAACACGCCGGGTGATAAAGTCAACGATAAAACGTGTCAACAGGGCGGAAAGATTGTTAGGCTTGCAACCATGCGGATTGGGCGGACAACTGTTGGGCGTGGGCGGCGGGGATGCGGGGGCGCGTGGCTGATCGTGGCGTGGGTCCTGGCCGTGGCGGGCGCCCATGCGGGGAAGGAGGCAGTCGTGCAGGATCTCAGGGGGAAGCGGGTGTTGATGGTGGTCGCGGCGCGCGATTTCCGGGACGAGGAGTTGTTCGAGCCGTCAATCCTCTTGCGGGGCCGGGGTGCCACCGTGACGGTGGCCAGCGAGGCAGCCGGCCCGGCGGAGAGCGTATTCGGGAAGACGGTGCCGGCGGACCGGCGGCTGGCGGACTGTCGGGCGGAGGACTACGATGCCGTGGTATTTGTCGGCGGACCGGGGGCGAAGGCGTTGTTTGACGACGCCGCCGCGCACGCGCTGGCGCGCGCGGCGGCCGCCGCGGGCAAGATCGTGGCGGCGATCTGCATTGCGCCGATCACGCTGGCCAACGCCGGCGTGCTGACAAACCGGGCCTGCACATGTTTCCCGGGCGTGAGCCGGCAACTCGCCGGACGCGGTGCCCGGCTAGAGAACAAGCCGGTGGTGCGCGACGGTCGGATTCTGACCGCCGACGGACCGACGTCGGCCACGCCATTTGCCGAAGCGCTGGCCGGGATGTTAGCCGAACCCTAGACGGCGCGGGGCGTCCTACTTTTTGGGTTTCCGGTTTTTTTGGCCTTCTTGGCCTTTTTAGCCGGAGTACAGCCGCAGGTTTTGCACATGGCGATCTCCTAACTGTCGTCGGATACCGCGACCATATCGCAGCATTGCGGTGCTGACAATAGCCGACCTTATGGCCGGCCGTCAAGCAGGGATCGCGGCGAATGATGGGCGTGTCGACCGTGGTCGGACGCGCGGTCCGGTCGGTCCGACAGCAATCAGTGTCGCCAGCCGGAGGACCGCGGCCGAGTCGTCGAATCGCCTTCGCCGGGGCGGGCGCGACGACCGGCAAGACGGCGCGGTTATTGGACGATCACGTGGAACACCTGGTCCCGGGCCGGCGGCTGGTTCGTTTCCCAGGGCCGGCGATATTCAAGGTGGATGGCGGCATTGCCCGGGGCGGCGGCTTGGAAGGTCCAGGCCTCGTGGCCGCCGGCTCCGCAGAGGGTGGTCGCTGGCGGCAGGAAGGTGTTGGTCAGGCAGCGGACGATGGCGGGGTTTGGCGGCGCGGCCAGTTTCCAGGAATACCCGGTGGTGGGGTTGGATGCCAGGCGGATAGAAAACCGCCGGCCGGCCCGGATCCGGATGGGGGTGGCGGGGTTGAGGTATTCTTCCGCGGGCGGTTCCAGTTGCTGGTCGGCGGCCGCGGGGCATTCTTCGGGAGCCGGCATGGCGGAGGTGGCGGCCAGGGCCAGGGCGCCGGCCAGGATCGAGGACAGGTTCATGGGGAGCTCCTACGGGGCGAGGGTGACGACGCGGTTCTGTTCGTGAGACGCGCGGAGCGCGTCGAGCACGCGCGTCAGCGCCAGGGCGCTGGCCGGTGTGACGGGGAACGGCGCGGCGCCGCGGAGATCGGCGGCCACGTCCTCGTAGATCGCGCGCGCGTCCCCGAAGCGCTCGCCGGACAGCGTTTCCTCCTCGGCGGCGTCCAGTGCCCAGGGCTTGGTGACGAGCGCGTGGGCGCCGGCCGCGAGGCAATCGCAGGCCATGGCCGCGTGGAGGTGGCTCGGGGTGACGATCACCGCCAGGTCCGGGCGTTCCTCGGCCAGCAACCGGCGGTGGTCGGCGAAGGCCCGGCAGCCGAAGCGGGCGGCGCCCTTCTGGCGGGCGCGGGCGTCGGGGTCGCAGACGGCGGCGACCTGGAAGGCCGGGTTATTGGCGAGCGGATCGGCGTGGAGCGCGGCCCCGCTGCGGCCGTAACCCAGGAGCGCGGTGCGGATCGGCGTCATCGGAAGACAAGTCCCCGAGGGGCCGCAGGATAGGGGCAATCGCGTGGACGGATCAAGCCGAATCCGGTATAAGACCGGGCATCGCAGGGAACGGGCGCCGCGGGGCGGCGCGGCCGCCGCCCGCGGCAGCGGACAGAATGCACGGCCATGACGCAGGGCCTGACAGCGCGCCTCGCCGCCGCCTGGGGGCGGCCGAACGGCTACCGCGACCTCGGCCGCATCAGCCTGCCGCTGATTGTGAGCATGGGGTCGCACACTCTGATGCTGTTCACCGACCGTCTCTTTCTCGGCCGGTACACGCTGGACGCGCTTTCGGCAGCCGTGCCGGCCGGGGTATTGGCGTTCATGTTCGGCTGTTTCTTTATCGGCCTGGTCGAGTTCACCAACACGTTCGTGGCGCAGTATGCCGGCGCGCGGGCCGATCGGCAGGTTGGGACCGCGCTCTGGCAGGGGCTTTACGTGGCTGCCGCCGCTGGTCTGTTGCTGGCGGGACTCTCGGCGATCGGCGGCCCCCTGTTCCGCTGGGCCGGTCACGTGCCGCCCGTGCGGGAGCTGGAAGCGGTCTATTTCCGCATCCTGATGCAGGGCGCCGGGTTCGGCCTGCTGCAGACGGCCATGAGTTGCTTTTTTTCCGGGCGCGGCCTGACCCTGCCGATCATGGCGGTGAACATGATCGGGGTTGGCCTCAACATTCCCCTGGATTACCTGCTGATTTTTGGGCGCGCCGGCTTGCCCGAGCTGGGGATTGCGGGATCCGCCATCGCCACGGTGGCCAGTCAGGCGGCGATGCTAGTCCTGTACCTAGCGCTCGTGTTCCGCCAGGTGCACGAGCGGACGTACGGCGTGCGGAGTGCCTGGCGGCCGCAGCCGGCGCTGGTGGCGCGGCTGGTGCGGTTCGGCGCGCCGGCCGGGCTGCAGATGTTCGTGGACATGTTCGCGTTCACGTTTTTCCTGCTGATGGTCGGACGCCTCGGCCGCGACGCCCTGGCGGCCAGCAACATCGCCTGCTCGATCAACCTGCTGGCCTTCATGCCGATGATGGGGTTTTCGATCGCCGTCAGCACGCTGGTGGGCCAGGCCATCGGCCGCGGCCAGCCGACCGACGGCATCACGGCCACGCGCAGCGCCCTGCACCTGACGAGCGTCTACATGTGGGTGCTGGCGGCAGTGTTCGTGCTTGCGCCCAGCCCGCTGGTGGAACTCTTCCGGCCGCCGGCGGCGGAGGCGGCGGATTTTGTCGCCGTCCGCGGCCTGACGGTCAACCTCCTGCGTTTCGTGGCATGTTACAGCCTGCTCGACGCCCTGAACGTGATCTATTCCGGTGCTCTGCGCGGGGCCGGCGACACGACCTTCATTGGCTGGACGATCGCCGGGCTATCGCTGGGGCTGGTCGTGCTGCCCATCGGGCTAGGCGTGCTGGTGTTCGGCACCGGCCTCTATGTCCTGTGGGGGATTGTCACGGTCTATGTCTGTGCCTTGGCGCTGGTGTTCCGCTGGCGTTTCCGCCGCGGGCGCTGGATGGACATGCGGGTGATCGGACCGGCCGTGCCGCCGCCCGTGGTCCTGGCGCCGCCGGTGGTGCCGGGCGTGGACTAAGGCGGCGCCGATTTATATTGCATTTGCGTGGCGGGCAACCTACAGTCGGGCGCGTTGGACCCAGTCGGGTCCGCAGGCCGTTTTTCTGGAAAGGATGCCGTTATGAAGCCTGGTGTCGTATGGGTCGCGGTGGGCGCGTCCGCGCTGCTGCTCTTCGGGTGTACGGGCAAGAAGCGCATCGCCGAGCTCGAGGCGACCAACGAAGTCCTGCGCTCAGAAATCGAGCAGCTTCAATCCCAGGTGCAGGCGCGCGAGGCTGACCAGACCCGCATCAACGACCTGCTGCGGGCGCGCCGCGAGTTGCAGGTCAAGGTCCAGGCGATGTATCTCCAGAACCTCAGCCTGCAATCCGCCGCCAGCAACAAGGCGTCCGCGGCCAAGCCGGTCGCCAAGAAATCCGCCAAGCGCTAGGCGCCTTAGCGCCTTACGGCAAGGCCCGGGCCACGACCACCCGGAACCCGATCATGGCGTTGCGGCGGTCGGGATGGGCGTCGGCCCGGTACGCCACCGGGAGGACGTCCGGCTCGTAGGTGTCCCAGCAGCCGCCGCACAGGCTGCGCGTCAACTTGCGGGCATCGGCCCAGGTGGCGCACCATTCCCACACGTTGCCGCCGACGCCGTACAGGCCCCAGGCATTGGCGCCGCTGCGCGCCACAGGGCAGGTGACGATACTGCCGTCGTTGTGGCCGCGGATGTACGGGGCGCGCTGGAACACCTGGTAGATCCAACGGATGCCCTCGGCGCCCCGGACATTGACGGTGTTGGGCGGCGGCCAGTCCCGGCCCCAGGGATAGGGGCGCCCGTCGCCGCAGGCGGCGAACGCGCGCCATTCGGCGTGAGCCGGCAGGCGCAACACGTAGCCGGCGGGCAGGCGCCCGCGGTAGCGGCGCGTGAGCCAGGCGCAGAAGTTATTGGCGTCCTCCCAGGACACCTGCACCACCGGCTGATCCGGAGCGTCGAAGCCATGGCCGTAATAGGCCGTGCTCTCGTGGGACGGATCATACCGGCGGTACTGGCCGTTGGTGACCTCGTATTGTCCGGCCCAGAGCCCGAGCGGGCCGATCCAGACGAAGGCCAGCACCTCGCCCGCGCCGAGGTCCACCGCCAGGGCGCGGCCGACCTGCGCTCCGCCGGAGACCGAAGCCGCCGTGCCGGAGACCGGAGGCGCCGCCGGCGAGATCGGGGCTGCCGCGCGGGTCGCCGCCGGCGTGCCGGCCGATCGCGCGACGTTCGTGCCGGTCGGGATGAGAATGTCGGCCCCGGCCCGCGGTCCCAAGAGCGCCACGCCCAGCAATCCCGCCATCCAGCGGCCGGTCTTCATGGTCCGCAGTCCTTTCGTGGCGCCGGCCCAGTCTGGGGATCGGCGGGCAGCAGCATAGCGGGCCGGCGCATCGCCGGCAAGACGATCCGCGGGGGCGCCGCGGGTCAACCCGATCCGGCGGCCATGGTCCCGATGGCCATGCCGACGATCGTGCTTACCCAGGGATTAGACGTGATCGGGCAGGCGCCGCTGGCACACCCGACGAACCGGTACAGGGCGTATCCCAGCAGGCCGCCCAGTACCGCGCCGACAAGCATACGCAGGGGCATGGCCATGGTGTTGTCCTCGCGTGCCGGCCATGCGCCGCGCGCCGTGGCCGCAGTGCCATCATTGTAGGAGGCGGCGAACGACTTGTCGAGCGGCAATCGCCGCTCCGGGTGGACGACGAAACGGCGCGGTCAATGGTGGCGGTCGGCGCGCTCAGCTCCAGATTTCCCGCAGGCGCGGGAACTGGGTCTTGAAACCGAGCAGCGCCAGATAGAGGCCGTGGTCCGGATAATGGCAGCGCAGGGCGCGCAGGTTTTCCAATGGATCGTAGGGCGTGTCCGCGGGGATCGCGTAGCCGATGCATGCCGAGAGCAGGTGGAGTTTTTTCGACATCCAGGCGTCGAGGATCACCGGCAGCCCGAAGGGGCGCAGGGCCTCGAGGCGGTCGTCGCGCCCGAGGATCGGCTGTGTGCAGATGAACGCCGCGCCGGCCTCGGCCTTGCGGCGCAGCTTGTCGAGCTCGTGGTCTTGGGGCTCGTAGGGATTGAAGGCCACGCCGCAGGAGAAGACGCCGGGATGCCGCCGCCGGATGTAATCCAGCAGCTCGACCGAGGTCACCGTCGGGACGGACAGCCCGAGGGCGTCCGGGCTCAGGCGCGGCAGCCGCTCGTTGCCGTCCCCGGACACGGCCAGGAGATACTTGCAGCCCAGGCCCGCGGCGGCGTCGAGAATGGCATCGAGCGCCGGCTTGGCGTGGAAGGTGTTGAGGTGAATCATCAACTGTTCCGGATTCACGGTCAGCCCAAGTTCGGGCAGGATCTCCGTGGCCTGGAAACTCAAGTGGCCCATGGGATTGTCGGTGATGCAAGCCACGTAGCCGGCGTTGACGACCGTCTCATATTTCCCGGCGAACGTTGCCAGGTCGTCCTCGAGATGCTCGGTGTTCTGTTTGGGCGTCAGGATTTCGACGTGAAAGATTTTGTTTTCGATGTGCTGGCGCATGGGATCCCCCCGTGCGGAAGGCTGGCGCGGGAAGGGGTGGTTCGAGCTTCCGCTGCCCGCCGTGTTTTCCATGGCGCACACTCTATACCGGCGTTCTCAAAAAGATTGTATATTCAAATCATTTTATGGTATATTCCGATCTATGAAGGAGGCCGCGCAGGAGGCGGCGATCGGCGGGATTCTGGCGGATGTTGTCCGCCATGCCGGGCACGGGGCGTGGTGGTTTGATCGGGACCGCCAGGGGATTCGCGGGCAGGGGCCGATCCCGCCGTTCTGCCGGGAGTGTCTCGGCGATCCCGCCCTGGCGGCGCGTTGCCGGGCCACGTACGAGGAAGCCGCGGCCAATGCCCTGGCCTCGGCCGAGCCGTTCCATTACACCTGCTGGGCCGGTCTGCTCTTCGTGGCCGTGGCCATCGCGCCGTTGGCCCGTTGCCGGGGGTGCGTCGCTGCGGGCGGCTTTCGCGCCGAAGACGGCGTGGCGCTGCCGAGGCTGCCGCTCGCCAAGGAACGCCGGCTCCGGGCGGCGTTCGCGGGCGCGCCCGCGGCGTCGCCGTCGGCGCTGCGCGCCCTGGGCGCCTACATCGAGGACGCCGCGTTTGCCGCGGGCATCAACTCGGTCGAGTATTTTCGCCGCCGGCACGCGATGTATCTGCAGCAGCGGGCGATCGCCGAACACTTGCCGCGGCTGTCTCCTGCCGGCCTGCATGTGGCCGCGTTGACGCGCCGCGCCGAGGCGCTGGTGGCGGATGCGGCGCGCCTGGACGACGCCGGCCGGCGTCGTCGCGTCGCCGCCTACCTGGCGGCGGTGCTCCAGGCCGGGCGCTGGGATCTGGCGCGTCTCAAGGCGCACCTGCGTGTGCCGCTGGCGCTCCTGACCCGCGACGCCGTCCTGCGCGGGGAGGACGGGTTTGCCGTCGTCCGCGCCGAACTCCGGTCCGTGGCGCGTCTCGACCAGGCCCGCACGGTGGACGCGGCTTGTTTCCTGTTCCTCGAGATGATCGAGGCCCTTTCGCGGCGTGCGGCCCGCGCGCCCGGCGCGCCGGCCGGCCTCTCGGAGCGCGTCGTCCGCTGGATCGAGGATCATGCTGCCTCGCGCGCCACCCTGGCGGCGGCCGCCCGCGACGTGGGCGCCAGCGTACCCGGCATCATCCGGCGCGTCCGGCGCGACACCGGCAAGACGTTTCACCAGTTGCTGATCGAGATCCGCCTGGCCGAAGCCAAGCGGCTCCTGGCCGCCAGCCGCCTCGACTTGAGCGCCATCGCCCTCGAATGCGGGTTTTGCGACCTCAGTCATTTCACCCGCCAGTTCCGGCGGGCCACGCAGTTGACGCCCGGCCGTTTCCGCGCCCTGCTGAACGTGACCGAGGACGCCGTTCTCGGCCGGGAACCGGACCGGCCGCGTGTCGCAGGCGACCAGGGGCAAGTCTGACTCCCGCAGAGACGCGAAGGCGCGGAGCATCGGGAGACCAGCATGATGGTTCGGCTCCGCACGATGGTTTCGACGGCGACCCGGTGGATCGGGCGCCGCCGCTGTTCAAGGCGCCATCCGTTGCCATCGGTTATGGCCAGCCGCGACGGGCGTGCGGAATGGACTACGGGGTTGCGTCGGGCGCGGCGGTGCCGGGGTCGGGGTCCGGCCCGAGGAGATTGCGGATGGCGGCGGCCGTTTTGTCGCCGATGCCCGGCACCGCTGCCAGGGCGGCGGCGTCCGCCTGCGCGACGCGCGCGATGCTGCCGAACGTCTCCAATAGGCGGTCGGCGCGCGCCGGCCCAATGCCCGGCAATCCCTGGAGCACGAACAGACGGCGGGCGCGGCGTCCGGCCGGCCGCCAGCCGTGGCGGGCGACGCCGCGGCCCATCCGGCGGCCCAGTTGGTTGGCGGCGAACCGGATCAGCGCGGCGCTCTCCGACGCATCGAGCGACCGCAGGCACGGGATATTCAGGAACATGGCCAGCGACAGGATCGCGCCCTGGATGGCCGCGCGGCTGACCCCCGGCATCCCCGGTTCGGCCGGGCGACCCTCGATCAGCAGCAGCGGCCGATAGATGCTGCGCGTCATGCGGATGGCCTGGCGGAACAGCCGCCCGTCGGCGATCGAGAGTGCCAGGTCGGCCAGTGTCTTGCGCTCGATGACCACGCGGCCGGCCACCAGATAATCCCCCAGCGCCAGGCGGCGCCTCGTGACCTGCAGGCCGGGGAGTTCGGCCAGCCGTTCCGCGATGCCCGAGTCGCGCTCGCGGTCGTCGGCCACGATCTCGACCGGCCGCGCCGGTTCACCGCCGTGTGATGGGATCGCTGCGTTCATGACCGTGGAGCGGCGCCGCCGACCCGTAGGGGTGACGCCGGTCGGCGGCTTGCCGCAGGACGCCGGTTGTCGGCCCGTAGCCCGGCGCCGGGCGCGCGCCGGCGGTGGCCGAATCTGCCAGGCGCAAGGCCGCCTCCAGGGCTTGCCGGTCTTCCATCAGGTAGCGATGCCGCGGATCGAGCGGGTGCAGGAGCGGAGGCCCGCTGTCGATTGACGGGCGGTCGGCCTGCTGCAGGCGGCGCAGGGCCCCGTCCAGGACCCGGCGGCGCACTCCGCCGGCCGGCCATCCGGCCGCGAGCAGGGGGCGCGGGATCCGCCGCGCGTTCCACAGGCAGAGCACGCGCACCGGTCCCGCTGGCAGGCCGGTCTGCCATTCGCCGGGAACCGCGGGAACGGAAAACCGGCCGAAGGGCGCCGCCTGGAACGCTCCGTCCGGGAGCGCTTCGAGGAGCAGGACATAGAGCGGACGGTCTGCTGGGCCGGCCCCGGGCGCCGGCGGCAACAGCACGATCCGGCCCGGCGCCAGGACCGTGCGACGCCGTGCCATCCGGGCCGTCGCGGTGACCGCCTCGGCAGAACCGGCCTCGCTGCTGTCGCGCAAGCGCTGGTCAAGGTGCCATTCGCGCAGCCAGGCCGTCAGGCGCCGTCGCTGCCACGCGACGTCCCGACAGGCCGCTGGAGCCGGGGATTCGATCATGGGGACCTCCTATAGATAAAGGAATTGAGAGAGGTGGTTTTCCGCTCGATCCCAATCCCGGATGCGCTCGTTCACCGCCGCGAAAGCGGCCACGCTCAGCGCCGCCAGCACGCACGGCGGCTCGCCGGGGCAGGTGCGGCGGGCGCCGTCGGCCGTCCGCCGGAGGGCCGAATGGAACGCCTTCGCCAGGACGGTCTTGCCGCAGCCGGCGGCGCGCAACGCCGCCGGATGAGCGCAGGACAGCCCGTGTTCGCGGGCCAGCAGGGCCATCCGCTCGCGGAGGGACAGGTCGTGGAACACGGCGTCCGCGACCCGGACCGCCAGGTGCTCGAGGTCGCGTCGGTCCGCGTCGCCGGCGGGGTCGGAGGGACTGGGCAGCAGGTCTTCGAGCGTCAGGGCGCAGTCCGGGTCGGCATCGGCGCCCGGGAGCGGTTCCTGGAGCGACCGTGCGTGGCGCGGCGCGGCTTCGCGGCGCAGCCGTTCCCTCACCACGTCCCGCAGCAACAGCGCGGCCCCGCTCTCGATCGCTGCCGGCGAGGCCTCGGTCCCACGCGCGGCCAGCCAGTCCTTGTAGGATTTCCCCGCGCGCGTGCGGTTCAGGTAAAAATAGGTTTCGAACCCATGCCATGCCTCGCGGTCGTCCGGACCGCCGATGCTCCGGCTGGCCTCCGCGCCGCCCTTGCCGTAGAGGGCCAGGTAGCGCCGCGTGCGGCGGCCGGCGAATCCCGCCAGGGCCGATTGCGTCTCCGGGGCGCAGCGGCCCAGGGCGCAGCGCGCGTGCCATTCCTGCCATTGCGCCAGAGTCGGCATGGCGGCGGGGCACAGTCGAGTAGGAACCGAGAAGAATACGGTTAGGGCGCGGTGGCGGGCCGCGGACTATCGTGGTGGCGATACGCCAGGATGTGCACGGGTTCCACGGTCATCAGGCCTTCCGCGACCATGCCGTCCAGCGCGGGCAGAAATGCCGCAATGCGCTCGGGCTTGTCGGCGATTTCGACGACGATCGGCAAATCCTCGGACAGGCGCAGCACCTTGGCCGTGTGAAGGCGGCTGTCAGCCCCGAATCCCATGACGCCCCGCAGCACGGTGGCCCCGGCCAGCCCTTGTTCGCGGGCCTTCAGCACGATGGCTTCGTAGAGCGGCCGACCATGCCAGCGGTCGCTCTCGCCGATGAAGATGCGCAGCAGCTGCCCGTCGCCTTCGATCTTCATGCCTACCCTCCCCACGCCATCGCCGCGCGGACTGCCAGACGGCCCACGAGGACCGCGCCGAGGCCGAGTCCGTAATTGGCGACGGCGTTCAGGACGGCGGCAACGACTTGGCCGTCGCGAAGCAGTTCCACCGTTTCGTAGCCGAGCGCCGAAAACGTTGTGAAGGCGCCGAGGAACCCGATCACCAGAAACAGCCGGGTATTCGGGCCTAGAACATTCTTGTCATCGATCAAGCCCATGAAGATCCCGACGGCCAGGCAGCCCAGCGTGTTCACACAGAGCGTTCCGACCGGGAACGCGCTCGACGTCCAGCGGTGGGCAACGCCCGCCAGCAGATAGCGGGTCACCGCCCCCAACCCGCCTCCCAAGCCAACCAAAACCAACGTTGGCATGACGGACTCCTCCCCGTGTCGGTAGAAGTCATCAGCCCGGGACGGCGGTTAACGGCAGACTTCATTGCCGGAATGGAATATCACTATGGCATCACTATGGCAAAGGCCGGTGTGGCTGTCAAGGCATTGGCGATCGAGCCGAATCCCGGGCCGTGGTCGGACATGCTCCCGCGGATATCGCCCGGCGGGGGCCGGGCTCCTGCAGGGTGGCATGGGACAGCCGTCGTGGTGGGGACTGTAGGAGCCGGGTCCCATCCCGGCGACCAGTGAGAATAAGGACGGAAGAGGAATTGGAGGACGACGGCGGGCAAGATGCCCGCGCTCCGGCGCGGACCGGCATGGGGACAGGCATAACCCGGCGGCGGGGCGGAAAAAACAGTTGAACGAAGTTCCGGAAAAGCGGCCCGCTGGATTCCATATATATATAGGACCCCAGTGGCCGGACAAGACCTCCCGATCCCATCAGCACCGCAACCCGCATCTCAACCAGGAGCAGAGGAGGACGCCATGAATCGGGTCTTTTTGCTGGGTAACCTGACGCGCGACCCGCAGGTGCGCCAGACGCCGTCCGGCCAGGCGGTCACGGACCTGGGGGTAGCGGTTTCCGAGACCTATCGCAACAAGGCCGGCGAACTGGTGGAATCGGTGTGCTTCGCAGACGTTGTCGTCTGGGGGCGGCAGGCGGAAACCTGCGGGCAGTATCTCAAAAAAGGCGCCCCGGTGATCGTCGAAGGACGCCTGCAGTTGGACCAGTGGCAGACGGACCAGGGGGAAAAGCGGTCCCGGCTGCGCGTGCGGGCGGACCGCGTCCGGTTCCTTGGGCGAGGCCGCGCGGCGGACGCGGTCGGGCCCGGGGACGTCCCGGCGGAGGCGCCGGCGGCGGCCCCGGCCGGGGTCAAGGCCGAGGCGGACGCGCTGCCGTTCTAGAGGGTTGCGGTCAGCCCAAGAGACGGGGTCCGATAAGGTGCGGTCGGCCCGCCGATGTCCATGTGGAAACGACCGGCGAAACGCAGGCGAAGGGAGGGTAGATCATGAACAGCGGTGCGGCGGCGGACATGCGGAACGGCGGCGGGCCCAGGAACCCGCGGTTAACCTTGTATCACCCGAACGCGGCGGGAACGGGGTCAGCCATGCAACTGGAGGCGCGGATCAAGCCGGCGGGCGACGAGCGCGCCAACTGTTTCTTCCTCGAGATGGCGGCCCAGAAAACGGCGAGCGGAACGGACAACGGGACGCCGGTTCCGGCGACCTTTGATTGGGGCCGCAAGGTGACGGTGAAGCTGGGATTTGCCGACCTGTGCGAGATGCTGGCGGTGCTGGAGGGACGCAGCGACAAGATCGGGGGCGCCCGCAACGGGTTGTTTCACCGCAACGGCGGGTCCTGCACGATCATCACGTTGCAGAAGGCCGCGAAGGGCGGCGGGCTATTCCTGGGGCTGTCCAAGAAGGCCGAGACGGACAGCGCTCCGGCCCGGATCTCCATGCTCCTGAGCGAGGCGGAAACCGTCGGCCTGCGGTGCATCTTCCAGACGGGGTTGTTCTTTGTGATGTTCCCGCCGGCGGCGCGCGGCGCGGGACCGTCCCCGGCATAGCGACCGATCGGCGCGCGCGGGGGCGCTCCGGCCGAGGACGGCAGGTGGCCGCCGGGCCGGGCGTTGGGCGCGGTTCATCGGGACGCTGGTGGCAGGGGCGGCGGCAGGGGGGGCGGCTGCATGGCGGGCGGCGGGGGCGGAGTCTGGAGTGCTGCGGCGTCGGGCGCCGGCATTGGGGAAGGCGGGGCGTCCGGCGCGGCGGGGCGGACGGGGACTTGGCGCCAGCCGTCGCTCTCGGTGAACTCGCGGGCGGCGAAGCACCAGACGACCCATTTCCGGCCGGCCCAGAACTGCGGGTTACGCTGGGCGCGGCGCAGGAGGTTGATACGCGCGGGGGTGGCGCCCGAACCGCGCACGGCGACGACGTCGACGGGAAATCCGAGTTCGATGGCGAGCTGGTCGGGGAGCCCGGCGCCGCGGGCATGCATGTCGTCGCCGCCGTGGAAGACGAGGGCATGGCTGTCGCCGAGCACGATGACGGGGCTGGCGGGGTCAGTGGCCACGGGATCGCCCGGGGAGTCCGTACGGCTGACGCGTCGGAGCCGGAGGGTTTCGCGGGCCGGCCGGGGTTCCGGCAAAGCGCGCCACAGGTCGCCGGAGATGGCGGCGATTTCCCAGGCGCCGGTGAAGGCCTGTTTGGGAGCGCCGTGGAAGGTGGCGAAGAGTTCCATGGCGATCTCCCGGGCGGCCAGGGCGCAGCCGGTGCCGGACCAGTGCGAGTCCTGGCGGCAATAGAGCGGGTCGCCGGTGGCGGCGCGGGCCTTGAGGAAGGCGGGTGTCAGGTCGAGCACGCGGATGCCCTTGAGGCGCAGGTGTCCATAGAAGGTTTGCAGGGCTGCGTCGCGCCGGTCGACCTGGGTCGCGGTCGGTGGATGGGCGGGATCGAACGGAGTGCCGGCTTCCCCGGGCTCGGGCAGGGCCTCGGGATAGATGACGGCCTTGGGCGGGACGGGCACGAGCAGCAGTTCAACGCCCAGCGCGGCGAGTTGCTCCTGGAAATCGGCGATCACCGGCAGGGGATCGGCCTGGTCGGGCTTGGCGGCGCGGCTGGCTGCCGGGGCGGCGTCGCCCCAGAACGGACCGGCGCCGAGGAACCGCAGTTCCGATGCCAGGAACAGCCAGCCGCCGCGGCCGGAAACGGTCATGGACTGGGCGTGCCCGGCCGATTCGGCCAGCGCGGCGCTCTGAGCGCGGAAGGCGGCGGTCGCGTCCATGACGGAGGGTGGCGGCGGGGCGTCGGCAGCCGCGCCGGCGGCCGCCGTCAGCACCAGCAGGGCATGCAACAGGATGGGCATGGAGGTTCTCCCGCGGCGCCGGGGTGCTCAAACGCGTGGCGGGCGCTCGGCAACCAGGGTGTTGACGTGCGCCAGCGAGGCGAACGTGCCGGCGTCGCTCCACCAGCCGGGTAGCCGGTCGAATCGCAGGTTGCCCTGCCGGACATAGGCGTTGTTGACGTCAGTGATTTCGAGTTCGCCGCGGGCGCTGGGGATGCACTCGCGGATGATGTCGAACACGCGCGCGTCGTAGAAGTAGATGCCGGTCACGGCGATGTTGGATTTCGGCCGTTTGGGTTTCTCCTCGATCGAGAGCACGCGGTCGCCGGCCACTTCCGCAACGCCGAACCGCTCGGGGTCGCGCACGTCCTTGCCCAGGATGCGCGCGCCGTCCTGCTGGAGGCCGAACGCCTCGGCGAACGGCCGCAGGGAATCCTCGAAAATGTTGTCGCCGAGGATCACGGCCATGGGGTTGCCGTGGACGAAATTTTCGGCCAGGCTCAGCGCCTGGGCGATGCCGCCGGCCTGGTCCTGGACCTTGTAGGTGAAACGGCAGTCGAACTCGCGGCCCGACCCTAGCAGGGTCACCATGTCGCCCATGTGTTCCGTGCCGGTGACGATCAGGATTTCGCCGATGCCGGCCCCGATCAGTTTCTCGATCGGGTAAAAAATCATCGGCTTGCGGCCGACGGGCAGCAGGTGCTTGTTGGTGACCTTGGTCAACGGCATCAGCCGCGACCCTGTGCCGCCGGCGAGAACAATCCCTTTCAAGTCCATGGGAACCTCCCGGGAGCGGACGAACGGGAGACAGGCGCCCGGTCGTCCGGCGATCATCATGTGCTCATGCGAGACGATGGGCTAATGACAGCGGGTGCGTTTTGGAGGGACGCGCTCCCGCGCGTCCGGCAAACTCCGGCGGCTCATTCACGAGACAGTTGAAAAGGGCAACGTGCCAGTCCATCAGCCCGGCCAGGTGAACTCCGTCCCGAGGTCGCGAAACCGCGGCAGGCGTAGGTCCTTGTCGGAGAGGATCGGGGTGGCGGTCGGCCAGGGAATGGCGAGGTCGGGATCGTTCCAGACGATGCCGCTTTCGCCCTGGGGATAATAGAAGTCGCCGCAGGAGTAGAGGACTTCGGCCTCGGCGCTGGTCACGCAAAACCCGTGCGCGAAGCCGACCGGGACGAAAAGCATTTTGCGGTTGTCGGCCGATAGCACCTCGCTGATCCAGCGGCCGTAGGTCGGCGATCCGCGGCGGACGTCGACGATGGCGTCAAATACCTCGCCGCGCAAGACGCGGACCAGCTTGGCCTGCGGGCGGCCGACTTGGAAATGCAGGCCGCGCAGGGTATGCCGCACCGAGCAGGACTGGTTGATCTGGACAAAGTCGGCGGTGATGCCGTGAGCGGCAAAGAGGTCGCGCCGGTAGGTCTCCATGAAGAACCCGCGCGGGTCGCGGAAGACCCGCGGCTCGATCAGCCAGGCATCCGGCAGGGCGGTGGCGGTAAATGTCATGGTCGGCACCTTGTCAGCCGGCATCGCGGCGGCCCGGCCGCCGCCCGCCGACTGGATGGACAAAGACTATCTTTATGATTGTCGGCTGGCAATCCTATAGTAGGGTATCCGGCGAGTGTTGGTTTGAGGAGTTCGCCGAGAGAACGGAATCCTTCCTGCAAGGCGCGGGAAGCGAAGCGCCGGCGAGCGGGAGCGCGGGCATCTTGCCCGCCATCCATATTCTATAAGACAGAAACGATCCCGACTCCGATCACGACCCCATGTCTTCCTAAACCCAGGCGCCAGGCCATGTCCATCACGATCCGCAAGGAGCTTTACATTCCCGCCCCGCGTCCGGGGGTCGCCGTCTATGCCATGGGGCAGACCTACACCCGGTCCGAGGGGGGCGAGCTGATCGAGACCGTCGGCCTTGAGGCCCGGCACACCGGCCCGAGACCGTTCCCGGTGATGGGCTACTACTGGCCGGAACTCCAGACCCGTCTTTCGCCCGACAACGGGCGCACGTGGGCGGCGCTCGGCGAGCCGATCCGCCACCCGATGAACCACATCGAGGGCGAGCGCGTCCATTGCCCTCACTATCACCGCGATCCGCACACCGGCCGGCTGCTGCGGTTCTTCATGAGCTACCTGATCCGGGCCGACCTGGCCCACGAGGAATCCTATTCCGACGCCGGCACCACCGGCCGCTCGCGCCGCCTGTGGTACCAGGTTTCGCCGGACGCCGGCCGCACCTGGGGGCCGGTGCGCCAGGTGATCGAAAGCGGCTATGACGCCGTGCACTGGGGTCCGGGCCTGGTGTTCCAGAAGAGCGGCGGGCTCTACGGCGGGCCGGTCCTCAGCCTGCCCGACGGCACCGTGCTGGCGACGATCGTCGTCCAGCTCTTCGACGGCACCTGCTACCAGAGCGGGTTCGTCCGCGGCCGCTGGACGCCGGCCGGCGACGCCCTGGACTGGGAGTTCTCCCGGTACCTCCGCGTGCCGCAGGGCCAGTCGTCCCAGGGCTGCTGCGAACCCGCCCCCGCGCTGCTCGACGACGGCCGGATCTTCGTGTCTCTGCGCTGCTGCGGCGACCGCGTTGGCCAGACCTATCCCAGCCTGAAATTCTGCACCCTGTCCGCCGACGGTGGCCGTACGTTCGGCCAGCCGGTGCCGCTGACCTACGAGGACGGCCAGCCGGTCTGGAGCCCGTCGTCGCTGGCAGCCATCATCCGGCCGCAAGCGGACCGGCGCTACTACTGGATCGGCAACATCCTGGACGCGCCGACCTACGGCTCAAGTCCGCGCTATCCCCTTTGCATCGCGGAACTGCTGCCCGACCGCGGCTGCCTGGTGCGCGGCAGCGTCACGGTGATTGACACCGTGCGCGATTGGGACGAGGCGCGCATGGGCCGCCCGCGGCGTTATACCAATTTCGGCATCTACGAGGACCGGCGCACCGGCGAGATCGTGCTGACCCTGCCCGAGCAGCCACGCACGAGTTGGGCGGATTTCACCGCCGATTGTTATCGCTACCGGATCGCCGTGCGGTGAATGGGCGGCGGACCGACCGGGGAGCAATCCTGTGACCGCGGCTGGTGTGATGGGTGGGGCAGCTCTCCGAGCGAGCCGTGCAGCACGATGGCGCCGGGCAGGAACAGAAGACGGCTCCCCCGGAGGGGTCGCCCTACCGGGGAGATTTGCTGTCAGAAAGGAGCGTGTCATGAGGTTTCGCATGAACCCGATGAATCGTTGGCTTGTTCTGCTGGCTGGCTTGGCGGCCCTCGGCCTGCGGGCCGGGCCAATGCCCGCACAGCCGATGCCCGCTGCCGAACCTGAGCCGGGACACCCGGCGCTGGCCGTCGCGGCGCTCGACACGTCCGCCGTTCCCGCGGCCGCGGCCGAGCCCTGGGTGCGCACGTCCGAGGAGCGCGCCTGGGAAACGATTCTCGAGGCCACCCTGGGCAATTCGTATCTGCCGGGCTACAAGGACGCCAAGGCCAAGGGGCTGGAGACGGCCTGGGATTTTGTCCGGGACGATCCCGCCCTGCCGCGCGTGCTGTTGATCGGCGATTCGATTTCGCGCGGCTACACCGTGCCCGTGCGGCGCGCCCTGGCGGGCAAGGCCAACGTGCACCGCGCCCCGCGCAACTGCGGCAGCACCCTCACGGCCTTCAGCACCAACAAGACCCTCAAGATGCAGCAGCTCGAACTGTGGCTGGGGACCGGGCGCTGGGACGTGATCCATTTCAACTTCGGCATCCACGACTGCCATGGAAGCCTGCCGGACTACACCAACCGGATCGAGCAGATCGTGCGGCGCCTGGAACAAACCGGCGCGCGGCTGATCTTCGCCGCCAGCGCCTGGGGCCACGACCCGGACGACCTCATCGTCCCGTTCAACCGCGCCGCCGCCGAGCTCATGGGCCGCCTCGGGGTCCCGGTCAACGACCTCTACGGCGCCATGAAACCGCGCGTGGCGGAGTTCCGGATCGCCCCGGACAACAGCCATTTCCAGGAATCCGGCAACCAGTTCCTCGGCGAGCGCGTCGCCGCCGCCATCCGCGACCGGCTGCCGGGTATGCGGCATGATTCATCGTCTCGTCATTGACTCGACACCGGCCAGGGTGGACGCCACGCTCCGCGCGGCGTCTGGCCGCGCGACGGAGCGCGCGGTCCACCGGGTCGGTGTAGGGACAATATTTAGCCGATGAATAACCGCGCAGTGAGGGCGCCGGGCCTTCCAGATCGAGCGTGGATTGCTGTAGGCCGCGTGCCCCCACGCGACGCCGTTGAAGGCCGCATGCCCGCCGGAGGCGGAGACGGGATTCCATGAACACTTCTGAATTCAAGGCCCTGGCGGCGGCCATCCGCGCGCGCGTGCGCGCGCGCCGCGCCGAGAGTGTCGCCTTCCTGCGTGCGCTGGTGGACCAGCCGAGCTTCACCCGCGACCCGGCCGGCGTCAACCGGGTCGGCGACCTCGTCGCCCGGGCGATGCCGGCGGCGTTCCACCACCGGGTTGTCCGCGGGCACGGCTGCGGCGACCACCATGTCTTCCGGCTGCCATCCCGCGGCCGGGTCATGCCCGTGCTGCTGGTCGGGCACCTCGACACGCTCTGCCCGCCGGCCCCGGCCTTTTGCCGGTTCGCCGCGCGCGGGCCGCGGTTCACCGGGCCCGGCGTCAACGACATGAAAGGCGGGCTGGCCGTGATCGTCCAGGCGCTGCGGGTGTTGGACGACCTGGGCCGCTTGAAAGACCTGCCACTCCGGGTGCTCTGCAACGCCGACGAGGAGCAGGGCTCGCCCGACTCCGCCGCCTTGTTCCAGACTCAACGCGGCCGAGCCTCGCTGGCGCTGGTCTACGAGTGCGGCGGGCCGGCCGGCACGGTCGTGACGACCCGCAAGGGCAACGTGCGGCGCCGGCTCGAGATCACTGGTCGGCCGGATCATTTCGGCAATCTCAAGGGTCGCAAGGTGAGTGCGGTCGAGGAGCTGGCGCGCAAGACTCTGGCGCTCGAGGCGCTCAACCGGGCGGATGGCAGCGTGGCCGTGAACGTCGGGCGGGTTGGCGGCGGACTGGCGGCCAACGCCGTGGCCGAAACGGCGTTTTTGGAGTTCGATTGCCGGGTTTGGACCCGCGCGCGGCAGGCTTCATCCACGCGTGCCATCCAGCGCCTGTGCGCGAAGCCCGCCGTGCCCGGCTGCGCGCTGGCGCTCGAGGTCATGGCCTGGCGCCCGCCCATGGAACCCTCCCCGGCGTCGCGCCGACTCTTCGACCTGATCGTCGACGTCGGCCGCGGCCTGGGCGAGACGATCGTCGAGGAAAAGCGCGGCGGCCTCTCGGACGGCTGCTGGCTGGCGCACGCCGGCGTGCCGACGGTCGACGGGCTCGGGCCGATCGGCGACGGCGACTTCACGCCGCAGGAATACATCTGGGCCGAAACGCTGTTCCGGCGAGTCGAACTGACGGCCAACCTTCTGCTGCACTTGGTGCCGGCCGGCCTGCTGCGGCCGGCGCGCAACCCCGAAAAAATACCCTGATGAAACACATCATGCCGCCAGCCTGGCGCGGGATTGCTCCGCGCTCTTCACGCCATGCGATCAGGCCGGCCGCGTGAACGAGGCCATGCTCGATTGGCTTGTCGAGTCTCGGAGGAAAAACGCCGGCGGATTCTCGATCGCGTGGTCAAGGCCTGCGCCGGGCGCGGCAAGGTGATCGCGCACGTCGGCCACCTCGCCACCGACGCCGCCATGCGGCTGGCACGCCACGTCTAGCAGGCCGGGGCCGACGCGGTTTCGGCCATGACGCCACTGCTCTTCGCCCGCACTGTCGAGCAGCACTACCGCGGCGACTTCTCCTTCTTCAAGGGGGCGATGCGCTATCTCGGGTTCGACTGCGGGGCCCGCCTGCCGCCAAAGGCCCGGCCGGCGGCCTGGCCCTGCCTGTCCTTTGGGCCACGGCATGCATCTGCGGCCGGCAGGGACGCCGGCCGCCACCTTTCGGGGGTCCACTGCTGCGCGGCCAAGCAGCCGACGGCTCGCTCCGCAGTGAAGCGAAGCGCATCCTGCGGGGCTCGCCCGGCCCATCACGCCGACATCCTGGGTGGGGCGACGCCTCCGGCGGAGCCGTACCGCCTTGGGGACAAGTAATCAGCGGGGTTGGCCGTCGTCCGCATGCACGGCAACTGCGCCGCCGCCCGGAAAGCCGCCGCCTGAGGAGGCTCAACATCGGGGTTGGTATCGGCGTCGGTATCGGTGTTGCGAGCGGTAGGATTTCGACCGTGATATCGACTCCGATGCCGACGAGGGTATCACCACTGGACGCCGCGTGAAGGTATGCGGCCTGCAGGTCACCCGGAGGTTCCACAACTCGCGGTTGGCGCAAGGCCCTCGCCGGGCGGCTGGCATACCGCGTCTCAAGGCTTCGGCATGGCGGGCTCGTCGGCCGGGGCGATGACCACAATCTCGTGGGAGTACGTGCGTTTCTGCTTGCCGCGCTTCTCGCTGTCCCACCAGGAGCGCGTGATGGTGTCGGCATACTCGGCGCGCTGGTCGCCCTTCTTGCCCTTGAAGTCCGAGAAATCGAAGGCCTCCGGTAGCGGCAGGTAGCGGGTCTGGTCCTCGGTGACCGTGACCCGCACGCCGCGTTTCAGGTCGGCCGGCGTCCAGAAGCCCTGCGAGCCCCAGAGGTCGCCCGGCCGCGCGATGTCCATCTGCTTGCCGAGCAGCAGGACGCGAAAGCGGGTCTTGGCAATGCCAAGCGCCTCGAGGTCCACGCGCACGACGGCCTCGGCGGGCGGCCGGTCGGCATACAACGCCGCCGCCACCCAGTTGCCCTTGTGCAGCGCCGCGTTCAGCAGGGCGCCGTCGCTCTCGAGGACGACCGGCGGCGCGGCCGCCTCGCGCAGCAGGGCGTTGAGCATGTTGGCCAGGGCGGGATTTTCGTTCTGCGACAGTTCGGCTCCGGCGTCGAAATGCAGGCCGATGACCCGGCCCTTGCCGAGCGGCTTCTCGGTGACCGCCGGCGCGCCGTCGGCGAAGGCCGCCAGAACCTTGGTCCCGGCCTCCGGGACAGCCGCCCGCCGCGGCGTGTCCTTGCCAATCGCGATCGGGCCGCCCTGCCAGGGGAAGGACGCCGGCGCCGGCGGCGCCGGCGCGCCATACGTCACGCCCGCCATCTCGGCAGTCCGGAAGCGTTCATTGGCCATGTCCTCGCGGGCGGTGCTCCAGTCGGCGTCGATCGACACCGCCGTGCCGCCCTCTTCGACGAAGTGCCGCAAGTCGCGCCAGGCGGCCTCGGGCAGGCCGCGCGTCGAGTAGGGAGTGGCCACCACCACGCGGCAGGGCGGCAGCAGTTCGGTCGCCCGGCTGAAGACCCGCCGCGCGTCCTGGACCTTCCGCACCGTGCGCACCAGGCTGTCCACGCGGTTCCACGGCACCTTGGGGGCGGGCGCCAGCATTTCGAGCGCCCGGTCGTTGTCCAGGAACGCCACGCGCGTCAACGGCTGAGCGTCGGCGAACAGCCGCAAGTCGTAGACATGCCGGGCGAACTGCCGGGCGTATTGCGGGTCGTTGCCGAACATGATCAGGCGCCAGAGATGGTTGAAGGTGAACATCAGGCCGCCGGGCCCGCCGCGCAGGTTGGCGGTGTTATAATGGCCCCACGAGTCGTAGGTGTGCGTCCAGCGCAGGGCGTTGGAGTAGGCCCCGCCACCGATCAGGTAGTCTGCGCCCAGCCGGCCGAGCTCCACGCTGTCCATGCCGAACGACCATTTGCCGGGAATGTAGAGCGTGGTCACGCCCATCTGCAGGCCGCGCCGGTGCGCGTGCTGCACGAGGGCCGCGAAGAAATCCGTGATGACCTTCTGCTTGAACAGGAGGTAGCGGCGCCGCCAGGGGTCGGTCGGGTCGTTCCAGCGGGTCTTTTGCGCCAGGCGCTGGGCGAAATCCGGCGGCAACCCCTCGCCGAACCGCTCGCGGCAGAAGGCGTCCATCACCGGCAGGTCGTCCTCGTGGAAGTCGGCGTAGGTGAACCAGAGTTCGTCGTAGGTCAGGAGCCCCTTGAAGTTGCCCATCGGCTTGTAGACCTCGGCATATTCGTCGAGCATCGCCCGGCAGCGATCGAGGTAGGCGGGGTTCAGCAGGTCCTCGACGTACGAGCCCTTCTGGTAGAGGTAGAAGTCGCCCTTGGCGTTCCGGGCGCAGTATTTTTTAGCAAAGTCCTCGGAGCGCGAGCAGGAATGCCAGGCCGCCCAGACGTTCACGCCTTCCGGCGTCGCCAGCCGGATCAGCTCCGCCAGCACGTCCATCCCGCGTGTCTGCACCACCGAGTCCGGCACGCGCGTCGGGTGAAAGACCCGCTCGCCGCCCATGTCGATCCAGTAGATGATGTCCGTCACCCCCAGCCATTTCATCTGCAGGATATCGAGCTTCAGGCGCGCCAGGACAAACTCGCGCAGCGCCGCCTCGTCGCCGCCCAAGTCGCCCGAGCGCTGCGGGTGGCGCCAGCTCATGCTGTCGTAGGTGATGAAAAACCGGCCGCCCAGCTCGGTCACCGGCGGCAGCGCCATGTAGGCCCCGCGCAGCATCTCCTGCCCGAACCAGTTGGTGCTCGGCAGGTTCCGGGTCAGCTCATCCAGCTTGATGTCGGCCTCGGCCTTGGCGCGCCGCGCCGCCAGCTCTTCCGGCGGCAGGGCCGTCAGGCGCGGCGCGCCGGCCGCCCAGAGCACGGCGTTGTAGACCCATTGCCGTTCGGCGCCCTCGGGCTCCTTCTCGCCCTGGGCATAGTCGGCCGGGTTGTACCAGTAGCCCGGCAGCGAGCCGTTGAACACCACCCGCCCAGCGCCGACGGTGCCGGCCACCACGACCGGTGCGCCCTCGCGGTCCTCGATCACCACCGTGCCGTCCGGCCCGGGCTCGAGGTAGAGGTGGTCGTTGAAGGCGTGTTCGTACTCGGCTGGCAACCCGGCCGCCAGCGGGTGGGCGGCGTCCCGCACGCGCAGCACGCTGTCGTCGCGGCGGTCGGCCACCTTCTTGACGACGGCGGGGAACAGGGTGTCCGGCCGGTATCGCCCGCAGGCGGCGTGGTTCAGGATCAGTCCGCCGCCGCACGCCAGGAAGGTCCGCAGGCCGCGGACCTGGTCCGGCTGATCGAGGCTGCAGTTGCCGACCAACAGGACGTCATGCTGCAGCAGAACGTCGGTTGTGATGGTCTTGATCAGGGCGGAGCGAAAGCGCTGGTCGGCGGCCAGCGTCTTGTGGATCGCCTTGGCGCCGAGGCTGCCCTGGTAGACCGCCACCGACACCGGCGCCGGCGTGGTTGGCGCCGCGGACGGCGGAGGCGCCCCGGCGGCCAGGCCGGCCAGCAGGGACGCGCAGGCACCCAGAACACGGGAGGGCAGGGAAGTCATGGCGCGGACTCCTTGATGGAGGAACTCAGGGAAGAGAAGAGCGATTTGGAACTCAGGCAGGCGGAGCAATTTGGAACTCAAGAAAGACAGGAGGACATTGCAGTTCCAAAGTGCCTCCTCATTTCCTGAGTTTCTGAGTTCCACATGGGGGTTAGCGCAGTCCCACCAGGGATCCCGACGGCAACCACTCGTAGGCCCCGATGTCCACGCGCTTCCAGATACGGTCCACCCGCGGTCGGCCGGCCACGTCTTGCAGATCCGACATCTCGGCCAGGGTCAGCCCGGCGTTGAGGCAGGGCGACCCGTCGGTCAGGCGGTAATCGCCGGCGGCGGGACTGGCGAACCGGGGATTGGCGGTCAGGTTGCCTTGCCCCCAGGTGTCGAGATCGGAGCTGCCGGCGGCGCAGCAGTTCGTCCAGCGGACGCGATTCACATCGAAGTAGTTGCTGGCCGTTCCGCCGGAATTGCCATAGAGGATGCAGTTCAGAAACACGCTGTTGGTGCTGCTTCCGGGATACACGCCGCCGCCCGAATTGGCGGCCGAATTGCCGCTCACCGTGCAGTTCTGCGCCAGAGTCGCCATCGTCAGCATGGCGAGCCCGCCGCCGAAGCGCCCGGAATAATTGCTGGAAATCAAGCAGTTGAACAACTGCCCACCGTAGGAATAGACGCCGCCGCCCGATCCGCTGGCGCTGGACATGACGTTGTCGGCGATCAGGCAATTCTCCAGGCGGGCGCCGGTGAGGATCGCGCACCCGCCGCCGCGTCGCGAGCAGGTGTTGGCGCGGACGGTGCAGTCTTGCAGGGAGCCCACGGCATCGATGTAAACGCCGCCGCCATCGCCCGAACCGGCGTTGGTCGTGGAGACCGCGTTGCCGATTAGCGCGCAGCGGAGAAGCAGCCCGCCATCTTTCATCAAAACGCCGCCGCCATACGTCCCGCTCCCGGAGGCGGAGACATTATTGCTGACCAGGCAGTCTTGCAGCACCCCGCCCTTGTTGCAGTATATCCCGCCGCCGCCTCCGCTGCTCGTATTGTCTCTGACGGTCGTTTGGATCACCAGGCAGTTAGTGTAGAGGTAGAGGCCGCCGGCAATGCCCCCGGTGACGCTATTCCCGCGGATGACGCAGTTGCTGAGCGTGCCCCGGTCCAGCAGCACGCCGCCGCCATTGGCGTTCGTCAGCCGGCCGCCGGTGAAGGTGAACCCGGCCACCACGGCGTTGACGTTCGACAGGTTCAGACAGCGGTTGGTGACCGGCTTCCCATCAAAATTGTCGGCATCCAGCACCGTGCCGGCCGGGTCCAGCGCGCCGCTGTTGAAACTGCGCACGACGAGATTACTGAGGATGACAAGCTGGTTGGTGAGCTTGTAGGTGGCGTTGGTGACCCAGATCTGGTCGTTGGACATCGCCACGGCGACGGCGGCGTGGATCGAGGTGGCCGCGCCCGACCAGGAGGGATAAAAGGCGGCCGCGTCGTTCGTGCCGCCCGGCGCGACGTAGAGCGTGCGCGCCGGCAGCGCCGCAGTCGCGGCCAGCAGCCACAGTCCCGCCGGCAGTCCGACCTTCTTCAGGTTCATGGGATGCGCTCCGGTGTCAGGGTTCCCGTTCCACAGGTGCCGGGCGGGCCGCGACACTGGGCGCGCAACCGGCAAGAAGAAAAGTATATCCGGGCGTTCTCGCGAGTCAAGCCTGTTGTTCCGGGTCCCCGATTTGCGGGAGTTGCGCTTGTCCGCGGTCACTCCCGGCGCGATCCGTACACGGGAACGGCTCAGCGCAGCTTCGCCCTCCACGTGGAGTC
>CAZEVX010000002.1:0-49735 GCA_964515705.1 uncultured Verrucomicrobiota bacterium | reverse complement strand
TGTCATATCGACCGTAGCGCAGGTCCAACCGTGGCTTACGCGCCAATCATGGGCGCATGTCCGGCATTGACAGGCTGGCCGGCAAGAGGCAACATCAATAAGGGTAAGCGTCGGCGTGTGGTGGTAGGGGCACAGGGCAGTGCGGGTCCCTCCGGCCGCGCCGCCCCGGCGTTCCGTCGGCAAGCCTCCGGAGAGGGGACCTTGCTGTCGGGCGATAGAGCGGACACACTGGCAGACGCCGGCCGCATGCTATTAGCGCCCGGCGCCTGGTCGCCGCCATCCGGAGCGCCGCGCCATCAGGCGACCCCGAATGATTCCGAACTTCGTCTGGCAGATTGCCACCGCGGTCGCCGGGGTCACCTGGGCGATCGGATGGCTGCGGGGCATCCTGGCGTGGGCACGGCGCGGATTCGGCGTGCCGCGGACCGTTCATGTGGCGGCCGTGGCCGTGGCCGGCGCCGGTCTTCTGGTCGCGCTCGGGGCGTTGCTGTGCGGCGCCCAGGCGGGCGGCCTGGCGCTCCTGTCGCTGTCCGTGTTCCCCGTCTGGGTGTACGTCGTGTGGATGCTGCTGGGATGCCCGTGCCGGGAACCGCCGGCGGACGGCAAGCCGGCAACGCGGTCCGAAACGAGCGATCGGCGGAACGCCGAACGCGCAACAGAGGGAGACCCGCGCATGGGAACCGAACGGCAGGGACAGACGGACAGCAACCGGCGGGGCTGTCCGTGGCCGGACATCCGGGCGACGGAGAGTCCAACCCGCAAGGCGCCGCCGTCCACCGTGGACTATTCCCCGGAAGCTGTCCTGGCGCGGATCAGGGCGAACGCGCACGGCGAGCCGGCCGCACCGCTGCATATCCCGGGATGGGTGGCGCTGGCCTTCCTGGCGGCGAGCGTGATCGCGATCGCGTTCTGGTACCGCGGAATCGGTCGGGACAAAGTTCCGCTCGGCGTCGTCAATACAGGCTCCGAAGCGCCCTTGGAAATCCGGCTTGATGGCAAGCCCATCGGCCGGGCGCCCAGGATGATCGGCGAAGATCCGCGGGCGGCGGTGATGGCAACACTCCGCCCCGGCAAGCACGCCGTCGAGGCGCGGGACAGCCGCGGGGCGGTGGTGGCCCGGGAGACGTTCGCGGTCGACAGCGGAACGCACGGGTTCCTGTGGGCCCCTCTGCCGGACCGGGCCGCGCGGTTCTTCATCCAGACCACGTCGTACGGCCAGGGGGTCCCCGAGTATACCACGGAGCTGGACCGCGACCGGCCGCTCAAGACCTTGCCGGCCTACGTGTCCTATTGGTTCCGTACCACCCCGGCCGCCGTCTCCGTGCCCAAGGGCTGGCAGAGCACCCGCGCCAACGCCCTGCGCCGAGCAGCGGCCCCCTGATCCGCCGGGCGATCCTCCCGCGCGCCGCCAGACAATGAGACGCCCCGACAAACAACGCTACCTGCGCTCGGCCATTGGGCATGTGGAATCGGCCGACATCCCGTTCTTCGAGCAGGAAATCGAAACCACCGTGGCCGGGAAAATCCTGGGCAAACGCCTGCCGCCCGTGCGGCCGTTTGAAATCCCGGCAGAGGATTATGTGCGGCTGAATGTTCTGGTCGGGAACGACATGCTGTTCTGGACGCGGGTATGGGAATTGGGGCGCCGCAACCACATCGATGCCGATGGGCGCAAGCACTACGTGGACGGAACGATCAAAACCCGGCAGGACCTGCGCCGGATCGCGTTCCCGGATCTCGGAGAATTGGAGCGAAGCATCGAAGCCTTGCTGGCGGCCATGGACGGCACCGGACTGGGGCTCCTGTTCTCGCCGAGCCAGGCGCCGTTTATTGTGGCCACCGCCATCGGCTACCAGGATTATTACGAGGCCTTGATCGCCGACCCGGACTTCGTCCGCGAGTTCCAGGACCGCGTCGGCGATTTTTGCCTGCGCGAGCTCGAGCTGGCGCTGCGCTACCCGATCGATGCCGTCCAGGTGGGGGCGGTGCTGTGCTCGAAGACCGGCCCGCTGATCTCCAGGGCCATGATGGAAGAATTCGAGTTCCCGTCGCTCCGCCAGCGGATTCGCCTGGCGAAAGCGAAGGCCTTGCCGGTCAGCATTCACCAGGACGGCAACGTGGGGTCGCTCTACCCGGAGTTCATCCGCATGGGCATTGACATCATCCATCCCGTCGAGCCGTGCGACGGAGCCCAGGATATCGTGCGGCTCAAGGAGCGGTATGGCGAGCACATCGCCTTGCACGGCAATGTGGACATGAACCTGCTGACGTTCGGCACGCCGGCGAGCATCAGGGCGGAGGTTGCCAGGCTCTGCCATCGGCTGGGCCGCCGAGGCGGGTATGTCTGCGCCTCGAGCCACAATATCACCGAGGCGATGCCGCTGGACAATATCTTCGCCCTGCGCGATGCCGCGCATGAACCCCAAAAAACATTCCAGGGAGGGGCGGTCGTCCCCGTCCTGTTCTAGGGGTTCTCGGCGGTTGGCGCGGCCTCCACCCGGGGGATGCGGGCATCCAGCCAGCGCAGTCCGGCAAAATCCTTGTCCCGGTCGTATGCCGTCGCCAGGATGGCACCCAGGGGCGGCCGAGCCAGCCGATACAACGATAGCGCCTGCCCGTGGCGTCCCATGGCGTAAAGTGTCTTGCTGACGCCGAGGGCCGACTCCCAGTTGTTCGGGGTCATCTGGCTCGACAGGACGAAGGCATCCAGGGCCCGCTGGAACTCCCCGCGTTCGAAATAGAGGTCGCCCAGGAAAAGGTGCAGCGTGTGATCCACCGAGGGGCGGCCGGGGTCCAGCCGGGTGGCGGCTCCACCCGCGGCGCCTGCCAGCAGGATCAGCGCCGCCAGTTCCGCGCGGCGCGCCGGCGGCCGCGACCGATCCCTCACGGCACACCATCCGTGCGTCAGGCCGGCGGCCGCGATCGCGATGAAGAACGGCGCCATCGGCAGGCGGAATCGCTCGTCGGCGAAAAACACCAGCACGTTCAGCGCCGTCCCGCCGATCATGATCGCCGGCACGGCCAGCCCGCGCCGGCGGCCGCACGCCAGCAGGGCCGCGGCGCCCGCCCCCGCCAGCGGCCAAAGGAGCGCGAAATCCAGAAACAGCCAGCGCAGCCGCGGGGTCAACGTGGCCCGTTCAAACGTCAGGTAATACATACTCGAATACTCGACGGCCGAAAGCATGCGCCGGATCTTGATGCACTCGAGCCGCAGGAAGCGCCGGGGATTTGCCCGGATGAACGCCAGCGCCTTGCGGAACCAGAAGGCTGAAACCTCGGCGTTCGTCAGCGGACGCCCGGCGGCGCGCTCGGCGGCCTCGCGAACGCTGGCCTCCTGGCTTTCGATCCCCGGGGCCATCTCCGGCACGTAGGCGAAAATCCCGTCCGCTTTGTCGTGGTTGCCGATGTACACATTGGCGCCGCCGTTGGCCGCCACCAGGACGAGGCGCGATTCCCGCGAATAGTTATGCGCGGCCGTCAGGCTGACCAGCAGCAGGATCGGCAGCCCGAACGCGAGGCCGTCAGCCAGCCGGGCCTGGAACCGGCCGGCGTCCGCTCGCAGCAGAACCCACAGCAGCAGCACCGGCGCCGTCAGCAGGGTTTGCGGCTTGGCTAAGGCCAGCAGGCCACCGGCGGCCCCGGCCGCCGCCAGCCGGCCGCGCGACCGCGCGCTCATCAGCAACCAGGCGCATAGGACCTGCAGGAAGACCGCCGGCGTCTCGCTCAGCAGCTTGAAGGCGTAGAACGTCAGCGGCCCGCACAGCGCCGCCAGCAGCGCCGCCAGCCAGCCGGCCGCCTGCCCGCCGAGTCGGCGCGCCATCAGGAACACCAGGGCCGTGGTCGCGGCGTTCAGGAGGGCCTGGAGCAGGAGCGCTGCCGTCACGCTCGGCCCGGTCACCGACCACAGCGCCCAGAGCAGGTAAGGATAAAGCGGAGCGCGGTAAAAAACGTCGCGGCTGGCGCCGCCCGCAACCAGCAGGGCGCGGCCCCACTCGAGAAACTGCTTGGCGTCGCAGATCAGGCCTTCGTAGAAGGGCGAGTGGCGGTAGGCTAACCAGACCCAGCCCTGCAGCGCCAGGCTGCCCGCCACCACCAGCCAGAACCCGTGCCGGTCGGCCGCCCGCAGCGCGACGCGCGCCAGCGCCGCCGGAACCCCGTCCCTCGTACCATTGGGGTCAGCCCTTGAAATATGAAAGTTACCGCACGTCTGCGTGTTCACGGCCGCGTTCTATGATGGCGATGATCTTGTTCATACGTCGGACCAGGATCGCATCGCACTCTAACCGTTCTCGCAAACGCCGAAGCTGGTGGCTCACAGCCGATCCCGTGGTCATGCCCAACCATCTACCGACCTCCCGCTGATTCAACCCGGCATACCGGACCAACATTGCGGCGGCCATGCCGCGCGCCACGCGTTCGTGTCGTCGTCGCCGCCGGAGATCAACGGCCTGCATTCCAAAGGCGTCGGCGACGACACTCACGATGGTTGCTGGACAGACGGTCCGGCCCGCGTGACGGAACGACATATCCTCTGGTCGATTGGCCTGCCTGGCCATGTCGGCATGCACATCACGGATGCGGTCCTGAAACTCCTGGCCGCCAATCCCCCAGACCGATCCTTTCAGCACTTCCAGAAACTCATCGTTGGTTTCCGTCAGTCCAGATTCCACGAAGCGGCGATAGGCCCGGCGCCTGTTCATCCCCGGTTTCCCCGTCATCGCCAGGATCGGCCTCTCCGAAACATAGTCCTTGGACATGGCCAGCCCCGCGTATCCCCGATAGCTGCTCCAGGGATAAGCCCGCAGTTCAGCCCGCCGATGGCCGAGGGGCTGGTCCCTTGCGGTTGCCACGGATACCGGATTCAGATGCAGATAGCGGCTGAGCTTCAGAAGGTAGGCGTCGCCGGCGACTGGCTTGGCCCAAAACCGCCCTTGCATAAGATGTCCGGCGCGTTGGTGCCGCCGGTTAAAATAAACCGTATACGCCGTCTGGAGAGCATGCATGAATGCCGATAGGTTCGCCCGCGGTGTTTCCAGCAGCAGGTGGACATGGTTCGGCATCAGGCAGAAGAGATACAAGCGCGCGCCGTAGTTCTCGACCGCTTCTCCCAGACGATCGAGAAATCGCTCGCGGTCGGCATGGTCGCCGAAGATGACCCGCCGCTCCACGCCGCGCATGGTCACGTGGTAGATGGCGCCCGGAAACTGAACTCGCAGAGGCCTAGCCATAGACACAACCAGTATCGTCCAACAACGGATTTAATGCGAGCAGAATTTTCAATATTCAAGGGCTGACCCCGATGACGGCAGCGGAGCGCGCCGAGAGGTTGGCCGCAGCGTCCGCCAATCGCGGGGCGGCGATCCGGTTTGACTTCGCGGGCCGGTTGCCGTATAGGAATCCCCGCCGATGAACGCTCAAGACATCCTGGCGCTGAAAGCGGAGGCGTTGGCCGCCGCGCAGGCGGCCGGCGACGCCGCCGCGCTCGAGCAGGTGCGTGTCCGCTATCTCGGCCGCAAGGGCTTGCTGCCCGCGATCATGAACGGGCTCAAGGAGGCGCCGGCCGCCGAGCGTCCGGCGCTTGGCCAGCAGGCCAACGCCCTCAAGCAGGAATTGACCGCCGCCCTCGAGGCGCGCCGCGCGGTACTGTCGGCCGCGGCCGTCCCGGCGCCGTTGGCCGAGTTCGATCCGACCCTGCCTGGCCGCTGGCGCGGGCTCGGCGTCCTGCACCCGATCACCCGCGTGATTGCCGATGCCGTCCGTATCTTCGACACCCTTGGCTTTACCGTGGCCGACGGCCCGGACATCGAGACCGAGTACCACAACTTCGACGCCCTTAACACCCCCGCCGACCACCCGTCGCGCGACACCCAGGACACCTTCTGGCTCGACGACGGCCGCCTGCTGCGCACCCAGACCTCGCCGGTCCAGATCCGCGTCATGGAATCGCGCCCACCGCCGGTGCGCATCATCGCTCCCGGCCGCTGTTACCGGCGCGACACCACCGACGCCACCCACAGCGCCAACTTCCACCAGATCGAGGGGCTCTACGTGGACCGCCGGGTCTCGATGGCCGATCTCAAGGGCGACATCACCTGGTTTGCCCAGCGGCTGATGGGCCCGGACGTCAAGGTGCGTTTCCGCCCGCACTTCTTCCCGTTCACCGAGCCGAGCGTCGAGTACGACTTTTCCTGCCACCTCTGCGGCGGAAGGGGCTGCCGCGTCTGCAAACAGGCCGGCTGGATCGAAATATCCGGGGCCGGCATGGTCAACCCCAAGGTGCTGCGACGCGTCGGCTACGATCCGGACGCCGTTACCGGCTATGCCTTCGGCATGGGCGTCGAGCGCATCGCCATGATCCGCTACGGGATTCCCGACATCCGCCTGCTGTACGAGAACGACGTCCGCTTCCTGGAGTCCCTGGCCACATGAACGTACCGCTGCGCTGGCTGCAGGACTATGTGGCCTTCGAGGCCGAGCCCGCCGCGCTCGCCGAGCGCCTGACCTTCGCCGGCCTCGAGGTCGAGGCCATCGCGACCGTCGGGTCCGATTTCGCCGGGGTGGTGGTCGGCGAGATCCTCGAGGTCCGGCCGCATCCCAAGGCCGACCGGCTGACGCTCTGCGACGTGGCCACCGGCCGCGGGACCGTGCGCGTGGTTTGCGGGGCGCCGGGGGTGCGGCCGGGCGACAAGGCCCCCTTCGCCGGTCCGGGCACCGTGCTGCCGGGCGGCCTGCAAATCCAGGCCATGACCCTGAGAGGCGAGCCCTCGCACGGCATGCTCTGCGCCGAAGACGAACTCGGCCTGTCCGACGACCATGCGACCCTCATGCGCCTGCCGCCGGAGCTGCCGGCCGGCACGCCGCTGGCCGAGGTCGTGGGCGGCCCCGAGACGGTGCTGACGATTGCCGTCACGCCCAACCGACCGGACTGGCTTTCCCTGATCGGCATTGCCCGCGAAGTCGCCGCGCTGTACGGCAGTCGGCTGACGCTTCCCGAGGTGCGCCTGGCGGAAGCGGGCGCGGCGGTCGGGGCGGCCGTGCGGGTGGCGGTCGAGGATCCCGCCGGGTGTCCGCGGTACACCGCGCGTCTGCTGCGCGGGGTGACGATCGGGCCGAGCCCGCTGGCGATGCGCCTGCGGCTGGCGCGTGCCGGGGTGCGTCCGATCAACGCCGTGGTCGACATCACGAACTACGTCATGCTGGAGTGCGGCCAGCCGCTGCACGCCTTTGACCTGGCGCGCCTGGCGGAGGGTCGCCTCGTCGTGCGCCGGGCGCGGCCGGGCGAAACGCTCGCGACGCTTGACGGTGCGCCGCGTGCGCTGACACCCGCGATGCTGGTGATCGCCGACGCCCGCGCGCCAGTGGCGGTGGCCGGCGTGATGGGCGGCGCCGCCAGCGGCATCGGGCCGGAGACGCGCGACGTCGTGCTCGAAAGCGCCTGTTTCCAGCCGACGCTTATCCGCCGGACGTCCAAGGCGCTGGGGCTGGCCAGCGAGTCGTCGTACCGCTTCGAGCGCGGCGTGGACGTTCTGGGGGCGGAGTGGGCCAGTCGGCGCGCCGCGGCGCTGATGGCCGTCCATGCCGGCGGCAGCCCGGCGCCGGGCGTGCTGGACGTGGTTGCCGCGCCGCCGCCCGAGCGCGTCGTGGCCTGCCGCTACGCGCGGGTGCGCGACCTGCTGGGCGTGGCGATCGCGGACGCCGCCGTCGCCGGGGTGTTCGAGGCCCTGGCGCTGCCGGTCGTCGAGCGCCGGCCGGACGGCTGTGCCGTGCGCATACCGACGTTTCGCCCCGACCTCGAGGCCGAAGTGGACCTGATCGAGGAAGTCGCGCGCCTGCACGGACTGGACAAGATTCCGGCCGCGCCGCCGGCGGCGCGCCTGGGGATGGGAGTGGACGACCGGCCGATCCGCGCCGCGCTGGCCTGCCGCGAGGCGCTGGCCGGGCTCGGTCTGGTCGAGATCATGAACTACAGCCTAGTGTCCGAGCGACTGCTGGGGCTTTGCGCGCCAGGGCCGACGCCTTGGCGCCTGGCGGTCCCGCGGCCGATCAGCGCCGACCAGGCCGTGTTGCGCGACGCGCTGTTGCCGCAGATGCTCGAAACCCTCGGACGCAACCGGGCGCGCCAGGTCGACCAGGCGGCGCTCTTCGAGATCGGCCGCGTGTTCTTCCGGACCGACGCGGGCGCCCCTGTCGAGGAAGAGCGCCTGGCCGTCGGCTTGATGGGCCCCGTCGGGCGTTCCGGGCCGGCGATGCCGTCCCTCGGCGTCGAGGGCGGCGACCCGCGGCGCGATCCCTCGGACATGGAAGTCTATCTCTGGATCAAAGGCCTGATCGAGGCTCTCTGCCGCCGCCTGGGCTTCCGTATCGGCGACCGCCCGGCGGCCGCCGGGGCTCCCGCCGGCCTCGCGCTTGCGCCCTTCGACCCTGCGGTCTGCGGGTTGCCGCCGGCGGCCGCCGGCGCCGCCGGCGCGTTGGCGGACGACCGCCGCCTGCTGGTGCTGCTCGACGGTGCGCCCTGCGGAGTGCTGGGCCTGGTGCGCGAAGCCCTGCGGCGCGAGTGGCGCCTGACATCGCCCGTGGCCCTGCTCGAACTGCGTCTGGCTCCGCTCCTGGCGCGCAGCGCCGCCGTGCCGGCCGCCGTTCGGCCGCCGGTGTTCCCGGCCGTCGTGCGCGACCTGGCGCTGCGCGTCCCGCGCGCCGCGCGCCACGGCGATTTGGCGGCCGCCATTTGGGGCGCCGCGCCGCGGGAGTTGACAGCCCTGCGCCTCTTTGATAGATTCGAAGCCAGTGAGATAGGCCCCGCCTCGAAGAGCTTGGCCTACTCGCTGACCTATCGCGCCGAGGATCGGACCTTGACGGACGAGGAAGTCAACCGGCTTCACGAAACCCTCAAGGACCGGTTGCGAGGCGCGTTGGGCGTGGAGATCAGGGACGGCGCGTAAGGTCCCGCGGTCCGACGGCGGGCCGGGGGACGGACGGGGGCCGCATGAGCAGGGCATTCTGGGCAGACTGGGTCGAGAACGGATGGCGATTCCTTTCAGGCATGGTCTCCATGCCTGTGGCGATGGGGCCGGACGGCGTGCTGCCGCGCCCGGCCCGAGTGACGGCAACGACCGGGGACTGGACGTTCCGGCCGGGGGATGGGGCGCGGGCCTGCCGCGCACCAGTCTGGCCATGGCCGGGAGTGCGCCGCCCGCGGCGACGCCGCTCGTAATCCGTTCTTTCTCAACCTGCCGGAAACGGGAGCCTCCCGCGGGGTGCCCGTCTCCTCCGATGTAGAGTGCCCTGCCTGGTGCGTGCTTACGGGTCTAATCTCTGACCCAATAGTGATGCAGCGGGGAGTTCGAATCGGGCGGTGCCCAGACGCCCCTCCGGGGGACCTGGAATCCGTCCGCTAGAGCACCCACCTCGTGAATTCGGAACAGACATTGACTCCGTCACGGCCAAGGTGGGGCATTCTTTTCGGCGCCGGCTCCCCGCCGCAGAGGGGGATGGCATGGACTTGTTCCGGCAGAACAACAGCGGGGCAACCGCCGCGGCCCGGCCGCCGCTGGCCGCCCGCATGCGGCCGCAGATGCTCGCCGACATCGCCGGCCAGGACCACATCCTCGGCCCCGGCAAGCTGCTGCGCCGCGCCATCGAGTCCGACCGGCTCGGCAGCCTGATCCTGTACGGGCCGCCCGGCTGCGGCAAGACCTCGCTGGCGGAGGTCATTGCCCGCAGCACGCGCCGCCACTTCGAAAAAACCAGCGGCGTCCTGGCCAACGTCGCCGCGCTGCGCGACCTGCTGCAGACGGCGTTCGAGCGGCGGCGCCGCGACGGGCGCGACACCCTGCTCTTCATCGACGAAATCCACCACTTCACCAAGTCCCAGCAGGACATTCTGCTGCCCTATGTTGAAGACGGGGCCGTGATCCTGATCGGCGCCACGACCCACAACCCCTTCTTCTTCGTCAACAGCCCGCTGACGTCCCGCTCGCAGATCTTCGAACTGCTGCCCCTGTCCGAAGAGGCGATTGTCGGTTTGCTGCGCCGCGCGCTGACCGACCCGCGCGGCCTAGTTGGGCATCCCGCCGAGGCCGATCCCGAAGCCCTGGCGCACCTGGCGCGGGTCTGCGAGGGCGACGCGCGGCGCGCCCTGAACGCCCTCGAGATCGCCGTCCTGACCACGCCGCCCGGCGCCGACGGCCGCATCCGGGTGACCCGCGCGGTCGCCGAGGAGTCCATCCAGAAGAAGGCCGTGGTGTACGACAAGGATGGCGACGGCCACTACGACACGATCTCGGCCTTCATCAAGAGCGTGCGCGGCTCGGACCCGCACGCCGCGGTGTACTGGCTGGCGAAAATGCTCTACGCCGGGGAAGACCCGCGCTTCATTGCCCGGCGCCTGATCATCCTGGCCTCGGAAGACATCGGCAACGCCGACCCGCGCGGCCTGCTGATGGCCGCCGCCGGGCTGCAGGCCGTCGAGTTTGTCGGCCTGCCGGAGGCCCGCATCGCCTTGTCCCAGGTGACGACCTACCTGGCCTGCGCCCCCAAGAGCAATGCGTCTTACCTGGCGGTTGAGAAGGCGCTCGGCGACGTCAAGGAAGGGCGGGTCCTGCCGGTCCCGAAGCCGCTGCGCGGCACGGGCTATCGGGGCGCCGAGCGCCTGGGTCACGCGGGCTATCGCTACGCGCACGATGCCCCCGGCCATTTTGTCGCCCAGGACTATATCCCCACCGACGCCGTCTACTACGAACCGACCACCCAGGGCTACGAGGACACGCTGCGGCAGCGGCTGGCCCAGTGGGACCAGGCGCGGCGCACGCACCGCGCCCGCGCGGCCGCGCCGGAACGCCGAGCCGACAGGCGCGCGGACTCCAAGACGCCGACGAGCGGTCCCGCCGGCGCCCCGGAAGGATGCCCATGAACGCTCTGCCCGCCATGCGACGCGCGGCGTCCGACGCGGCGTGTTCCGCCGCGCGCCGGCCGGCCGCGGCGGCGCGGCTGGCGGCCGCCAAGACGGCCCTGCGGGCGCTGGCGCGCGCGCGCCGGTCGGCATGGACGGCGGCGCGGACACGGACGGCGGCGCGGGCGATCCAGCGCGCGGTGTTGCGGTTGCCGGAATGGGAGGCGGCCCGCTGCGTGTGCCTGTACCTGGCGCGCCCGGTCGAGGCCGACACGCGGCGCCTGCTGGCCGCCTGCCGCCGCGCCAACCAGCGGGTGCTGGTCCCGGCTTTTCGCGCGGCGGCGGGCGCCTACGGGCTGGCCTGGCTCGGCCCGCGGGCGCGCCTGGCGCCCGGCCGCGGCGGCGTGGCCGAGCCGGTGCGGCCGCGCTGGGCGCCGCGCGCGGCGCGCGCCGACCTGGCGGTGGTGCCCGGCCTGGCTTTCGACTGCGCCGGTGGCCGGCTGGGATACGGGCGCGGGCATTATGACCGGCTGCTGGCCGCCCCGACGCTGCGCGGCGCGCTCAAGGTCGGTCTGGCGTTCGCTGGCCAGATCGTGTCCCGCGTGCCGATGGGTCCGCGGGACGTGCGCCTGGATGTGATTGTCACCGAAACGGCGGTCTTCCGCCGCCTAGCCGGGCGTTCCCGGCTGGGCCGGCGCCGGGCCGCGGCCGTTACCGCAACCCCCCGAACACATCGCGCGCCCCGGCTTGGCCGGGGCGGAAGGAGCGCCCCATGACGAGTTGGTGGATCGGAGCGATCGTCGTCCTGCTGGCCGGCGGTCTGGGATACTATGTGCGCCGGCTGATCGGCCGCTACGAAGCGACGTCCAGCGAACGCGAGGCGGAGCGCCTGGTGGCCGAGGCGCGGCGCGAGGCCGAGGCCCTGCGCCAGAGCGCCGGGCTGCAGGCCAAGGAAGCCGTGATCAAGGCGCGCGAGGAGTGCGAGGTCGAGCTCAAGACGCGCCGGCAGAAGGTGGTCGAGCTCGAGGAGCGCGCCGCCCAGCGCGAGCTGAACCTCGAGCGCAAGGTCGCCATGCTCGACAAGAAATACCAGCAGGCCGAGCAGAAGGCCGCCGAGCTCGAGAAGAAGGACGCCGACCTGAACAAGGACCGCGAGGAGTGCCGGGCCCTCATCAAGGCCGAGCGCGACAAACTGCAGCGCATCGCCGGCCTGACGCCCGAGGAGGCCCGGCGCGCCTTGATGACGCGCGTCGAGGAGGAAGTCCGCGGCGAAACCGGGATGCTGATCCGCCGGATGCAGGAGGAGGCCAAGGAGACCGCCGAACGCGAGTCCAAGAAAATCGTGGCGCTTGCTATCCAGCGCTTCAGCAGCGGGCATGTCAGCGAGATCATGACCAGCACCGTAGCCCTGCCGAGCGAGGACCTCAAGGGGCGCATCATTGGGCGCGAGGGCCGCAACATTCGCGCCCTCGAGGCCGCCACCGGCGTGGACGTGCTGGTGGACGACACCCCCGAGGCCGTGGTGCTCTCGGCCTTCGACCCGCTGCGACGCGAGATCGCCAAGCAGTCCCTCGAGCGCCTGATCATGGACGGCCGCATCCACCCGGCGCGCATCGAGGAGGTCGTCGCCAAGGTCACCGAAGACATCGGGGAATCCATGCGCGCCGCCGGCGAGGAAGCCGTCTTCACGGTCGGCGTCCAGGGGGTCGACCCCGAGCTGGTGCGCACGCTCGGCCGGCTCAAGTTCCGCAGCAGTTACGCCCAGAACGTCCTGATGCACTCCATCGAGGTTGCCCACCTCATGGGGGTGATGGCCGGCGAACTCGATCTCGACATCGCCCTCGCCAAGCGCATCGGCCTCTTCCACGACATCGGCAAGGCGCTCGACAGCGAGGTCGAGGGCAGCCATGCCATTATCGGCGCCGATGTCCTCAAGCGCCACAACGAGTCCCAGACGCTGCTCAACGCCATCGCCTCCCACCATGCCGACGTCGCGCCGGAATCGGTCTACGCCCTCCTGGCGGCGGCTGCCGACGCGATCTCGGCCGCGCGCCCGGGCGCGCGCGCCGAGACCACCGCCGTCTATGTCAAGCGTCTCGAGCAGCTCGAAGGGCTGGCCGCCGGGTTTGCGGGGGTCGAGAAGAGCTACGCCATCCAGGCCGGCCGCGAGGTCCGCGTGCTGGTGTTCCCCGACAAGGTCGACGACGCCGGCGCCATGCACCTGGCGCGCGAGATCAGCAAGAAAATCGAGCAGGACCTCCAGTATCCCGGCCAGATCAAGGTGACCGTGATCCGCGAGAAGCGTTGCGTGGAATATGCCCGGTAACCAATCCATGACCTCCTTGCCCGCGTCCCCGCCGCCGAAAGTCTACCGGGTCGCCGAGCTGACCCGCTGGATCAAGACCGTGATCGAGGACGAGGTTGGCGAGGTCTGGGTCGAGGGGGAACTCTCGAACTTCCGCGAGCCGGTCTCGGGGCACTGGTATTTCACGCTCAAGGACGCCCAGGCGCAGCTGGCCTGTGTGATGTTCCGCGGCAGCCGGCGCGGGGTGCGCCTGGCGCCGGAGGATGGGATGCTGCTGCGGGCCTTCGGCCTGGTGAGCGTCTACGAGAAGAGCGGCCAGTATCAGATGATCGTGCGGGCGCTCGAGCCGGCCGGGGAGGGCGCGCTGCGGGCGGCCTTCGAGGCGCTCAAGCGCAAGCTGGCGGCCGAGGGGCTCTTCGACCCGGCCCGCAAGAAGCCGCTGCCGCGCCTGCCGCGCCACATCGGGATCGTCACCTCGCCCACGGGGGCGGCGCTCCGCGACCTGCTGGCAGTCCTGGCGCGCCGCTTCTACAACCTGCACGTGGTGGTCGCCCCGGTCCGCGTCCAGGGCGCGGGCGCCGCCGTGGAGATCGCCGCGGCCCTCGACCTCTTCAACCGCCGCGGCGACATGGACGTGCTGATCGTCGCCCGCGGCGGCGGCAGCCTCGAGGACCTCTGGGCGTTCAACGAGGAAGGCGTCGCCCGGGCGATCGCGCGCTCGGCGATCCCGGTGATCTCGGCCGTCGGCCACGAGACGGACGTGACCATCAGCGACTTCGTCGCCGACCTGCGCGCGCCGACCCCCTCGGCGGCCGCGGAGCTGGTCGTTGGCTGCAAGGCGGAGTTCGAGGCCGCCTTGGCCGAGTTGGCGCGGCGCGCCGCCCGGGTCCTCGAACAGCGCCGCGCCGTGCTGCGGCACCGGCTGCAGGCCGCCCGGCAGAGCTATGTCTTCCGCGAGCCGGGCCATCTCGTGCGGCGTTTGGCCGAGCGTCTCGACCGCCGGGGCGATGCCATGGCGCGCGCCGCGCGCGACGGTCTGCGCGCGGGCCAACAGACGCTCGACGACCTCGCCGGCCGCCTGGCGCGCGCCCCGCAGGAGTGGCGCCACGCGCGCGCCGTGGTGCTGGCGCGGCTGGAGGCCCGCCTGCAGGGCAACAACCCGCTTGCGGTTTTGGAGCGCGGGTATAGTATGACCTCGGCGCCCAACGGGCAGGTGTTGCGGGACGCCGCCCGGGTCGCGCCGGGCGACCGTGTCGTCACCCGCCTGGCCCGCGGCTGGCTGGAGTCCGAGGTGCGCGCCCGCGACCCGGCGGGTGCGCCGGCCCGGCCGGCGCGCGGCCCGGAAGGCGCCGGCGCCTGACACGGAGGATTGCAGCCATGGCCACCGCCAAGCCGGACAAACAGCCGGGCTTCGAGAAAGCCCTCGAACGCCTGGAAACCATCGTGCGCGAGATGGAAGGCGGCGATCTCGGCCTGGACCGCTTGATGTCCCACTTCGAGGAAGGCATGCGCCTCGTCAAGCTCTGCACCGAGAAACTCAACGAGGTCGAGCGCAAGATCGAACAGCTCGTCAGCCGCGACGGCCAGGCGGTGATCGAGCCCTTGGCCGTGCCCGCCGATGAGCCCGTTAAGGAACCGTGAGCCGCCTCCTCGACAACGTCCGCTCGCCCGACGACCTGCGCGCCCTGCCCGCCGACGCTCTCCCGGGCCTGGCCGCGGAACTCCGCGAAGAGATTATCCGCACGGTCAGCCGCACCGGCGGCCACCTGGCGGCCAACCTTGGCGTGGTCGAGCTGACCCTGGCCCTGCTGCGGGTCTTCCGCCCGCCGGAAGACAAGCTGCTCTGGGATGTCAGCCACCAGACCTACGCCTACAAGTTGCTGACGGGTCGGCGCGAACGCTTTGCCGGCCTGCGCCAGGAAGGCGGGCTGTCGGGATTCGCCGCACGGGCCGAAAGCCCCTACGACGCCTATGGCGCCGGGCACGCCGGAACGGCGCTCTCGGCGGCCCTGGGCATGGCCGCGGCCCGCGACCGGCGCGGCGCGGCGCACCACGTGGTGGCGATCGTCGGCGACGGCGCCCTGGGCTGCGGCACGTCCTTCGAGGCGCTCAACAACATCGCCGCCACCACCCGCCGCCTGATTGTCGTGCTGAACGACAACGAGATGTCCATCTCGCAAAACGTCGGCTCAATCGCCGGGATTTTGGGAGAACTGCTGGCGCATCCCCGCTATAACCGCTGGAAATCCTCGGTCGAGCAGTTCGCCAAGCACCGGCTCGGCCTGAGCTGGTTGCGCCGCGTTTATTGGCGGGTCGAGGAGGCGATCAAGGGGCTGTTCTTGCGCAGCGTGCTGTTCGAGGAGTTCGGGCTGCGCTACATCGGGCCGATCGATGGCCACAACATTCGCACGCTGACCGCGGCCCTCGAGATTGCCACCCGCGCGGCCGAGCCGGTCCTGCTGCACGTCTCGACCCAGAAGGGCCGCGGCTATCCCTTCGCCGAGGCGGAACCGGACGTCTGGCACGGGACCGGTGCCTTCGAGTACGCCACCGGCGCGGCCATCCGGCCCAAGGCTTCCCCCGCCTACTCGGCGGTCTTCGGGCAAACCCTCGAACGCCTGGCCGATGCCGATCCCCGCCTGGTGGCGATCACCGCCGCCATGGCCGGCGGCACCGGCCTGGCGGGGTTCGCCAAGCGCTACCCCGGCCGTTTTTTCGACGTCGGCATCTGCGAGGAGCATGCCGTGCTCTTCGCCGCCGGCCTGGCGGCCGAGGGCTACCGTCCGGTGGTCGCCATCTACTCGACCTTCGCCCAGCGCATCGTGGACTACGTCATTCATGACGTCTGCCTGCAGCGGCTGCCGGTGATCTTCTGCCTCGACCGCGCCGGGCTGGTCGGCGACGACGGGCCCACCCATCATGGGATCTTTGACATTGCCCTCTTCCACGCCGTCCCGGGCCTGGTGTTCCTGCAGCCGAAGGACGAGGCCGAACTGGTCGCCGCCCTGCACGCCGCGCCGCGTTGGGAAGGCCCGGTGATGATCCGCTACCCGCGCGGCGCCGGCCCGGGCGCGGCGCTGCCCGCCGCGCCGGCCGACCTTCCGCTCGGCATCGCCGAGATCGTCGAGCCGGGAACGGCGGTCCAGATCTGGGCCTTGGGGGACATGCTGCCAACCGGCCGCGCCGCGGCGGCGCGCCTGCGGGAACGGGGGATCGCGGCCGGGGTCGTCAATCCGCGCTTCATCCGGCCGCTTGACCGCGCGCTGCTGGCCCGTCAGGCAGCCGCCGCGCGCGGCATCGCCTCGATCGAGAACGGCGTGGCCGCCGGCGGATTCGGCGCGGCCGTCGGCGAGGTGCTTGACGAGCTCTCCTACCGCGGCGCCCGGCTGCGCTTCGGCTGGCCGGACCGCTTCCTGCCCCAGGGGTCCTTCGAGTGCCAGGCTGCGCGCTGCGGGATCGATGCCCCGTCGGTCGCCGACCGCATCGCCGCCGCCCTCGGATGAACGCGGCGGGTCGTTGCCGGATTCCGTGGGTCCGGACAGCGGCTCGGCGCAGCCTCGCCCTCCAGGTGGCGATAGGTTTCCGACACATGGAGGGCGAAGCGGTGCTGAGCCGTCCCGGAAGCGATCCCGTCGCGATGATCGCCGCGTCATTCGGGCCCGGTCACGGCGATCGGCCGGCGCTCCGGCAGCGGGCACTTGCGGCTGTCGGCGTCCACCCGCACCAGGGTTACGGCGGTGCTGAAAATCTCGCGTTCTTCGGTCGCCCCCGGCGCGTCGGCGAATACCGTCACCTGGTAGGCGACTGAGGTTGTTCCGGTGCGGGCGTGCCGGACGGCGATGCGCAGGATGCTGCCGTTGACCACCCGCCGCCGAAAGAGGACCCGGTCCATGGCGATCGTCACCAGCGTGCAGCCGGGAAACTCCAGCGACGCCGCAATCCAGGAAAACTCGTCCACCCACTTCAGCAGCATGCCCCCGAAAAGATAACCGTGATGGTTCAGATGTTCCGGCCGCACAATCACCCGGTTGTTCATGCCATCCGCTCCCCGAAGGTGGTTCCGCCCCGGCCCGCGCGCCGCCCGCTTTCGGCCCGCCCGGCTCCCGTTCAATCCCCTCCGTTCATACCACGCCGTTAGCCGGCCGGCGATACCCAATCCGGCTTGGCACGGGGCGGTCCGTCGCGCAATCCGTATTGCCCTATGCACGGTTGCGCGTTGCCCGTCTGCGGGGTTTGCCCGGCCGTGGATCCTGAATAGCCGGATCGCGCGCTGATCGACAAGCGCCGGTGGCATGCCTCTCTGTCCGGCCGGGGCGATGCCATCCGGAGCCCCGGCGACCGGCGGTCGCCGGGCTCCGCGAAAAAAGATTGATTCCGCGGCCCCGCTGCCATATGGTGCAACTCTTGACGGTGCGGCGAGATAGCTCAGATGGTAGAGCAGCGGACTGAAAATCCGCGTGTCGTCGGTTCGATTCCGACTCTCGCCACCCCCGTGAACGCTGCGGTGTGCGGCGGGCGGATTCAGGTTGCTGGAGGCCGGATACCAGAACACGGCCACCAGACCGGATCCGACTGCCCGACGACCGCCGCGGCAACCACCCGCAGTCTCCTCCGCCCAACCGCCCGTGCGCTCGTCGTAGATCGCCGGATCGGCCTGGCGAACGCCATCGGAATCGGCATCCCGGAGTTCCCGGACACGCGCTTCTGCGGACGTTTTCCGGAACAGCTGCCGCACCGTGAAGGCTCACGGGCCCGCCGGCGACCGCACACGGCACCGGCTAGCCGGAATCCGCGCGGGCTGGGAGTGGGACGCGGCGGGCTAGAGGACTCCGCAGGACAATGCGAATTGTTCCGGCTGCGCGTTGCCCCGCCGAATGGCCTGCCGCATGATGGCGGCCCGCGATGGCAGGCGCCGAATGATAACACGACGCGCCGCTGATGCGCCGGTTACGTCGCAACATGTAACTCCGCAACTGGTTGTCTAGAACGTCCCCGTCGGCGCTGAATAATCTTGACGAAGCGAGCAGGCTGCCGACATGATACCTTACGCTACGTGACGGAGCCGTTTCCGCGGCGGGGAAAGGATCAATATCCATGATTCCAATCGATCTGTCCGGCAAAACCGCCCTGATCACGGGAGCGGGACAGGGACTCGGCGCGAGCACGGCTGCCCGGCTGGCGCAGGCGGGGGCCCGCGTGGCGATCAACTATGTCAACGACCCGCAGGGCGCTAATCGGGAGCGCGCTCAGGCCACGGCGGCGGCCATCGGCCCGCAGGCACTGCTGGCGGAGGCCGACGTGCGCGACGCCGACGCCGTCGCCGCCATGTTTCGCGACGTGCTCGCCCGCTTCGATCGCCTCGACATCGTCATTAATAACGCCGCTATTCTCCGCGACCGGAGCATCAAGAAGATGAGCGCCGCCGAATGGCGCGATGTACTGGACACGAACCTGACGGGCGTGTTCCACGTCTGCCAGCGGGCCGCGGAAACGCTGGCCGACGGCGGGCGAATCGTCAACCTGGCCTCGATCGCGGCTTTCCAGGGGTTTTTCGGTCAATGCAACTACGCCGCCGCCAAGGGCGGCGTCGTCAGCCTGACCAAGGTGCTCAGCAAGGAGCTGGCCAAGCGGCGGATCACGGTCAACGCGGTGGCCCCGGGCGTGGCGCTCACGGAGATGGGCAAACAAATCCCGGAACCCGTGCGCCAGGACATGCTCAAATCCATTCCGCTGGGCCGCTTTGCGGAGCCGGACGAAATCGCCAACGTCATTCTCTTTCTCTGCAGCGACCTGGCCGCGTACGTGACCGGCCAGACGATTCACGTCAGCGGCGGGTGGTGGGTGTGACGGGCGGGCTCGGCTACTGCGGGACGCAACGGATTCGGGAGGGCGCGCAATGCTGGACATTCAAGACGCGGTGGCGGTCATCAGCGGGGGCGCGGGCGGGCTCGGGATGGCCGTGGCGCGCTACTGGGTGGAGCGCGGCGGCCGCGTGGTGCTGGCGGACATTTCCGAAGCGGCGCTGCGCCAGGCGCAGGCGGCGCTGGGAGGCGAGACGGCCATTCTGGCGTGCGACGTGACCCGCGAGGCGGACAACGCGCGTCTGGCCGACTTCGCCATCGAACGTTTCGGGCATATCCACCTCGTGGCGCCGTTTGCCGGCGCCTTCCGCGATGCCCTGCTGGTCGCGCCCGACCGCGAGACCGGCCGCGTCACGCGCAAAATGGCCCTGGACGACTTCCAAAAGGTGATCGACCTCAACCTGACCGCCGTGTTTCTGACCGTGCGGGAATGCCTGGAGCGCATGATCAATAACCGGGACAAGGGTTTGATCTGCCTGCCCTCCTCGACCGGCTCGCTGGGTACCGCCGGGCAGATCAACTACGCGTCGAGCAAGGCGGCGATGTCGGTGTTCCCGCGGGTGATTACGGCGGAACTGTTCCGGCGCGGCCTGGCCGGCCAAATCCGGTGCGTGGCCGTGGCGCCCGGCTACTGCGAGACCCCCATGGCCCGGCGGATGAAGCCGGACGTGCTGGCCAAGATCGTGGAACAGGTGCCGATCGGCCGGCTGATCGAGGCGGGCGAGGTGGCCTCGCTGGTCGGCGAGCTGTACCGCAACGAGGCCCTGGCGGGCGACGTGTTTTTCATCCATGGCGGGTTGCGGCTGGGATCCAGGGGCTGAACCTCCCGCCGCGGCGGGACCACGCAGCAGGAGGCGCAGATGGGCACCGCGATCGAGGCGCAGACGACGGACGCACCGCCGGCGGCGCGCGGCAAGATCATGACGGCGGAACAGGCCGTCCGGCTGATCCGCACGGGGGACACGGTGGCGACGGGCGGCTTCGTCGGCATCGGATTTGCCGAGGAACTGGCGGCAGCCCTGGGCGCCCTCTTCCTGGAAACCGGCCAGCCCCGCGACCTGACCCTGGTCTATGCCGCCGGGCAGGGCGACGGCCAGGCGCGCGGACTGAACCGACTGGCGCACGAGGGACTGATCAAGCGAGTGATCGGCGGCCATTGGGGCCTGGTGCCCAAAATGCAGCGGTTGGCCCTGGCGAACAAGATCGAAGGCTACAACTTCCCTCAGGGCGTGATCACCCACCTGTACCGCGACATCGCGGCCCATAAGCCGCGCACGATCACGCACGTCGGCCTGGGCACCTACGTGGATCCGCGGCACGGGGGCGGCAAGGTCAACGCCCGTGCCACGGAAAACCTGGTCGAGCGGATCGCGTTCGATGGCCGGGACTACCTGGCCTACAAGACCTTCCCCATTACCGTAGCGATGATCCGGGCCACGACCGCCGACGAGGACGGCAACCTGACCATGGAGCGCGAAGCGCTGCCCCTGGAAGTCCTGGCCATGGCCATGGCCGCCAAGAATTCCGGCGGCGTGGTCATCGCCCAAGTGGAGCGCCTGGCCGCCCGCGGTTCGTTGCACCCGCGCCAGGTGCAAATTCCGGGCGTCATGGTCGACGGCATCGTGCCGGTCCAAAATCCAGAACATCACTGGCAGACATTCGCAGAACAGTATAACCCAGCCTACAGCGGCGATCTCCGGGTTCCCCGGGCGGTCCAGTCGCCGATGCCCCTGGACGAACGCAAGCTCATCGCGCGCCGGGCGCTCCTGGCCCTGCGGCCCAAGGCCATCGTCAATCTGGGCATCGGCATGCCGGAAGGCGTGGCGGCCGTGGCGGCCGAGGAACATCTGTTGGAGGCGCTGACCCTCACGACGGAAGCGGGCGTGTTCGGCGGCCAGCCTGCCGGCGGCCTGAGTTTCGGCGCGGCCATCAACATGGACGCCGTGATCCATCAGCCCAATCAGTTTGATTTCTATGACGGGGGTGGCCTCGATATCTGCGTGCTGGGATTGGCCCAGGCGGACCGGCACGGCAACCTGAACGTCAGCAAGTTCGGGTCGCGCCTGGCGGGTTGCGGCGGCTTCATCAATATCAGCCAGAACGCCAAGGCAGTCGTGTTCGTGGGAACGTTCACGGCCGGCCCGCTGGCGGTGAACGTGCGCGACGGCCGGCTGATGATCGAGCGGGAAGGCCCGGTTAGAAAATTCGTGAAGCAGGTCGAGCAGGTCACGTTCAGCGGCCCGCTGGCGGCGGCCGACGGGAAACCGGTCTACTACGTCACGGAGCGCTGCGTGTTCCGGTTGACCGGCAACGGCCTGGAACTGGTCGAGGTCGCGCCCGGCGTGGACGTGGACCGGCAGATCCTGGCCCAGATGGAATTCGAACCCGTGCGGAAGGCGCCGCCACGCCTGATGGATGCCCGGATTTTCGCCGAGGCGCCCATGAATCTGCGCCCCGAATGGATCGCCGCGGCGGCCGGCACGGCTTGACCCGGCCCCCGGCGCGAACGCCTGACAGCCCGGCCGCGTGACCATCGATCGCCCAAGGACGAGCCATGAGCAAGGTCAGCCTGATCGGAGCCGCCCATACCCGCTTCGGAACGTTTGTCAGCAAAAACAAAGATACCGGCGCTGTCACGGACGAAATCCCGATCTATGACCTGATCGTCGAGGCGGGCCGCGGCGCCCTCCGCGATGCCGGCCTGGCGCCCGGGGATATCGACGCCATCTGGGTCGGGTCCTGCTCGCCAGCCCTCTTCGCGAACCAGGAACACTTGGCGCCCGCCGCCGTCGAGGTCGATCCGGAACTGTTCCGCTTCAAGCCGGTCACCCGGACCGAGGGGGCCTGCGCCTCGTCGTCCGTGGCCCTCTATAACGCCGTCTACGGCATCGAGTCGGGCCGCTTCCAGCGCGCCCTGGTCATTGGCGTCGAAAAGATGTCGCTCCTCCCGACGGCGGGCGTCACGCATGCGCTGGCCTGCTGCTCCCACTGGCCGACGGAAGGAGGACGCGGGATGTCCTTCCCCGACCTGTTCGCCGCTTTTGCCCGCGCATACCAGGCGCGCTATCAGATTCCCGACGAGGTCCTGCGCCGTATGCTGGCGACGGTCGCCGCGGCGGCCTACGCGCACGGGGTCCGCAACCCGATGGCGCATTTCGGGGCCGGCAGCCCGCCCGACCGCTACCGGCTGTTCTCGGCCGACGCCATCCTGGCCCTGCCGCCCGGGAAGAACCCGGTGGTGTCCGACCCGCTCCGCCTGCACGATTGCTCCCTGATTTCGGATGGGGCGGCGGCGGTCGTTCTGACCCGGACGGACCTGGCGCAGGCCGAGGGACGCAAGGCGGTCGAACTGGCCGGGTTCGGCCATGCGGTTGACCGGCTGCCGATCGAGCGGCACGCCAACATGCATGAACTGACAGGCGCCAAGCAGGCCGCCCGGACCGCCTTCGCGCAAGCCGGCATCGGGCCCGCGGACATCCAGGTGGCCGAGGTGCACGATTGTTTCACCATCACCCAGTTGCTGTGCGTGGAAGCCCTCGGCCTGGCGCCGGACGGCCGGGCCGGGTATGACTACCTCGCCGGCCGGTTCACGGCCGATGACACTTGCGCCGTCAATCTGTCCGGGGGGCTGAAGGCCAAGGGGCACCCGGTCGGCGCCACGGGGGTCTCCATGCACGCGCTGGTCTATAAGCAGTTGACTGGCGAGCCGGTCGGCACGCCCTACGGCAAGGGCCGGCCGAGCATCGGGGTCACGCTCAATATCGGGGGCGCGGGCGTCACCAACTGCGTGTCTGTGCTGCGCTGCCTGTAAGACGGCCCGCTGCCGCCTATGCCCATCGGGTGTCCTGCTTCCCAATGCCTTCCGGCAACTTGCCATAGTTTCTCTGTCCCCCGAAATATTCGGGGTCCTCGCTGGTTTGGCCATGGGGCGGGATGACGACCCCTTGACACTTTATACTTTAAGTCTGACCCTGCGTGCCGCTTTTCCGCCTTGCGGCGGCGCGGTGTCGTGCTATACTGATAACCATGGGGTCTGGCCACCGTGCGCGATGCGGGCCGCCATGAAGAACCGCACAATCCTGATCATTGAAGACAACGAGCAGAACCTGTACTTGGCCACGTTCCTCCTGGAACGCAAGGGCTATGCCGTGGCCGCCGCCCGCAATGGGCCTGACGGTATCGCCCTCGCCGCCCGGCTGCGCCCGGACCTAATTTTGCTCGACATCCAACTGCCGCAGATGGATGGGTACGCCGTGGCACGCGCCCTGCGCCAGAACCCGGACCTCAAGGACGTGCCCGTCGTGGCGGTCACCTCCTACGCCATGGTCGGAGACCGCGAACATGCCCTGAATGCCGGCTGCACCGGCTACCTCGAAAAGCCCATCAACCCCGAAACATTCAGCGGCGACATCGAGCAGTATCTCAACGCCCCGGCCGTGGGCGGGGAGCGCGCGCCATGACGATCCTCGTTGTCGACGACCACCCGCAGAACATCTACCAGCTCGAAGTCCTGCTGGCCGCCAGCGGGTTTCGGGTGGCGACCGCCGCCGACGGCGCGGCGGCGCTGGAAAAGGCGCGGCAATCGCCGCCGGACGCCATCGTCAGCGATATCCTGATGCCGGTCATGGACGGCTTCTCCCTCTGCCGCGAATGGCGGCGCGACCCGCGCCTGCAGGCGGTCCCCTTCGTGTTTTACACGGCCACCTATACCGAGGACCAGGACCGCGAGTTCGCCCTCGGGCTGGGGGCGGCGCGCTTTCTGATCAAGCCGGAGGATTCCGAACGGCTGGTCGCGACGCTGCACGAGGTGGTGCGGGACGCGCGTCCGCCGGATGGCGCCCGGCCGCCGGCGGAGGCCGGACCGGCGGTCGCCGAGACCCCGGAGGCCGACGTCGGGTTCCTGCGCCGGTACAACGAGGTGCTCTTCCGCAAGCTGGAAACGAAAATGCAGCAGGTCGAGCTCGCCAATCGCCAGTTGGCGCAGGACCTCTCCGACCTGCAGGCCGCCGACGAGCGGCTCCGCGAACAGGCGCGCCTCATCAGCCTGGCCCGCGACGCCATCCTGGTCTGCGACCTGGAGGGCCGGGTCGAGTTCGCCAATCCGGCGTTCGAGCGGCTGTCCGGCTGGCCGCTGGCCGACACGCGCGGGCGCCCGATCGCCGGCTGGATGGATCCCGCGGACGGCGGCTTCGATGACCGCCGGCGACGGGTGCTGGCGGCCGGCGAGTGGCAGGGCGAATTGGCCGTGACGGCCAGGGCCGGCCGGCCGCTGGTGCTCGACAGCCGCTGGACCCTGCTGCGCGACGCCCAGGGCCGCCCCAAGGCGATCCTCTCCATCAGCACCGACATCACCGAGCGCAAGCGGGCGGAGGATGAACGGCAGCGGCTGCAGGCTCAACTGCAGCAGGCGCAGAAAATGGAATCCATCGGCACCCTGGCCAGCGGCGTGGCGCACGAAATCAATAATCCGATCACGGCCGTCATGGGATACGCCCAGATGCTGCTCCGCGAGGCCGGGAACGCCGCCCAGGTCGCCGACAGCGCCGCCGAAATCGTCAAGGGCGCCAAGCGCGTCGCGGCGATCGTCAAGACCCTGCTCGCCTTCGCGCGCGTCGAGACGCAAGCACGCTGCCCGGTGCGGCTCTCGACCATCGTGGACGATACCCTCTCGTTGATCGGCGCCATGCTGCGCAAGGACCAAGTGGCCCTGGACGTCCGGGTGCCCGGCGATCTGCCGCCGATCGTCTGCCGCAGCCAGGAAATCCAGCAGGTCGTCATGAACCTGCTGACCAACGCACGCGATGCGCTCAACGAACGGTATCCCACGGCCGACGGGAACAAGATCCTGCGTCTGACGGCGCAACCCGTCGCGCGGCCGGGCGCCGGACCGGCGCCGACGCCCGCAGGGGTCGGCGCGGCTGCCTGGGTGCGCCTGACGGTCGAAGACCATGGCACGGGCATTCCGGACAGCGTGCGCAACCGGATGTTCGACCCCTTTTTCACGACCAAGCCGCGCGACAAGGGAACCGGGCTGGGCCTCTCGATCAGCCATAGGATTGTCCGGGACCACGGCGGTGTCTTGTGGGCGGAAAGCCAGCCCGGCCACTGGACGCAGTTCCACCTGGATTTACCCGCGGCCCCGGCGCCCGGTCCGACGCCATGAGCCCAGAGGCCATGGCATCCGCCCGATGGCCGTGCCCGCCCGCCACCGGCTTGGCCTTGGCGGCCCTGCTGGCGGCGGCGCTCTTGATTCCCGCCCTGGCCGCTGGGACGACGGTGCGCGTCGGCCTCTACCAGAACAGCCCGAAGGTGGCGTGGTCTTCCGAGGGGCGCCCGGAAGGCATTTTCGTCGACTTGATCGAGGCGATCGCCGAGCGCGAGGGCTGGACGCTGTCCTATGTGCCGGGGACCTGGGCCGAGGGGCTCGATCGGCTGGCGGCCGGCGCCATCGATCTCATGCCCGACGTGGCCTTCACCGCGCCGCGCGCGGAGCTCTATGCCTTCCACAACGAGCCCGTGCTATCCGACTGGTTCCAAATTTATACCCGGCGCGGTAGCGGCATCCGGTCGGTGCTCGACCTGGCCGGCAAACGGGTCGCCGTGCTGGAACGCTCGATTCAGCACGCCGCCTTCGAACAGGCGCGCGCCGGGTTCGATCTCGACCTGACCATCGTGCCGGCCCGGGACTACGCCGGCATGTTTGCGGACCTCAAGGAGGCGCGGGTGGACGCCGTGCTCTGCAATCGCTTCTACGGCGCCCGGCACGCCCGCGGCCTCGGCGTCGAGGAAACTGCCATTATCTTCAGCCCGACCCGCCTGTTCTTCGCGGCGCCCAAGGCCGGCGACCCCGCCCTGCGCGCCGCGCTCGATCGGCACCTAGCGGCCTTCAAGGCGAATCCCGACTCGGTCTATTACCGCTCCCTGAGGCGCTGGACGTCCGAGGACCTGGCCTCGCGCACCCCCGCCTGGATCCGCGGGGCGGCGCTGGCCGCCGCCGCGATCCTGCTGCTGAGCCTGGTCTGGAGCCTGTTGTTACGGCAGCAGGTCCGGGCCCGCACCCGACTGCTGGACGCCCGCAACCGCGAAATCGCCGGCCTCTACCAGGAACTGCAGCGGCGCGCGGAGTCCCTCGAACAACGCGTCGCGGAACGCACGGACACGCTGCGCCGCATGAATCTCGACCTGCTGCAGGCCAAACAGGCTGCCGAGGCCGCCGACCGCACCAAATCGGCGTTCTTGGCCACGATGTCCCACGAGCTCCGCACGCCGCTGAACTCGATCATCGGCTTCACCGGCCTGCTGCTGCAGGGACTGGCCGGTCCGCTCAATCCCGAGCAGACCAAGCAGCTCCTGATGGTCAAGGACAGCGGCCAGCACCTGCTCGCCCTGATCAACGATGTGCTCGACATCTCCAAGATCGAGGCCGGCCAGATCGAAATCAAGTGCGCGCCTTTCGACCTGCCCGAGTCGATCCGCAAGGTCCTGCAGACGGTGGCGCCGCAGGCCGACCGTAAACAACTGCCGCTCCGCGCGCAGATCGCGCCGGGGATCGGCCGGATCGTCAGCGATCGCCGCCGCGTGGAGCAGATTCTGCTGAACCTGCTCAGCAACGCCATCAAGTTCACGAGCGGCGGACAGGTCGTGCTCTCGGCCGAGACCGCCGGGGTCCCGGGGTCCGTCCGCCTCGCGGTGGCCGACACCGGCCAGGGAATTCGGCCCGAAGACCTGGACAAGCTGTTCCAGCCGTTTCGCCAACTGGATACCGGCCTGACACGCCAACACGAAGGCACGGGCCTCGGATTGGCGATCTGCAAGCGTCTGGCCGACCGCCTTGGCGGCACCATCACGGTCGAGAGCGCCTGGGGCCGCGGCACGACCTTCCGCGTCACCTTGCCAGAAGGCCTAGGAGACGTTCTGGATAAGTAATTATGCGGCAAAATGTGATGATGTAATTCACCCCCGCGCGCCACGCGGATGGCCGCCGACCTCGGCGATCCAGCGCCGGGTATGCTCCACGGTCTCGAGACCGATATCGGCGATGCAATTGGAACAGAAGATAATTCCTTCCAGAACGCCCTGCCGCATCCAGTGGAGATAGCGGTCGAGCTGGTGTTTCATCTGGTCCAGGGTCAGCGGTTTCTGTTCCCCGTAATTCCACAGGTAGCAGCCGGCCAGCCGCCGCTTGCCGGGCGTCAGCTCGGCGAACCGCCGGAGGTGGTCGTCGAGGGCGGCGAGGTCGGAGCCTTTCCAGGTCCAGAGGGTGATGACGTCGCAGAGGGCGATGTACTCGGCCACAGGGAACCCGAGCTGGTAGGTGTACCAGACCATCCAGAGGTCCAGCCGGCGCCGGGGGAAAGCGTGCAGCCGGTCGCGCATCGTGGTGATGCTGGCGATCGAATGCCGGGCGAGCTTGCCGCCGCGGCCGAAGCCTTCGACCGACGCGAAGAAATCGTCGAGAATCGCGCCGGTCACGTTGGGGAAGCGGTCGGCCTGCCGCAGGACCTCGTCCAGGTCGCTGCGGTCGTCGCTGTTGCGGGTGACGCCGCCCGCGCCCACGGCCGACCAGACGACCTGTTTGAAGTCCTGGAGCTTGGCGGTTTCGGCATCGAAAGGCGGCTCCGGGCCGGCGGACATGACGACCCGGCAGCAGTTCGGGATGCCGAAGAAGCGGCCGCCCTCGGCGGCGTCCATGCGGTTGGTGCCGGGCAGTTTGTAGCCTTTTTCCGGGCTACCGCGGTGATGGCTGCCGGGGTTCTGGCCCCAGAGCCAGAAGGAATCGCGCAAGGTGGGCATGGGGGGGCTCTCCGATGTGGAATTCAGGAACGGAACGATTTGGAACTCAGGAACTCAAGGAAGAGGAACAATCTGAAACTCAGGAACGACGAAACGATGATGGGTACTGTTGCTGGTTGCGTATCACGGGGAAGCCAGCACGCCGTTGCAGCGGCCCTGCCAGTAGGCCCAGAGCCAGTTAGCAACGGCGTCGCCGCTGAGGAACCGCGTCTTGAAGCGGAATCGCGGCGGGAAGCGGTCGGCGTCGTCGAAATAGGTGAGGTCTTCGAGGTTCAGGCGCTCAAGGATTTGGGCAACGGCCTGGCGGAGTTCGGTGGGATCGGGGAGGTGAGGTGCGGCCAGGACCGCGCCGCTGGCGATGAAGGTACTCCAGCCCGAGGTGCAGCCCGGCTGGTCGCCGGCGGCGAAACCGGCCGGGCGCCGGACCGAGCCGGACTCCATATCCACGAGGACCTGCATATAGTGTTTGCCGTTGGGGGCGAGGGTGATGCGGGCCTCGCCCCACATGGTGCGCATGCCGGCCTTCCAGTCCGGGGCGAGGGCATGGGTGGGATCATGGCGCAGCAGGGCATCGAAATGCATCCAGTCCATGGCGGCGCCGCAGGACATGGCGGAGATGAGGAACGCGCCGTGCTGCCGCTCGTAGGCGGAGAGGGGCACGGTGCCGGAGCGTTTTTTGCGGAGCTGCGCGAATTCGGGCTCGGCGGAGACGCCTTGGGCGAGCAGCCGGTCGTATTCCGCCTTGAAGGCGGCCTCGCCGGAGTACCGCCAGGCCAGGAGCAGCAGCGGCGGGAACCGCTGGAGCGGCCAGTGCTTATCGGCGTTCTCGTAATAGGGATAGGCGTAGCGGCGGGCCATCCAGAAGTTGACCATGCGCGGGATCATGCGCGCGATCTCGCGTTGTTCTCCCGGCGTTGCGACGTCATAATACCGGTCGAGCGCCAGGGCGGCGTAGAGCGCCTGGTCGGTGCTGGTCTGGGGCGAGAACCGCCCGCCGTAGATTTTGGGGAAGAACCCCTCTTCCAGCGCCGTGCCGAGCCGGTAGATGTGGCGCAGGGCCTCGAAGGCGCCGGCCATGTGCGCGCGGACGGCGGGGTCCCCTTCCGCCCGGTACTGGGCCACGAGCGCCTGCAGATAGGCGCCGGTGGTCATGCCGCAATTTTCGTAGGCCGCGAATTCGGGGCGGGTATAGCCCTCGATATAGAAATCGTGGTGGTCCATGCCCGGCGCGGCCGGCGGGAACAGGGATTCCGTCGGCGGGCGGCGGGTGTCGCGGTCGAGAAACGTGTAGACCACGCCATGGGCGTCGAGCAGCCGCTCGCGCAGGAACGCCTCGATGGCGAGGGCTTTGGTTCGCAGGGCCGCGGGGGTCATGAAGCTGGGCCGGAACGAGGAGATCTCGGTTTCAGCGGATGGATGGGCGGGCGTCACCGTGGCGGCCTTTGGGGCGGTGGGTTGGGGTGAAGGCACCCCCGATGCCATGGGTGTCATTCGTCGAAGTTAGTAGGATCGAGGCCTGTTTCCAGTTGCACGCCGTCCAGCCAGGCCTGCCAGGCCGTATCGAAGTCCTGGCCATGGGCCCAAAGCCGGAGTTCGAACATCAGCGGGTTGGCGCGGGCGGGGACGGTCACTGGCAGGTGATAGCGTTGCCAGTCCTTGGTGAGCGTAAAGGTTGCCGGGTCGGGGGGCTTAAGCGCGCCGTCCTCGGCGGCCCGCGCCCAGATCCGTTCGCCGCCGGCGGCGCCCCGGGCCCAGAAGGACCAGGCGCAGGCGGTATCCTGGTCGAACCGCGGCCCGCAGGCCCACTGCACGCAGGCGTAGTGCGTGCCGGCCTCCCTGGCGAGCCGCAGGCAGCGCTTGCCGAACCGCGCCGCGCCGGGGTCCTCGACCAAGGTCAGTTCCGTCGAAGGATTCTGCCGCTGGCCGGACGCGAAGTAATAATCCGGCGAGCCGGGAATCGTCGCCTCCTCGAAGCTGGGATTCGGGAACACGTTCTTCTTCCCCGTTCTGGCGTTGTTGGGCCAGCCGAAATCCGGCGGCGGCACGGCCGCCGGGCGCCGGGTGGCGATCGTCAGGGAGACCGGTTCCGCCAGGCGGCCGAGTCGGTAAGCCCGTACGGCGAAGGGTTCGAGGGCGTCCGCGAAAGCCTGGCCGCGCACGGGCAGGACGGCGTCGGCGAAGAGGCGCCCGACCGGGTTCGTCAGGCCGGCCACGGTGAAGGCGGCCGGCACGGGAAAATACTGGCTGTTGGCGGCCAGCAGCACCAGCCCGCCGTCGGCCGGATCGCGGAACAGGCGTCCTTGGACGTCCGGATACGCGTCCTTGTCGGGATCGAAGGCCGCCGGTTGGAACGCGGCGCCCGGCCCGGCCGCGGCCTGGTAGGACACCACTTGGCCGACTTGCGGCTGAACGGCCATCGGGCCGACGACCTGCAGCTTGCGGATTGAGGCTTTGAGGTTGTCCCAGGCGGGGTCGGGCAGCGGGTAGCAGAACCAGAACAGGCCGCGGGCGCCGTGGATCAGCGCCAGGAAGTTCTGGCAGTCCTGTTCCGGCCCGCTGATGCCGCGCCGGCGGCAGTTGCTCCAGCGCCAGCCGAGCGGGATGATCCAGGTCGCCTTGCGGAACGCCGCCGCGCGGCGGTCGGTCCAGGCGGTGATTTTGGAGACGAAGTTCGGCGTGCGCCGCACGCCCCAGGCGGCGTCGCCGCCCGGCACCCAGTAGGGATCGGTGACTAGGATATCGCAGGGGGTCACGTAGGCATCGCCGTCCGGGATGTAACTCGAGTAATTGAGCATCACCGGGTGATAGCCGTCGGTCTGGTGGGCGAGGCGGTAGATAGCCTCGAGCGGCGCGCGCATATCGAGCACGCGGCTGTCGTACGGCTCGTCGAAGGAGTTGTAAGCCAGCAACGCCGGCGATGCCATCAGCCCGCGGACGGCGCGCTCGGACTGGGGATGGTTCCGGCGGCAATACCAGTCGAACAGGGCCGCCCGCACGGGACCCGGAAGGCGCCGAAACGCCGGCTGCATCAGTAGGCCGCGCAGCGCCAGGTCGCCGCCGCGTTCCATGGCGGCGAGTTGCTGGAGGTCGGAGTCGCCGAGCGTTTGGCGCACGGCCGGCGGCAAGGCGTCGAGGTCCGGCCTCCGCAGCGGCTGCCAGCCGGTTTCCAGCAGCGCCACCAGGTGCAGCCCGTGCGCCTGGGCAGCCACGGCGTAGCGGGCGGCGTCTTCGGCCGGCAGGTCCTTGAACCACTGGAACAGCGTGTTGCAGCCGGCCGCGGCGACGTCGCGGAAGACGGCCTCGTTGTCCGGCGGGATGCTGTACAGGACCGGCCCGAACGGGAAGAGCGGCGCGCCGTCCTTGAGGAGCACGCGGTTGACCTGGTCCACCTTGACCTCGCGGCCAGGGCGTGGGGCGCGCTTGACCAGGTCCGCCGTCGCGGCCGCGAACGGCGCGCCGTCGGCGCGGATCAAGGCGATGCGCACGGGATGGGTGCCAACGGGCAAGGCATCGAGCGCCAGCGCGACGCGGGTATGGGGGGCGGCGGGCGCCGTGCCGAGCGGCATCTCGCCGGCGGTGACGGTCACCCGCATGCCGTTCAGGGAATCGGCCGGCAACCCGATCTCGGCCAAGGCGGCGCCGTCCGGCTCGGCGGTGTAATAGTTGCGGTCGAGCCAGGCGCGGAAGACATTCAAGGCGGCCGGCGTTTCGAGCGTGAGCGCCTGCAGGACCTCGCCGCCGGCGGCGTCGCGGAGCTCGACGGCGACCGTGCGGTCGGCCGGGGCGGCGACCGGGACCGCCAGGGAGACCGTGCGCGTTTCCGTCCCCTGGACAACTGCCCGGGCGCAGACCGTGGTGCCTGGGCCGCTGACCGGTCGGTCGGCGACCGCCAGGTCCACCGCGCCGGAGGCGGGCGAGGCGCCCTTGAGGACGGCCTCGACTCCGTAGCACATGGCGTTGTGGCTCAGGACATAGGGCCGGATCTCGACCCGTTCGAGCGCCACCAAGAACGGCACCGCGAGCGCCTTTGGCCGGAGCGGCGCCAGGGCGCCGAAGGATTCCGGTTCGTGGAACGTGTTGACCACCGGGCGCCAGAGGGAACACTCGAAGACATCGTGGGTGATGACGCCGTTGGCGTCCTTGAACGGCGCGCGCCGGTTTCGGGCGATATTCAGGCGCACGTGCTCGAGGTCGCCGTGTTCCAGCAGCAGGGTGAGCGGGATGGCCAGTTCGGCCGTCCAGCCGTCGTCCGTGCGGGCGGTGGCCGAGCGCCAGGGCAGGTTCCAGGTTTCGCGCTCGCGCACCCCGTTCAGGAAGCGTTGTTCGGCCCTGACGTTGAAACAGCTCAGCAGGAAATGGTAATAGGCGCGTCCTTGCGGGTCGGAGGAGAGGAAGACCTCGACCGATTCGTCCGTATTGACCGGGCCGTCGTGGGCCGTGACCTTGGGGTCGAGCACCAGGGCCTGGAGCGGGTTGCGGCAGCGGACGCCGAGGTACAGCCAGGCGTTGTCGTAGGCCAGGCGCACCTCGGTGTCGGACGCCGGCTTGCCCGCGGCGGTCTTGTCGTGGATCACGAACGCGCCGAGGGCGGGGGCGGCTTGCCAGAACGGCTCGTCGAGCCGGCCGTCGAGTGCCGGGGGCCGGTCGAGGCGCAGGGCGGCGGCCGGCGGCGGGGGCGCGGCGGAGACGGCGGCGGCCAGGGCGGCGGCGAGCAGGGCGGGCGCCGGGCGGGCAAGGTGCATGGAACCTCCGGGCGGGGCGATGGGCGGGCGCGGGCGGGACGGCGCTGGATACGGGATGCGCATGGGATTCAGGACAGTTGCTTGAGCGTGCGGCGCAGATCGGCTTCCGTGTCCGGGGCGGGCGCGGAAGCGGTGGGCGCCGGATCCAGGAGCACGCCCTGCGCCAGCAGGGCTTGCCGCATGGCAGCGCGGTCGAGTGCCCAGGGGGTGACGCCCTGCCGCGCGGCGAGCGCCGCCAGGATACCGCAGGAATACCCGGCCGCCAGGCAGGGCACGGTCCCGCGCACGGTATAGCCGCCGGAGGCGCACTTGCCGGCGACGAGCAGGTCGTCGGCGCCGCGGGGCACGAACATGCCCAGCGGCAGGCCGAACACCGGGCTGGCGGGATGTTCCGGGTGCATGACGTCGAGGGCGACCGTGTCCGGGCCGGCCGCGCCGCGGGCGATGTCGGCGCCGGCGAGGGTCTGCCGTCCGGCGATTGTGCGCCCGCCGCGCGCCATGGTGAGGGCGCCCATGGCCTCGATCTCGGCCCGCTCGAAGCCCGGGATGTAGCGTCGCAAGAAGTCCAGGAACTCGAAGGCGTAGGCGCGCGCGGCGGTCTCGGCGCGGGTGACGTCCTCGGTGCGGCCGGGATCGAGGCCGGTGATCATGCAGACGTTGGCGATGGCCTTGTCCGGGCCGCGCCAGGGCTCGGGGTAAAACCCGTCCCAGCCGTAGCGGATCTGGCCGCCGCCGGGCAGGTCGCGGAGCAGCGTCAGCACGCCGTCCTCGACGGCCCGCATGATTCGCGCTCGGAACGGGAACGCCTTGAAATCGCCGTCAAGCCAGCCTTTCCAATACCAGTCGTCCTGGATCTCGGCGGCCGTTTTGCCCAGGCGCCGCGCCAGCCAGGGGGTGAACTCGGGGCAGCGCGGCGGGCAGTCCGCGAGGAACGCCGCGTGCCGTGGGGCGTCCACGTGGTCGAGATTGAAGAGCAAACCCCAGGACCGGGTGGATTCGAGGGTCAGCGCGGCGCCGGCGCGCGCGGCGACGTCGGCCTCGCCGCTGCAGTCCACGACCTGCCGCGCGCGCAGGGCCAGCCGGCCGCCCTTGCCCTCGATCAGCAGGATATAGCCGCCGCCGGGCTCGAGCCGCGCGTCGCAGCAGGGGGCCAGCAGCCAGAACCGCGCGCCGGCCTCGCCGGCCATTTCGAAGGCGACGCGCGCGGCGTACTCGTGGCGGAACGGGATCTGCGGGTGATCGAGCGCCTCGTCGAGCGCGGCGAACGGCGTGCCGCGCGCGGCCACCAGGCGTGCCAGAAACTCGCGCGGCGCCCCGCCCACCACTTCGCGGCCTCCGGCCGCGCGCCAGCGGTTGTAAAAGTGGCCGACGATCCCCGCGCTCAAGGCTCCGCCCAGGACGGCGAAGCGCTCGACTAGGCCCGTGCGCGCGCCGGCGCGCGCCGCGCCGACTGCCGCCATCACGCCGGCGGTGCCGCCGCCGACCACCGCCACGTCCAGGTCGGCCGCGACCGGCACGGTGCGGGCCGGCTCGATGATCGTTTCTGTCGTGGTCATGGGAACTCCGGGATGGGGGACTCAGGAAGAAGAGGACTATTTGGAACTCAGGACGATTGTGACGGGGTGCCCGGCGGCCATGCCGGGCGCCACGCCGGAAACGGCGCCGCGGCGCTGGCCCAGCTCGGCGGCCACGGTATAGGTGAATGTGCGGACGGCCGGCCGGTCGGGCGTGTCGGTGGCCGCCAGGAGGCGCTCGGTCAGGACCATGGCCCCGACCTGGTCGCGGTCCGGCGTGCGGCCATCGGGGCCGGAGCGCCAGGTGCGGTGCTGCATCAGGTCGCAGCCGTCCTGCTCGGCCCGGAACGAGACCGTGGCATCGGGCACCGGCTGGCCGGCGGCGTCGGTGACGGCAACCGTAACGCGCCGCCGGATGGAAACGGTCGGGTAATTCGTGGTGCCGTCAGGCTTCCCACGGGCGCGGAGCTGGTCGTTCTTTCGCGGGGCGTCCCACGCGCAGTCCGTCAAGACGAGGCCCTTGTCGGTGTAGGTCAGCGCCCAGTTGCGGTCGTTGTCGCGGAAGCGGCAGGCGGTCAGGTCGGCGTTCAGGCTGCCGCGGTCGAGGACCGCCGTCCCGCAGTCGAGGAACGTGCAGCCGGTCATGACCTGCGCGCCGCAGGCCAGCGGGGTTTCGACCCGCTCGAAGACGGTGTCGCGGATCGCGTAGTCCTTGTTGATGCCGGGCCCCATGCGATAAAGCATGCCCTTGACGCCGCTGATGTGCGCGTGATCGAGCACGGTGCTGCCCATGAGATACACGCCCTCAGTCCCGTCGCCGATCTCGTGGCCGGGCGATGGATCGAGCGGGGCGATGCGCCCGTGGTAGACGTAGAGGCCTCCGCCCCAGCCGGCGTCACGAGGCTTCCAGGGCAGGCACCCGCAGAAGAGCGTCCAGCGGTTGCTCGGCGTGCAGGCGAACAGCAGCGACGCCCGGATGGCGGCGTTGGTCGGGTCACCCAGCACGAGGGCGTTCAGGCGTCGGTTCGCCTGCCAGTATTTCCCCGGGTTTTCGTCGCGGACGAAATACGGGTGGACGTAAAGGTTGCCGCGCATGATGAGCGTCTCGGCCGGGCGGTCGGCCGCGCCGATCCGCAGTACCGTTTCCGTGCCGTCGTTGGCGCCAAGGATCAGGTTGCCGGAAACGGTTCCGGTCTGTGAGGCGGCGTCATAGCTCACGCGGCCCCAGCCGAAGGCGCGGTCCACGGCGGCCAGGCGTTCGAGGGTGCAGGGGGCGTGCGGCGGGTAATCAACGGTCACGATGGCGTCGCGGGCCGGATCGAGATACACGCCGGCGGCGGCCCAGCCGGCGGCCAGGGCGGCGGCCCACGGGAGACGCAGGTTCATCCGCATGGCGGTTGGTCTTTCCTTGTGCTGCAGACGGGCCGGAGCGCGGGCGTCCCCCCCCGCCATCCACACGCTCGCTTGTCACCCACAGCGACATCCGTCAACGCCGCATGAGGCTTGCCCGCCCAAGGTGGGGCACGCGGCCTGCAAAACAACGATGGTCGTCATCGAGATGCCGGTTGTGGCCGGGACACGCCCGCTTACGGCCCGAGGAGCGCGTGGAGGTCCTTGGCCCAGGCGTCGTGCCGCGCCATGATCTGTTTCAGGCCGCCGCCGGGGGTATCGGTCAGCGCCTGCCGCCGCTCGCCGAGGTCCGCGATCGAGGTTTTGAGGGCGCCGGCGGCGGCGTCCCGGCCGGCGGCGTCGGCGGCGACCAGGGCGTGAATGCGCTCGACGGTTTGCAGGAAGGCATCCAGGTAGCGGGCTTCGAGGCGGACGGACGGTTCGGAGACCTGGTCCGCCAGCGGGAATGCCTGGGCGCAGGCGGCGCGCAGCGGGCCGACCTTTTCGGGGCCCGGCAGGCGGGTGGCCCATGCGCGCTGGACAGCGCCGCTGGCGCCCGGGGCGGCGGCGAGCCAGTCGGCCGTCGGCCGGTCCTCCCAGTAGCGGGCGAAGCTGATGGCCGGGCGGACGGCCTCGATCCAGTCGGCGAAGCGCGCGGGCGGGGTGACGCCGTTGAGGGTGGCCCAGGCCTCGGCGAACTGGCGCGTGTCGCGCCCCTTGGCGTTCCAGGTCCATTCCGCCACGGCGCTGTACTGGTAGTTGCAAAACGCCTGTTCCCAGCCGTTGGAGACGTCTTGGCCGCCGGTGCGACCGCGGGGATAGTAGGCGCGGTAGCGCGCGCCGGCGTATTCGCGGGCGCTGGACCGGGTCTCGTCGGCCATGTAGCGCGTCGAAAAATAGCCTGGACCCAGCGGCATCCCGTTATACGTGGCCAGCCAGCCCCCGGCGGCCACGTATGCGTCGTAGGCCGGATCGCGGGCATAGACGTGCTCGGCCTTGACGGCCGGGGTCAGCATCGCCAGGCACGCGCGGATATCCTCGGTCGTGCTGCCGTAATGCGTGGTGAGCGTGAACATGATGCGCCCGCGCAGGTCCGAAAACCGGCGCCGGGCGGCCTCGATGGCGGCGACGCTGGCGCGGGTTTCCTGGAGCATTTGCCGGCGCCCGTCCTTGAGGCAGGCTTCGCACTCGCACTGCGCGGTGTGCTCCGAGGGCCAGAGGCTGACCTCGCGCGCGCCCTGCGCGGCGGCGCTTTCGATCCATTCCGCGGCCAGCCGCTCGACCAGCGGGGTCGCCATGCAGGGGTTGCGGGCCTTGGCGAAACCGCCGCCCCAGCGCCAGCACGGGTTGCGCGCGCCCTCGCCCTTGCCGGGCAGATCCGGGAATTGCTGGCGGTCATCCTGCAGCAGCCAGTAATCGTAATGCGGCGCGTGCGGCATCAGCAGGAAAGCCTGCTCGCGCGCGCGGCGGATCAAGTCCATCGGCAGCGGCGGGCACTCGGCATGGCCGTCTGGCGTGAAGCGGATCGGCATGCCCCAGCAGCAGAAGTTGGCCTTGAGCGAGGCCAGCCAGGGGATGAACGTCGGCGTGGCGTAGCCGACGTTCCAGAATCCGCGCTCGTCGAAGTCGGGCCAATCCGTGATCACGGCCAGGGGCACGAGCACGCCGTCCGGCCCGCAGCGCCGGCCGAGCAGTTGCCGCAGCGTCTGCACGGCGTAGAACAGGCCACGCGGCTCCGCGGCGGCAAGCACGAGCGTCTCCGTGCCGACCGGCCGGACGAGGTAGCCCTGGGCGCGGTTCGGCAGCGCGGCCAGCCGTCCGGCGTCCGGGACTGCCAGGCCGCCGACCTTGCCGCCGGCGTCCGGGATGCCGAGCACGATGCGGAATGCCCGGCCGGTGGGCGCCACGCCGGTGCGGTCTTCGAGCAGCCGGCGCAGTTGCGCGGCGGCGGTCTGCACGAGGGGATCGGACGCCGGCGGCGTCTCGATCCCGATCATGCCGGGCGCGGCCACAAGCTCGCGCGGGACCGCGATCTCCTGAGGCAGGGGCAGGGTATAGGGGATCCACGAGCGGCCGGCGTCCTCGTCCAGGTCGCGCGCGCCGTCCGCGCGGGCCCCGGCCAGCAGGGCGGCCGTCAGCAACACGCATCCGATCGTTTTCATGGATGTCCTTTCCTGACACCGGGCGGCGTTCAGTATCAGCCGGCCGCGCGGGGGCGAAGATCGCCCTTTCTGGGTAACAGTAATGGCATACTGCCGCCGTCCGAGGCAAGCGGATAGGGAAGCTTTTTTCTGTGGAATCTGTGGAATCCGGCCGGCCAGGCCGGCCTGCGCCTTCAGTATATCGACGCCTACACCGACGCCTCCATCGAGCAGATCGCCGCCGGCACGCGTCATGGGGACGTCATAGGGACGTTCTAGATATATACATGTTTATCAACATATTACAATGTAATTAACACATAATATCACATGGTTATCGTCTGACATGTGTTATTTACATCATAATATACTCAATAGTAATCATTTGTCTAGAACGTCCCCAATTTTATCCAAAATATCATCCACAATTTGAGTGAGGCGCGCGGTCTTAGAGAAATCCGACGGTTTCCTCGCGCAGGCAGTCGGGCGGGAGTTCGCGCACGAAGCGCGATGGGCTGAGGAACTGTGTGCCGCCGTCGGGCGCGCGGCGCACGGACGGGACGCAGAGGCAGAGTTCGTCCTTGGCGCGGGTGACAGTGACGTAGAACAGGCGGCGTTCCTCCTCGTCGTCGCCGGACTCGGCCAAGGCGCGGCTGGAGGGGAAGAGGCCGTCGGCGGCCCACAGCAGGAACACGGCGCGCCACTCGAGGCCCTTGGCCTGGTGAACGGTGCTTAGCCGCAAGGCCTCGCGCGGAGCACCGTTGAAGCGGTCAGGCTCGGCGTCGAGGTTGGTGACCAGGGCGACCTCGTTGAGGAACTGCTCGGCGGACTCGAAGGAGGACAGAAAATTGCTGACCTCCTGCAGGTCTTCGAGGCGCCGCTCGTAATCGTCGAAGGTATCGAGGGCGTACTGGTCGTAGAAGGTCTTGACGAACTGGAAGACGACTTCGGCCGGATCCTCCTTAAGGTTGGCGTCGTGGTAGGCCTCGAGCAGCGGTTCGAGCGCTGCCCAGCGGGCGCGCGCGGCTTCCGGCAGGCGCGCGCGCAGGTCCGCGCGCGCGGCGGCGGCCCCGGTCTCGAAGCGTCCGCCGAGCGCCTCCCAGAGCTTGGCGGTCGTGCGGGGGCCGACGCCCGGCAGCAGGCCCAGCAGCCGCTGGAAGGCGAGGGCGTCGGCTGGGTTGTGCAGCAGGCGCAGCAGGCAGCAGGCGTCCTTGACGTGCGCCTGTTCGAAGAAGCGCACGCCGGAAGTCACCGTGTAGGGCAGGCGCTCGCGGGCCAGCTCCATCTGCAGTTCCATGGCGTGATAATGGGCGCGGTAGAGCACCGCGATTTCGGTCCAGGCGTAGCCCGCGCGCCGCAGGCGGCGCACCTGCTCGACCACGTAGCGCGCCTGGTGGGCGCCGTCGCGCAGCATGGCGAGCACCGGCTTGCGGTGCGCCGGGCGGACCGCCCGCAGGGTTTTCTGAAACTGGCGCGGGTTGCCGGCGATGCAGCGGTTGGCGACCTCCAGGATTTCCGGGGCGCTGCGGTAGTTGGTCTCGAGCTTGTAGGTGCGGGCGTCCGGGTAGCGCTGCGGGAACGTCATGATGTTGCGGTAGTCCGCCCCGCGCCAGGAATAGATGCTCTGGAAATCGTCGCCGACCACCAGCAGGTTGCGGTGTCGCGCGGCGATCAGGTCCACCCAGTCGGCCTGGATCGGGTTAGTGTCCTGGTATTCGTCCACCAGCACGTAGCGGAACTGTTCCTGGTAGCGCGCCAGGACCTCGGCATGCTCCCGGAAAAGGCGCAGGCCGTTGACCAGCAGGTCGTCGAAATCCATGGCATTCTGGGCGCGTTTCTTGCGGGCGTAGAGATCGAACACCTTGAGGACGTTGGCCGGTGCGACCTCTCCGTGGCCTTCGAAGCGCGCGGCCACCGCCTCCGCCAGCGGCTGGCGGCGGTTGACCGCCCCGCTCAAGAGGCTCAACAGCACGTCCGGCTTGGGAAACTCCTTGCCCTTCAACTTCAACTCGCCCAGGCACTGCTTCACCAGGGTGGCGGCGTCGTCCCGGTCGAGGATCGTGAAATCCAGGCCGAACTCCAGCAGCGTGGCATGCCGGCGCAGGATGCGGTTGGCCATGTGGTGGAAGGTCCCGCCCCAGAGGCCGCCGACCCCGGGGCCGACGAGCGCCTCGGCGCGTTCGAGCATTTCGCGCGCCGCCCGGTTGGTGAAGGTCAGCAACAGGATGCGGCGCGGCTCGATCCCGCGGGTCACCAGCCAGGCCACGCGGTAGACCAGCGTGCGCGTCTTGCCCGTGCCGGCGGCCGCCAGCACGAAGAGCGGGCCGTCCGGCGCGGTGACCGTCTCGAACTGTTCGGGGTTGAGGGCGCGCTGGAAGGCGATCCCCGTCTCGGGAACGGCCGCGCCGGGAAAGGGGGCGGGGCCCTCCGGCGCGGCCGGCGGGGTTGGGGTGGGGATTGGGGTTGTGGCGGGGCGATCCATACGCGGGGCGTGTCTCCTGATCCCGTGGCGGCCGCCGCCGGGCTCACGGGTGCGGCGGCGCCGGCTGCAGGCGGGCGTGCAGGCGCAGCAGGTCGGCCAGGCTGAACTCCTTGAGAGCCTCGGCGGCGCCGGCGTCCATCTTGCCCATGACGTGGCGGATGGCCGGGTTGAGCATATCGAGTCCCAGGGCGCGCGGGCAGCTGCCGTCTTGGACCATGACGGAGGCCACGTCGCGCACCCGGATCGAGTCCGGCACCTTACAGAGCACGTAGCGGCCGTCGCCCTCGGCGGTTTCGGCCAGCAGCCCGGCGCGCACGAGACTGCCGACGACCTCGTGGAGCAGCCGCACGGGCACGCGGTGGGCGCCGGCGTAGGCGGCGGCCTCGAACGGGGGCACGTTGATCATCATGGCCTGGGCGGCGTGGGACATGACGGAGAGCGCCAGCATGATGCGCGACTGGGCGCTGGCGCCGTGGGCCGCCTGCTCCATCTTGTAAGTGGCGTGGTTCTGGAGGGCGAACCCGATTTCGGCGCCCAGCAGCACGATCCACCAGGACAGGTACAGCCAGAAGAGGAAGATCGGGACCGAGGCCAGCGTTCCGTAAATGGCGTTATAGCGTCCGATGCCGACCTGCAGCGCGAGGTAGCACCACTGCCAGGCCATCCAAAGCGACCCGCCCAGGATGCCGCTGACGACCGCCGGCCCCGTGCGGACGCGGGTGTTGGGCATGAGCTTATAGAGGAAGATGAAGGCCAGCCAGACGGCCGCCAGCGGCAGCAGCGCGAGGGCGCGGGTGTAGAGCGGCAGGGCGAAGCCGAGGTACGTCTGCAGCAGCCCGATCAGGGCCGGATGGTTGAGGGCGGCGCTGAACGTCGTGGCGGCGACCAGCAGGATCGGCACCACCATGACGATGCTGAGGTAGTCCGAGAACTTGCGCAGCAGGCGCCGCGGCACGGTGACGCCCCAGACGCGGTTGAACGACATTTCGACGCATCCGAGCACCTGGACGGCGGCCCACAGCAGCAGCAGCAGCCCGATTCCGCCGAGGGTGGCGAAGTTCGTGTTGTGGACGTAGGCGAAGAGGTGCACCACGATCTCGCGGACCTGCTCCGGCATGGCGGCCATGGCGTCGAGCAGGCGGTGCTCGGCCCAGTCGCCCGCCCCCAGCCCGCGCAGCAGTGCCAGCGCCAGCGCCAGCAGTGGCACGATCGCCATCAGCGTGCTGTAGGTCAGGAAGGCCGCGTGCAGCGGGCAGGCGTTCTCGGAAAAGCCCCGCAGCACCAGTGCCAGGATACGGAGCGCCCGCACGCCGAGGCGCCGCGCCCGCGAGAGCGTGCTGACCTCGATATCCCAGATGCCGACCGAGAGGAATCGCCAGAGGCGCTGGACGGGGGAGAGTGGCCGGGCCGGGTCAAGCATGGCGCGCCCTCCGCCGGCCGCGCGCGGCCTGGACCAGGGTCCAGGCCGCCAGGGTCTTGGCGTCGCGCACGGCGCCGCGCCGCAGCCGCTCGCGCCAGGCCGCCGCGTCCAGCAGCACCGTCGCGACCCGCTCGTCGGGGTCGGGTGCGGGCGCGCGGCGCGCCCCCAGCTCGGCCTCGAAGACCGCCAGCGCTTCCGTGCAGAACCCGGGCGCCGTGTAGAGCGTTCCGAGGCGCCGCAGGCGCCGCGCGCGGTAGCCGGTTTCCTCGCGCAGTTCGCGGAGGGCGCAGGCGCGCGCCGATTCCCCCGACGCGCGCGTGCCGGCCACGACCTCGAGCAGGGTGCGCCCGATCGCCTTGCGGAACTGGCGCACGAACACCAGCCGGCCGCCGGACGCCCGCGCCCAGATCGCCACCGCCCCGGGATGGCGCACGATCTCGCGGCGCGCGCGTCCCCCGGAGGCGGCCCGCACGGTCAGGACATCCACCTGGATCAGCCGGCCGCGGAAGGCGCGCCGGGCCGCGAGCGTCGGTTCCCGTGCCGTCATGGCGACGTCCCGCCCTCGGCCCCGGCCGCCGCCCGCCCGCCGTAGAGGGTCTGGTAATAGTCGCGGTAGGCGCCGCTGCGGATGCGTTCCCACCAGGCGCGGTGCGCCAGGTACCAGTCCACCGTCGCCTGCAGGGCGGTCTCGAAGTCGTAGGCGCGCCGCCAGCCGAGCTCGGTCTCGAGCTTGCCGGCGTCCATGGCATAGCGCCGGTCGTGGCCCGGCCGGTCGGCCACGTGCCGGATCAGGCTCTCGGGCTTGCCGAGCAGCGCCAGGATGCGGCGCACGACCTCGAGATTGGCCACGTCGTGCAGCCCGCCGATGTTGTAGACCTCGCCCGCCCGCCCGCGCCGCAGGACGCAGTCCACCGCCCGGCAGTGGTCGAGCACGTAGATCCAGTCGCGCACCTGCTGCCCGTCGCCGTAGACCGGCAGCGGCTGGTTTTCGCAGGCGTTGGCGATCATCAGCGGAATCAGCTTTTCGGGAAACTGGAACGGCCCGAAATTGTTGGAGCAGCGCGTGATCACGGCGTCCAGCCCGTGCGAGCGGCAGGCGGCCCGCACCAGGCAGTCCGCCCCCGCCTTGCTGGCGGCGTAAGGATTGTTCGGGGCGATCGGCGAGGCTTCCGTGAAGCGGCCGCCGGCCTCCAGGCTGCCGTAGACTTCGTCGGTCGAAACGTGCACCAGCCGGCAGCCGCCGGCGGCGCGGCAGGCATCCAGCAGGCGCTGGGTGCCGAGGATGTTGGTGCGGATGAAGGCCTCGGCCCCGAAGTGCAGGCTGCGGTCCACGTGGCTCTCGGCGGCGAAATGCACGACGGCATCGAAGCGCTGGGCCGCGAACACGGCCGCGACGTCGCGCGCCTCGGCCAGGTCCCCGCGCACGAAGGCATAGCGCGGGTCGCGCTCGACCGCCGCGAGGTTCTCGAGGTTGCCGGCGTAGGTCAAGGCGTCGAAGTTGACGACCTGCGCCGACGGGTCGCGCGCCAGCAGGTCGAGGATAAAATTGCTGCCGATGAAGCCGGCGCCGCCCGTCACCAGAATCTTCATGCTGCTCCGTTTCCGCCGCCGGGTTTGCCGGTTGCACATTGGCGAGTGTATGATAGACTACAGGCGTCGAATATCCAGCGGAATCTTTGCGGAAGGGAGCGGACTCCATGAGCGGCGCCTCGCACTGGCGGCCAATGGCCGGCAGCCTGCTGGCCATGGCGGCGGCCGCCGCCGCGGCGATCGAGGCCGCGCCGCCTACGCCCCCGGCCGTCGCAGTCCCGACGGCCGCGGCGGAGCCGCTGGACTTCAGCCGCTACCAGCCGATTCTGGACCGCCAGCCGTTCGGCGAGGTGGCGCCCGTGGAGGCCGGGGGCGATGCCGCCGCGGCCCCGTCCGCCGAGGCGGTGCTCAAGGACTACGAGTTGAAGGCCATCATCGAGGACGGCGGCAAGCTGCAGGCGGGCATCCTCGACAAGCGCACCAGCAAGCACGTCTACCTCGCGGCCGGCGAGTCGCTGGACGGCATGCAGCTCGTGTCCCTGGATTACGACACCGAGCAGGCCGTCCTGCAGCGCGATGCCGAGACCGTCGTCCTCAAACTGCGGCCGGCCCAGGAGGGCGAGGCGGCCGCCGGCGAGCCCCCGCCGGCGCCCCCGGCCTTCAGCGCCGCCCAGCGCGCGCCGGGCGAGCCGGCCATCGTTCCGTTCGGCCCTGCCGCGGCCGCCGGCGCCCCGGGCCGCCGCCCGTTCTTCGGAGACGCTCCCGGGCGCCGGCCGTTTTCCCCTTTCCAGCCGATCGGCACCGGCACGCCGTTCCAGGCCCGCAGTCTGGAGTCCTTTTTCAAGCCCGTGACCAACGAGGGCGGCGCGACGTTTTTCTCGCCGTTCCGGCCGCCGGCGCCGGGAACGGCGGGCAGCCCCCCGGCGTTCCCCTTCGCGCCGCCTGTCGCCGACACGGGCGGAGGAGACGCCGCGCCGCCGCTGGCGCCTCCCGTGCCGGAACCGGCGGAATGAGGCGCGCCGCCGCGCGGTCCGGCGGCTCCCGCGGATCAATGCCATGGACCCGGTCCCGACACCGCCCGCCGGCATTTCGGTGGTTCTGCCCTGTCTGAACGAGGAGGCCTCGCTCGGCGCGGTCATCGCCCAGGCGCGCGCCGGCATTGTGCGCACCGGGTTGCCCGGCGAAATCATCGTCGTGGACAACGGTTCCAGCGACGGTTCCGCCGCGGTCGCCCGCGCCCACGGTGCCCGGCTGATCATCGAACCCCACCGCGGGTACGGCTCCGCCCTGCGCCGGGGCTTCGACCAGGCCCGCTACGACCTGCTGGTCATGGCCGACGCCGACCTCTCCTACGACCTCTCGGCCATCGCGCCATTCGTGGCCCCGATCCGGGCGGGCGCGGCCGACGTCGTCATTGGCAACCGCATGCGGAGCATCGAGCCCGGGGCCATGCCCGGGCTGCACCGCTACCTCGGCAACCCGGTGCTCTCCGCGGTGCTGCGGTTGCTCTTCCGCGGGCGCGCCGTCCACGACGCCCACTGCGGCATGCGGGCCATCACCCGTGCGGCCTACCGCCGCCTGCACTGCGTCACCACCGGCATGGAGTTCGCCAGCGAGATGATCGTCCAGGCCATCCGCGCCCGGCTGCGCATCGCCGAGTGCGAGGTCCGCTACCGCCCGCGCGTCGGCGCCTCCAAGCTGCGTTCCTTCCGCGACGGCTGGCGCCACTTGCGCTTCATGATCCTCCACAGCCCGACGCTCCTGCTGCTGATCCCCGGCCTGGCGGCCTGGTTCGCCGGCCTGCTGATCGCCCTGCCGCTGGCCTTCGGCCCGCTCTTCATCCACGGCCGGCGGGTCGATATCCACTGCATGCTGATCGGCGGCGTCCTCAACATCGTCGGCATCCAGATCGTCACCATCGGCCTGCTCGCCAAGGCCTACGGGCACCTCTCCGGGTTGACCGAGGACCGGATCATCGCCTGGTTCTACCGCTGGTTCACCTTCGAGAAGGCGCTGCTGGTCTCGGCCGCCATGCTGCTCGCGGGGCTGGCGCTGACCATCGGCGTCACGGCGCAGTGGATCGCCAGCGGCTTCGGCGCCCTCGACCAGCAGCGCCTGCTGTTCTTCGCCCTGATCTGCGTGGTCAACGGCGTCCAGCTCGGCGCGGCCTCGTTCCTCTTCAGCATCATGGCCCTGCCACGCCACCTCGACCGCCTGCCGCCGGCCTCCGCCGACACCGGGATCGTCGACACATGAACCCCGCCGCCGGACAGCCTGTCCTCGGCGCCGCGCCCGTCCCGGCCGAACGGCCCGGCGGCCGGGTCTCGGTGGTCATCCCGGTACTCAACGCCGCCGCCGTCCTGCCGGCGCTCCTAGCCGCGCTCGACGCCCAGCGACCGGCGCCGCCCGACGAGATTCTCTGCGTGGACTCGCTCTCGACCGACGCCACCCGCACGCTTGCCCGCGCCCATCCGCGCGCCCGCGTCGTGCCGCTGGCGCACTTCTCCCACGGGCGTGCCCGCAATCTCGGCCTGCGCGAGGCCGCCGGCGACACGGTCGTGTTTCTCACCCAGGACGCCCTGCCGGCCAACCCCGACTGGCTCGCCGCCCTGCTGGCGCCGCTGGCCGACCCGACCGTGGCGGCGGCCTATGCCCGCCAGGTGCCGCGGCCCGACGCCCCGCCCACGGAACGCTTCTTCCTCGGCTACCATTTCCCGCCGGGCGCCCCCGTGCGCCGCACGCGCCCGGCCTCGGGTCGCGTGGGCTTCCCGGATTGTTTTTTTTCGAACGTCAGCGCCGCCGTGCGCCGGGGGGTTGCCCTGCGGTTTCCCTTCGACGAGACCCTGATCATGAGCGAGGACCAGCAGTTCGCCCGCGACCTGCTGCTGGCCGGCTGGGCGATTGTCTACCAGCCGGCCTCGGTGGTCGTCCATTCCCACCGCTACTCGCTGGGCACTGCGTTTCGCCGCTATTTTGACAGCGTCTATTCCCTGACGCTGCTCTTCCCCGACCAGGACCTGCGGCGCAGCGCCGCCATGGGCCGCCGCTACCTGCGCCAAGAGAGCGCCTACATCCTCCGGCGGCACCCCGCCTTTCTCCCCTATTACTGCCTCTATACCCTCGCCAAGACCGCCGGCGCCCTTGCCGGCCATTGCGGCTCGCGCCTGCCGCGCGCCCTGGCCCGCGCCTGCAGCCTGCACCGTTACCACTGGGACGCGCCCGAGACCCCGGACGCTCAATAGCCATGCGCTGGCACGCTGTGATCCTGAACTGGAACCAGGCGGCGGCGACGGCCGCCGCCGTCGAGGCCCTGCAGTCCTGGCGCCGGCCGCCGGACGCAGTCTGGATCGTGGACAACGCCTCGGAGGACGGCAGCCGCGACCTGCTCCCGCGGCGCTGCCCGGCCGCCCGGCTGCTGCCGGCCGACACCAACCTCGGGTTCGCCGGGGGCAACAATCTCGCCCTGCGCCGCCTCCTGGACTCGGACGCCGAGGCGGCGCTCCTGCTCAACAACGATGCCGCCCTGCCGGCCGAGGATGGCGAACGCCTGCTCGAGGCTCTGGCGTCCGACCCGCGGCTTGGCGCCGTCGGCCCGCTGATCGAGGAGCGGCGCGGCGAACGCTGCCTGCTGACAGCCGGCGGCCGCGACATCGCCCGGCATCTCGATACCCGCATCCCGGCCGGCGCCGCGCCGGAGGCGGCGGCCTTGGGTGCGGTGGACTATGTGCCGGGGACCGCGGCCCTGCTGCGCGCGGCGGCGCTGCGCGCGGTTGGCCTGCTCGGCGAGGCCTATTTTTTCGGCGGCGAAATGGCGGACTGGTGCCGGCGCGCCCGTGACCGGGGCTATCGCTGCGCCGTCTGCCGGGGCGCCCGGGCGACGCACGCGGCGGCGGACAGCCCGGCGCGCGACACGCTGTATCGCTATTACACGCTGCGCAACCGGTTCCTCTACCGCCGCCAGTGGTATCGCGGTCCTGCCGGCGCGGCCCTGGACGCCGGCTGGACGGTTGTCGGCCTGGCGATGGCCGCCCGCGCGCTCGCTGCCGGCCGCCCGGCCGCGGCGCGCGCCGCCTGGCTGGCGCTGCGCGACGGGCTGGGCGGCCGGTTCGGCAACCGCAACGCGGCGTTCGGATGGCGCTGAACGGTACGCGATGCATGCTTCTGTCAGCCTAATCCTCCCGGTCTGGAACAGCGCGCGCTGGCTGCCCGGCTGCCTGGCGGCCCTGCGGCAACAGACGTTCCGGGACTTCGAGCTGGTGGCCGTGGACAACGGCTCGCGCGACGGCGGCCCGGCGCTCGTCGCGCGCGATTGGCCGGAGGCCACCTGGGTGCGATGCCCGCGCAACCGCGGGTTTTCGGCCGCGATCAATGCCGGCCTGCGGGCGAGCCGCGCGCCGGCGGTGGCGCTGCTGAACGCCGACACCGTGCCGCGGCCGGGCTGGCTGGAGGCGCTGGCGCGCGCCCTCGCGGCCGCGCCGCCGGACGTCGGGGCGCTGACCTCCAAGATGATCTCGCTCGAGGACCCCAACCGGCTGGACGACTGCGGCGACACGCTCTCCTGGCAGGGCGCCGCGGCCAAGCGCGGCCACGGGCGGCCGGTGTCGGAGTTGGTGGAGCCGGACGAGGTGTTGTCCGCGTGCGCCGGGGCGGCGTTGTGCCGCCGGGAGATGCTCGAGGATGTCGGCGGCTTCGACGAGACGTTTTTCGCCTATCTCGAGGACGTGGACCTCGGCCTGCGCGCCCGGCTGCGCGGCTGGCGCTGCCGCTACGTGCCGGAGGCGGAAATCCTGCACCAGGGCCACGGCAGCGGCATCCGGGGCGCGCGCTACGTGCGGCTGATGACGCGCAACCGGGCGCTGCTGCTTCTCAAGAACATCCCCGCGCGGCTCCTGGCGCGCCATGCCGGCGCGCTGCTCTACGGCCAGGCCTATTTTTTCATCGCCTACCGCCGCCCGCTGGCCAGCCTGGCCGGGTACCTTGGCCTGCTGCCGCTGGCGGTCCACGTCGTGCGGGAACGGCGCCTCCTTGCGCGCCGACGGCGCCTGGGCCTGGCGGCGATCGACGCGCTGCTCCTCTCCGAGATGCCGGAGCCGCCGCTGCGCGCGCTGGTGCGCGCCTGGTGGCGCCGCCGGCGGGACGCGGCCGGCGGCCGGCAGGACACGAGCGGCAGCACCGGGTGGTAGCCCCCCCGGGGGGGGCGGATGCCTGCACTTCCATGCCAGCCGGACCGAGCGTGTAGGAGCCGGCCCCCTGGCCGGCGATGACCGGGCAACGCCGGGCGTGTGTAGGTCGCCCGCCGGGGGCGGGCTGGGAGTGTAGAACCCGCGCCGCGGGATTGACCTGCCCATGGCCGCGGGGGTAGGGTGGCAGCCGTCGGGCAACCGCCGGCAGGACGGTCGGGCATGAACATTCTCTTCCTGGCGCCGCACCCGTTTTTCCAGGAACGCGGCACGCCGATCGCCGTGGACCTGCTGCTGGGCGCGCTCTCGCGGCGGGGGCACCGAGTGGACGTGGTGACCTTTCACGAGGGGGCCGACCGCGCCTATCCCGGGGTGCCCCTGCACCGCATTCCGCGCCTGCCGGGCGTGCGCGGCATCCGGCCGGGCTTTTCGCTGAAAAAACTGCTGTGCGACCTGCTCCTGCTGAGGGTGGCGCTGCGTCTGGCCGCGCGTGGCCGCTACCAGGTCGTGCACGCGGTCGAGGAAGCGGTGTTCGTCGCCATGCTCCTGCGCCGCCGGCACGGGATTCCCTACCTCTACGACATGGATTCTTCGCTGCCGCGGCAGATGATCGAAAAGCACCCGTGGCTGGCCGCGGCCGGGCCGCTGATGCGCGCGGCCGAACGCCGCGCCGTGCGCGGGGCGCTGGCGGTGGTCCCGGTCTGCGACGCCCTGGCGGAGGCTATCCGTCCCTACGGGCCGCGCCGGGTCGTGGTCCTGCGCGACGTGTCCCTGCTGGCGGGCGCCCCCGGCGGCGCCGGCGCGCCGCCGCCCGCCGTGGCCGCGCTGACGCGGCCACGCTTCCTCTATCTCGGCAACCTCGAACGCTACCAGGGCATCGACTTGTTGCTGGACAGTTTCGCCCGGCTGCGGCAGGGCGGAACGCCGGCATCGCTGGTGGTGGCCGGCGGGACGGACGCCCATGTGCGGCGTTACACCGCGCGGGCGCGGCGGCTCGGGCTTGGCGCGGCGGCCTGCTTCCTCGGCCCCTGGCCGGTGGCCCGCATGGCCGACCTGGTGGCGGCGGCCGACGTGCTCGTCTCGCCGCGCCTCCGTGGCGAAAACACCCCCATGAAGATTTATTCGTATCTCGCCTCCGGCAAGCCGATCCTGGCCACCGACCTCCCGACCCACACCCAGGTCCTGGCCCGCGACACGGCCGTGCTGGCCGTTCCCGAGCCCGCGGCCTTCGCCGCCGCCATGCGCCGTCTCGCCGAAAATCCCGCCGTGGGACGGGCGCTGGCCGACCGCGCGCGCGCGCTGGCCGTCGAACGCTACAGCCCCGCCGTCTTCGAACGCACCGTGCAGGCGCTCTACGAGCCGATCGAACGGGCGGCGCAACTCGGCGTCTAAGTCCATCTCCATCCCGCGGCCCCGGTGGCCGCTTGCGCGCCATCCAACACTGCGGGAGTTGCGCCTGCCCCTGTTGCCCCGTCAGGCGCCAGACCGTG
>CAZEVX010000001.1:0-55884 GCA_964515705.1 uncultured Verrucomicrobiota bacterium | reverse complement strand
AGGGGCAGGCGCAACTCCCGTAGTTTTGGGGGCGGCGGCGTTGATCCCGAACTGGATGATCCCACGCCGCGGGCGTTCCGCCAGCACGGCCCGCTTGCACCGGGCGCGCGCCAGGGCGGGGGTCTGTCCGCCGCCGCCGGCATTCAGGACGCGGGCGGGGATGCCGGCCGCCGCCGGGCGATTCCCGGTCAGACGCCGTCGTCCACATCGACGTGCAGCCAGGCGAGGTCGGCCGCGCGGCGGTAATGAAAGACCCACAGCGCCAACTGCCGTTTCTCCGGCAGCAGCCGGCAACGGGCCTGGTAGCGGAAGCAGGCGCGCGCCAGGGCCTCGCCGTGGCCGAAAGGACGCCGCCAGGTATGGCGCGCGCGAATCGCGCCGTCGTGTCCCGGCTCGAACAACACGCCGCGGATATCCCGGCCGGCGTTGAGGAACTCGGCACAGCGGGCTTCCGGCGCGCGGCCGTTGAGGAAGAGATCCGGCAGCGACACATACCAGAGAAAGAACCGCCGCAGTCGCCACTCGAAGGCCAGCATCTTGCGGCCAGCCTGAAACGCCGTGCTTACCAGGCGGAACTCGCGGTTTAGACGGAAGGCGATGTCGTACACCGCCCAGGGCACGACCGGCTCATCGTGCAGGCGGAATCCCGCCGCCAAGCGGCGGATCATGCGCAGCGGCTCGCGGCGGCTGGCGGCCGCGAAGTGCAGCCGGAAAAACGCGAAAAACCGGCCGCCAGGCGCCACCCAGAAGGCGGTCAGCAAGCGCCGGCCGTCGGTCATCGAGTATAGATACGCCGCCCAGCCCGGCGGCAGGCCGGCCGCCAGCGCTACCGTCGCGCCCTCGCGGAGGATGCCCTCGGCTTGGACGGCGTAACGGCGGCCGATCCCGTGGGCGTCCATGGGCGTCCGCGTGCGGCGCCACTCGAGTTCGAGCCGCAGGGCCGTGTCGTCCTGGAGACGCAGGCGGGAAATATCTGACCGCTGGGCGTAGTCCGAGAGGTTCCAGTCGGCGGGTACCTCGAACGAAAACCCGTTCCAGGCCAGCGTGTGCGTTGCGCCTTCGGGTTCGCCGCTCATGGGGTGCTCCGCGCCTCCCGGCGCCCGACCGGGCGCGCCGGTTCCCCGCCCGCCGGCAGCCAGTGCACGATCCCGGCGATGACCGGGATCAGCAGCAGGTAGCAGCCGGCGTTCGCGAAAAAGACCGCCCGCAAGCCCCAGCGCCAGGCCGCCCAGCCGCTGACCAGCGGCGCCGCCATCCAGCCAATCGACTTGGCGGTCACCGCCCAGCCGAAGATCAGGCCGCGGGACTGGGTCGGCGTGGTTTTAGCCAGCCAGATGTGAAAGACCGGGTCCAAACCGCCGGCGCAGAAGGTGGTCCCGAAGCGCCCGGCGAAGAGCTGGGGAAACCCGCGCGCCGTGGCCACCACCGTCGCCATCACTCCGGCGCCAAGCGCCGAGAGGATACCGATGCGCGGCGGTGCGATGCGGTCCGCCGCGCGCCCGAGGATCGGCGCCGCCAGGAACCCGGCGATTCCTCCGACCGCCGCCAGCGCGCCGGTCCGCAGGGCGGCGCCCTCCAGCTTTCCGTGCAACTCCTGCACCAGCAGCGGGACCCAGGCGCCGTCGAAGAGCCGTACGAAGCCCATCGCCGCCATCAGCGCCAGGATCGGCAGCGCCGGCCCGAGTTTGCCCCACAGGGCGTGGAATCGCCCGTCTCGGGTGGCGACGGCGGCCGGCGGCTCTTCCGGCCGCTCGAAGTTCTCGTGCGTTCCCAGCAGCACCAGCAGCCCGGCGGCCAGCAGGAAGATTCCCGCGGCCGCGAAGGCCAGACGGTAGCCGAACCACTCGGCGAACACGCCGCCCAGGAACGCGCCGGCCATCTGGCCGGAAAAGATCGCCGCGCTGAGCGTCCCGAGGGCCGTTCCGCTGCGGTTTGCCGGGCACTGGACGGAGACGAAGGTCTGGGCGGAATTGACCGTGCCGGCGACCACCCCTTGCAGCAGCCGCAGCATCACCAGGACCTGGACATTGGGCGCCAGGCTCATCAGCGCCAGGACCAGCATCCCCCCGAAATTGGCGCGCAGCAGCATCAGCCGGCGCCCGTAGCGGTCGCCGAGCGCACCCCAGATCGGGGCGCTGATCGCGAGGGTCAGCGACGACGCCGCGGTAAAGAGCGCCACCCACAGCTTGAGCGCGCCGGGCTCGGTCACGCCCAGCGACTGGATATAGAACGGCGCGAAGGGCATGGCGAAGGCAAAGGCCAGCATCGCCAGAAACTGGGACAGGCCGACCACGGCCAGCGTGCGTTGCCAGGCCATCATCGTCGGGACGCCCCTCGTGGACGGCCGGGCGGCGGCCAGGCGGCCGCCGCGGGCGCCACGAGCGGCGCGGGCTGGCCGGTGACCTCGCGCGAGCCGCAGGAGGTCCCGCAGGCCCGGCAGCGGTAGTCGTAGAGTTCCGCCCGCGGCAGCACCAGCAGCAGCCGCTCGCGGACGGGCTGCAGCGCGCGGCACTTCGGACAGAACAGCTCCGAGGCCCGCAAGTCTTCGAATTGTTTTCGGGGAGCCATCGCCGTTTCCGGATCAGGGACGTTCCTTAACTTAATACTTAACGTCTTGCTTCGCCATCGAGGGCGGCCTCGATCCGATCGACCGTTTGGCGCAATCGGCGATCCGTCCGCACGCGCTGTTCAATTCGCCGCAGCTGTTTCCCCGCCGCGGCGCCGGTCCCCATGCCTAGCGCCATGGCGGCCCGGCGCTGCGTCAGGCCGGCATGCCGGCAAAGCATCCGGACCGCGATGCCCCGCCGGTCCGAGTGCCGGTGGCGTTCCGCGAACGCCCCGGGCTGCACGCCCAGCCTGTTCGCCGTGACTTCCAGTACCCGCTCCACCGGGAGATGCACCGCAAGTGCTCGCAGGCAATTGTCCTGTGGATTCCCGCGTTGCCGTCCCCGTTCCATCATCTTCGCTCGGATCCAGTCCGCAAACTCTTCGCCGCCAATGGCCAGCGCCGAAGCGTTGGCGGGCATCGCGCCAGCTTGCCCGGTTTTGCCCAGCGCCGATTCGACAAGCCGGCGGTACTTTCGGCGCTGCTCGCCGGGCGTGCGTCCGCAGAGGGCCAAGACCGGTCCGCATCGCAACCACGCGGGCGCCTCGTCGCGTGCCACGTACGCCCGGTAGCTACTCCACCGATAATGGTCTAGCCTTTGCTTGCGTTCCTCGGCCGGCATTCTCGACGCCGCCGCGGTTCGCACCGGATTCAGGTGAATGTAGCGCGACACGGCCAGATGGTAGGTGTCGCCTTCCACCGGCTTGGCCTTGTACCGGCCCACCATCGGCCCGTGGCGTTCGCGCCGCAGGTTGCTGTAGACGGTATACGCCGTTTCCACGCTGTGCATGAACCGACTCAAATTGCCTTTGGGCGTTTCGAGATAGAGGTGAAAGTGGGTCAGCATCAGGCAATAGGCATAGAGGCGTATGCCGAAATCCTCTACGCGTTCGCCGAGTTGATCGAGAAAGCGCGCGCGGTCGGCGTTGTTCTGGAACAGACAGTCTCTGGGATCAAGGCGCGCCCCTGTTTCCCAAGCATGTCCGACCATCCTCACCGTCACGTGATAGATGGCCCCGGGGTACTCCACTCGCGGCAATCGCGGCATGGACAGGATTGTGGCGGCGGCCGGGAAAAAAGCAACGTGTTATTTCTATGTTCGTCCCTCAAAAGCGCAGGGTGACGCACGCCGGGCCGCCGGCGGTCGGCGCAAGGGTCACGGTTTCGGCCGCGGCATCGTAGACGCCGCCCTCGCAGGCACGGGCGCGGCGGCCGTCGGGATGGGGCAGGCGCAGGCGCACGGCGCGCGGCGGCGGGTCGGGCAATTCGAGTTCGGCCTCGATGCAGTCGCGGGCGAGGGCCGAGCGCACGTGCAGCGCGAGCGGACCGAAATAGGACTTGACCCCGCGCAGCCGGATCTCACGGCCGTCCGCGAGCCAGGCGCGCGGCACGCCGCTCAGCAGGCAGAGCGTCTCGCCCTCTTCGCGCCAGAGCATCCAGCGGGTCTGCATGAGGAACCAGGCTTCCTCGTGGGTCTTGTGCTGGCTGGCGTGGAAATAGTGTTCCCAGAAAGTATAGGTCTCGCGGTCGTGGAGCGCGGTCAACTGGTTATAGTAGACCCTCAAGAAGGCGTTGACCTCGCCGCGCCGGAGATGGGCGATATCGTGCCGGCAATAGTACGGCTGGCTGAGGGCGGCGTTGTCCAGCGTGACGGGATACTGGTTGGTCTTGAGCATAAAGGCCGCCTCGGGCTCGTCGGCGTCAAAGACCTCGCTGAGGATCAGCCAGAGCGGGCCAGTCAGGCAGCTGCGGGAGGCGAAGGCGCCGTGGCTGAACCAGTTGCCGCCGTCGGCGTAGAGCGAGATGCCGCCGGTGTATTCGACCCACGGCGGCATCAGCGGCGCCCAGGAGCCGTCGCCGAGGGGGACGACCGGGGCGCGCGCCTGGGCATAACGGAACGCGGCGCGGATATCCTCGCGGTACGCGGCGACCTCGGCCGCCAGCCGACGGGCATAGTCCGGGTCTTCGCGCGCCGCCAGTTCGGCGACGCGTTTGAGCCCGAGGTAGGTGCCGGCGTTCAGGAAGAACGAGTGGTAGAAATCATCCGGGTCGGCCACCTTGCCGTCGATCAGGCCGTAATAGCCCTGCTCGCGGTATTCCTCCTTCTGGTTCCGTTGTCGCCAGGCGAGCAGGTAATCGGCGGCCCGCCGGACGTTCGGCAGGACGCGGCGCAGCCAGGCATCGTCGCGGGTATAACGGTAATGTTCGCCGAGCGTCCAGAGCAGCGGGCCGGTCTCGCTCTCGTAGCGCGCGAAGTTCTGGATGAACCCATCCGGCCGTTGGCGTTCGAGGAAGAACTGGATGCAGCGGGCCGCCAGGTCGTGCCAGCCCATGGAATCGAAGAACTGGATGATCGGCGCGCTCTCGGTGCCAATAGGGGAGTACCAGCCGATGGTCGGCAGGACCGGCCCGTCGGGCTCGCGGCCGAGGGCGACAAGGTCGCAGTGCAGCAGGCCGGCCTGGACCGCTTCGTTCACCGGTCGCTCGGGCACCTCGATGGCGGCGGCCGCCCCCAGGCGCGCGCGCCAGAACGCGCGGCAGCCGTCGAGGTGCGCCGCGACATCCAGGGTCATCAGGGCCGCCGCGCGGTCCGGCGGCAGCGGGGAATGGGGAATCAGGATGTCGAAGGTCGCTGTCCCGCCCGGCGGCAGGAGGACGGCCATTTCCTCTTCCGGCAGCGGTTGACCGTCGAGCCGGTTCAAGGCGTAGACCGTGCCGGCGTCCTCGAAGCGCGACCGCCCGTCCTGGAACCCGTGGCGGTCGGGCAGCTTGACGAACGGCAGGTTCGGCTGCCCGCCGCGCACGTGGGCGGCCTTGAACCAGGCATAGCGCGGGACCGCGCCGGTGTTGACGGCCTCGATGCGCAGGCACAGGACGACTTCCTGCTCGCGCCCGCGCATTTCGGGCTCGAGCAGGCCGCGGAGCACCTCCTTCTCTTGGAGCGACAGCATACAGCCACCGGTATTGGGACAGCAGGCGCGCCAGTCGGAGCCGCGCACGGCGCCGGGGGCCAGCGGTCCGCGCTCGAGGGTCGCAAAGGCGGTGATCTCGTAGCGGACATCCTGCTCGGCCTGCACCGCGCGCAGGATGGGCAACACGCCATCTTCGAGCCGGCGGCTCAAGCGCGGCCGGCAGGACGCTCCCTGGCCGATCTCGAAGAGGATGTGGTAGGGATAGGGCGCGTCGCCGATCCGGGCGGCATCGTCGGGCACCGGCCGGAGGGACTGGGGCTTGGTATGGTAGACCGGCTGAATCTGTCCCCAGTACTCGTAGCGGTCCTGATAACTGACGCGGAACATCCGCAGGTCGCGCCCGATCCCGAGCCAGGTCGGGCACACCTGGCGGCGTGTCGTCTGCGCGGCGGTGGCGTAGTCCAGTTCCGGCTCGTGGGCGAACCGGGCGAAGTCCGAGACCAAGGCCCGGCCGGCGACGGCGGCGGCAACCTCGGCGTAGGAGCGTGGGTCGTCGGCCGGCACGGCGGCCGCCTGAAACTCGGGGATCCAGACCGGGCAGGCGGCCGAAAGATCGCGCAGGAGGACCGCGAACGACGCGGCGCCCGCCTGCACGCGGCAGATCGTCGCACGGGCGCCACGCTTGACAGATTCCTCCGCGACCGTCACCTCCAGCCGGCCGCCGCGCGGCAGCGCGAACCGGTCGCCGGCCGTGGTGCCGTCGGCCGTGTGCAGCCCGTCCAGCCGCCCGTGGGCGATGGCGATCGTTCCTTCGGCCGGGGCGTCACCGAACAGCAGGGCAATCTTCATGGCGGGTGTTCCCAGGATGGGTTACGGGTTGGGACAGGCGGAGATCGCGGCGCCGGCCGAAGGGGCGGCCGCCGGAAGCCGGCGGACGACCAGGGCAATGACCGGCGCCAGCGCGAAGAAAAGCGCGGCGGCGATGAAGAAGACCCAGTCGAGACCCAGGCCCCAGGCCACCAGGCCGCTGGCGAGGGGCGCGGTCATCCAGCCGATCGACTTGGCGGTGACGGCCCAGCCGAAGATCAGACCGCGCGAGACCGGCGGCGTCGTCTTGGCCAGCCAGATTTGGAAGACCGGGTCGAGGCCGCCGGCGCAGAACACGGCGCCGAATCGCCCGACGAACAACGGCAAGAACCCGTGGGCCGTGGCGACCAGCATCATCATGGCGCCGGCCCCGAGCGCCGACACCATCCCGATGCGCGGCGGCGCGTAGCGATCGGCCAGGCGGCCGATGATCGGCCCGGCGAGGAACCCGGCGATCCCGCTGACGGCCACCAGCGACCCGGTGCGGACCGCCGCGCCCTGCAACTGGCCGTGGATTGTCTTGACCAGCAGGGGCAGCCAGGCGCCGTCGAACAGGATCACGAACCCCATCACCGCCATCAACGCCAGAATTGGCAGGGCGGGCGCGATCTTGCCCCAGAGCTGGCGCAGGCGGCCATCGGGCGCGTCGTCGGCGATCGGGGGCACGAATGCCTCGCGGGTCCCGAACGCGATCAATAGGCCGGCGGCCAGCAGAAAGACGCCGGAGGCCAGGAACGCCCAGCGATAGCCGAACCACTCGGCGAACAGTCCGCCGGCGAACGAGCCGGCCAGGATGCCGGAAAAGGCCGCCGCGCTGAGGATGCCCAGAACGAATCCGCTGCGGCGGGTGGGGGCGGAGACGGAGACAAAGGTCTGGGCCGCGCTGACCGTGCCGGTCAGCACGCCCTGGGCCAGGCGCAGCCAGATCAGGGTGCGGACGCCCGGCGCCAGGCCCATGAGGGCGAGCACGAGCATGCCGCCAAAGTTGGCGCGCATCAGCATGATCCGCCGCCCGTAGCGGTCGCCGAGCGCGCCCCAGATCGGGGAAAAGATTGCCAGGGTCAGGTAGGGCGCCGCGTTGAAGAGCGAGACCCACAATTTCAGGGCGCCGGGATCGCTGACGCCGAGGGTCTGCTCGATGTAAAACGGGGCGAACGGCACCGCGAAGGCAAATCCCATCATCGAGCAGAACTGCGACAAGACCACCATGACCAGGTTGCGTTTCCAGTCGATCATGGCACGTCGTCTCGGCCCCGCTGTTCCCGGACGCGCCCGCCCCGTTATTTAGGGGCGACAGGGCCGCCCGGCCATGGTAGCCTTAAGGATAGCCGCGCGGGGACTGCCGTTGCATCCGGCCGGGTCTGTATTAGAATGCCAGCGGCAATTGTCAACCGCAAAAGGGGCGTGCCGTGGACGTGTGCATCGACATTCAGAGCGGGCTGGCCCAGCGGGCGGGGGTTGGGCGCTACACCCGCTCGCTGGTCGAAGCCCTGGCGCCGGCGCGCGGCGCGGACCGGCTGCGCCTGTTCTACTTCGATTTCCGGCGGCGCGGCCTCGACTGGCCGGTCCCTGGCGCCGAGCCGCGGGCCGTGCGGTGGTGTCCCGGTCGTCTGGCCCAGGCCTGCTGGAAGCGGCTGAACTGGCCGCCCTTCGACCGCCTGGCCGGCCGCGCCGACCTCTACCACTTTCCCAACTTTGTGCTGCCGCCCATGGCTGGCCGGGGACGCACGATCGTGACCGTGCATGACGTCAGTTTCCTGCGCTTCCCCGAGATGGCCGAGACCCGCAACCTGGCGTTCCTGCGCCGCCGGATCGCCAATACCGTCCGGCGGGCCGACGCCGTGGTCACGGACTCGCGCTTCTGCGCCGGCGAAATCGCCGCGCTGCTGGGGGCGGACCCCGCCAAGATTCACGCCATCCCGCTCGGCGTGAGCGAGCACCTGGCGCCGCCGCCGGAGGACGCCGTGGCGCGGCTGCGCCGGTCGCGCGGCCTTGACCGGCCGTACCTATTGACCGTCGGTACGCTCGAGCCGCGCAAGAACACGGCCTTCCTGGCGCGCGTCTACGAGGCGTTCGCCGAGTTCGACGGCGACCTGGTGATCGCCGGCCAGCGCGGCTGGCGCGACGCGCCGATCCTGGCACGCCTGCGCGCCTCGCCGCGCGCGGCATCGATCCGCCTGCTGGGCTACGTGCCCGAGGCCGACCTGCCGGCGCTCTATGCCGGGGCGGCGCTGTTCCTGTTTCCTTCGGTGTACGAGGGGTTCGGCTTTCCGCCGCTCGAGGCCATGCGCTGCGGCGTGCCGGTCCTGGCATCGCGGGCGGGGTCGCTGCCGGAAATCGTCGGCGGCGGCGCCCGGCTGGTGGACGGATTCGAGGCCGAGGCCTGGGCGGGCGAGGCGCGGCGCCTGTTGGCAGACGACGCGGCGCGGCGCGCGCTCGCCGCCCGGGGACGGGATTGGGCCGCGCGCTATACCTGGCGGGAAACGGCGCGCCAGACCTGGGCGCTCTACCGGAATGTGGCGTCATGAAGATCGGCCTGGATGCGCGCTGGATTCTTGCGGAGACCTCGGGCATCGGCGTCTACACTCGCGAACTGCTCCGGCAGCTCCTCCGGTTGGACACCCGGAACACGTATCGGCTCTACTTCAGCGATCGCGCCGTGATGGAGCGGGAATCGGACGCGATCGGCCTGGCCGACGCCCCGCGGGCCTCGGCCTGTCTGCTGCCCTACGGCCTGTTCTCGCTGCAGTCCCAACTCGACCTGCCGCGCCGCCTGCGCGCCGACGGCCTCGACCTGTTCCATTCCCCGAACTACCTTGTGCCGCTGCGCGCCTTTCCCCGGCGCCGGGGCGGCGCGCCGCCGCCCGGTCGCCTGCGCTGCCTGGTGACGCTGCACGACCTGATCCCGCTGGTGTTTCCGGACTATGCCCCGCGCGCCCGCACACGCCGTTGGTTCCCCGTCTACCGCTGGCTGATGCGCCAGGTTGTTGCGCGCGCCGACCTGGTGCTCACGGTCAGCCAGGCGTCGCGGGCTGACATCATGACACATCTCGGCGTGCCGCCCGATCGCGTGCGCGCCATTCCCGAAGGCGTATCGCCGCGGTTCCGGCCGGCCAGCGCGCCGCCCGCGGCGGACGGCGGCGCGCGGGGCCGCGCGCCCGCGATTCTCTGGGTGGGCCGGGCCGACCCGTACAAGAACGTGCTCGGGCTGATCGAGTCCTTTGCCGCGCTGCGGGCTTCCCTGCGCGGACCGGTGGTTCTGCGGCTGGCCGGGCCGCGGGACCGCCGCTACCCGGAACCCGAACAGCGCGCGGCGGCGTTGGGGGTCGCCGACGCCGTCGTCTGGCTGGGGCACCTGGCCGAAGACCGCCTGCTGGAGGAATACCAGCGCGCCGCCGTGTTCGTACTGCCGTCGCGATACGAAGGGTTCGGGCTGCCGGTGATCGAAGCCATGGCCTGCGGCACGCCGGTGATCTGCAGCAACCGGGGTTCCCTGCCGGAAGTGGCCGGCGATGCCGCCCTCAAAGTCCAGCCGGAGGACCGCGTCGGCCTGACCGAGGCGCTCCGGCGCGTGTTGAGCGATCCGCGCCTGGCCGACGACATGCGCCGGCGCGGCGTGCGCCAGGCCGCCCGCTTTTCCTGGGAAACCACCGCGCGCCAAACCCTGGAGTCCTACCACCGCGTGGCGGGGCCCGGCGCCAGCGCGCCGACCTCTTGAGCCCACCCATGGATCCTGCGCCCATGTCTGCGGTCCCGCCGTGGCCCGTCGATCCCGGCCGGGTGATGCTGGCGCACGACTGGCTGACCGGGATGCGCGGCGGCGAGCGCGTGCTCGAAACCATCGGGACGGCCTTCCCGGAGGCGCCGATTTATACCCTGATCTACCGGCCGGACCGGGTTTCGCCGGCCATCCGGCGGCATCCGGTGACCGTTTCGTGGCTGCAGCGTCTCCCGGGCATCGGGCGCTATTACCGGTATGCCTTGCCGCTGTTTCCCGGGGCGATCGAACGGCTGCGGCCGGTTGCGGCCGGCCTGCTGATCAGCACCAGCCACTGCGTGGCCAAGGGTCTGCGCCCGCCACCCGGGGCCAGGCACCTGTGTTATTGCTTTACCCCAATGCGCTATGCCTGGATGTTTTGGGAGGAATACTTCGGCGCCCATCCCGTCCGGCGGGCGGCCGCGGCGCCGGTGCTGCGCCGGCTGCGCGCCTGGGACCGGGCGGCGTCCGAGCGCGTCGACCGGTTCGTGGCGTTGAGCCAAACCGTGCGGGAGCGCATTCGCCGGTTTTACGGCCGCGAGGCGGACGTTGTGTATCCGCCCGTCCGCACGGACTATTGGACGCCGGGCGGCGCCGATTCTGACCCCGCCGCCGGGGGCACGCCGCCGCTGCCCACCCCGGGATCTTACGACCTAGTGGTCTCCGCCCTGGTGCCCTACAAGCGGATCGACCTGGCCGTGCGCGCCTATACCCGCCTGGGATTCCCGCTGTCCATCGTCGGCACGGGCCCGGAATACGCGCGCCTGCGCCGGCTGGCCGGGCCGACAATCGCGTTTCTCGGCCGCTGCCCGGACGACGCCCTGCGTCGCCTCTATCGAGGCTGCCGCCTGCTGGTGTTTCCCGGCGAGGAGGATTTCGGCCTCGTGCCCGTCGAGGCCCAGGCCTGCGGCCGGCCGGTAGTCGCCTTCGGCCGCGGCGGCGCGCGGGAAACGGTCGATCCGGGCCGCACCGGCGTGCTGTTCGCGGAGCAGACCGAGGCGTCGCTGCTGGACGCCGTGGACGCCGCCGCCGCCGCCGCCTGGGATACGGCCGCCATCCGCGCCCAGGCCGAACGCTTCGGCGAAGCCGCCTTTCTCGCGGGCCTAGCGGCCAGCATCGCCCGCTGCCTGCAAGGTCGGGATTAGCCGGCGATTATGCTCCTTTTTTTCCCGTCGGGCTGATAGCATCGTCCACCACTCGGGACGGCACCCGCCGTCAGGCGGCGCCGTTCCGGGAATTTGGAGATGCCGCCGTGTATGGTGCGTCCTATACCACGGCCGCCGGGTTCGACCTGCCGGGCGTGCGCCGTCTGATCATCGCGACCGTCGCCGCCTATGCGGCGCAGGTTCTGGCCGACCGCCTCACCGGCGGCCTCTGGACCGACTGGCTCAGCCTGAGCCGCGACGGCCTGCGCCACGCCGCCCTGTGGCAGCCGGTCACCTACCTGTTTCTGCACGGCAACCTCTGGCATCTGCTGCTGAACATGCTCGGGCTCTTCTTTTTCGGGCCGGAGGTCGAGCGCCGACTGGGCACGCGGCGTTTCATGGCGCTGTATGGCGTGTGCGGTGTCCTGGCCGGTCTGGGCTGGCTGGCCTTCAGTGGCGGGCCGCTGGTGCGTTGCCTGGGCGCCTCGGGCGCGGTGTTCGGGGTGCTGGGAACGTTTGCCGCGCTTTTCCCGACGCGCCCCGTCACGCTGCTGGTGCTGTTTGTGATCCCGGTGACGATGCGTGCGCGCACTCTGGCGATCGGCCTGGGCCTGTTCAATCTCCTGGCGATGATGCACCAGCCGGGGGCGATTGCCTATGCCGCCCACGTGGCCGGCGGGGCGGCCGGCTACCTGTACGGCCTGCGGGCCCGCTACGGCGGATTGCCGCGCGGCGCCTTCGACCCGCGCCGCTGGTGGAACGACCTGCGCTGGCAATGGCTGCGGCGCCGGTTCCGGGCGGTGCCGGGGTATCCGGCGCCCGCCGACCCCGACGCGCGCGAGGAGCCGACTCCCGCGGCCGTCGACCAAATCCTGGACGCCCTCTCGCGGCGCGGGTTCGGCAGTCTGTCCGCGCGGGACCGCGACGTCCTGGAGCGCGCCAGCCGCCGGCCGGGCTCGCGGCCCGGCACGGCTGGCGACGACATGGCCGGAGACTTATGACTCGCCTGCTGCAAGGACTGCTCGTGGCCGCCCTGGCCGGACGCGTCATTGCCGGACCGGCCATCGACGTCCCCCGCGGCGCCCCGCCGCCGGGCACACCCCCCGCCAAGGAGACCCCCATGAAGATTCAGGAACATGGCAGCGGAACCTGGAGTCCCGGGCTGACGGCCGCCGAGCAGGAGACCCTGTTCGCCATTGCGCGCGACACGCTCGCCTGGTGCGTGCAGCCCGCGCGCGGGGCATTCCCGTTCAAGGGCTATCCCCTCACCCAAAAACTCAAGGAACCCACGGCAACGTTCGTGACGCTCAAGATCGACGGGGACCTGCGGGGCTGCATCGGCTCGCTGGCACCCGAGGAGCCGCTCTACCTCTCCGTTCACCACAACGCTGTCAATGCCGCGCTGCACGATTACCGGTTTGAGCCGGTTTCCGCGCGCGACGCAGGCCGGCTGACGGTGTCCGTCTCGATCCTCAGCCCGATCCGCGAAATTCCGGAGCCGTCGGCTTTTACGCTCGGGGCGCACGGGATCATCCTGACCAAGGGATCGGCGCGTGCCGTGTTCCTGCCGGAAGTCGCCGTCGAGCAGCACTGGACGCGGGAAGACACCCTGACGCACCTCAGCCTCAAAGCGGGGCTGCCGCCGGACGCCTGGCGCCGGAATGCCCGCTTCCAGGTGTTTGAAAGCGTCGTGTTGTCCGTCGCGGGCGCGGCCCCGTGACCGGTGGCGCTACGGGACGCCGGGCACGGCCAGGCCGCGCAGGTGATCGCGCATCGCCCGAAACGCGCAGTGCGCGCTTCGCGTGCGGAAGCGCAGACGCCCGTGGCGGCGCACGAACTCGCCGGCTTTGGCGTTGAACGTGCCGCGCGCGGTGACCAGCTGGCCCCAGTACCCGAAGTGCCAGCTCGGCAGGCCGTGCGGATCGGGCGCGTCGAGGGTCCGATGCCAGTCTGCGGGGAACAGGCGCAGCCAGCGCGGTTCGTCGTTGAGCCAGGAGGTGGTGGCCAGGGTGTCAAATCCGTATGCCTGTTCGCCGCAGTTCATGAGGTCCAGGAAGCAGCTCGGCAAGTATGCGGGATTGGCAAAAATCGATTGCGGGGCGATCGCGTTGGCGATGTGAAAGTTGCAGGTGGTGGGCGGCCGACCCGCGGCCGGCGGATCGAATTTCAGGCTGCCGGCGATCAGGCGCGGTTCCCAGAAGGCCGTCAACGGGGCGATCCCCACGCTGGATGCGTACCACTGGTCCGCCCGCTCGTCGATCAGGCTCCGCAGCTGCACGGCCATGGTCTGCTCGAAGCGCGCCGCGCCTTGGGGGCCCGGCGGCAGGCCGCGGGCCGCGGCCCGGGCGAGATCCAGCGCGCGCCGGCAGCCGGGGTCGGCGCGCGGGTCCCGATAGTCCTGAAACCGCAGGGCATGGTAGCACAGCGGCGTGTGCCGGACGAGAATCTCGCCCAGGTCCAGCGTCGGTATGCGCGGCTGGAGCCCGTACGCGAACCAGAAACTCAACCGGGCGATCTGCTCGACATAGTCGCGGTGTTCGGCGGGCGTTTTTTTGGCAGGCGCGGGGGCGGCCTTCATAGCAGCAGCATACGAACGATGGCGCTCGCGAGTCAAGGGCGTACGGCCGGCCGGGTTTTTCGCTGGACAAACGGCCGGGATGGGGTATAAGAGCCCGGTTTAACGCTACCGGGGGGGGGGAATCAGCCGATGCCGAAAATGAAGACCAAGAAGGCCCTGAAAAAGCGGTTCCGCAAGACTGCGACGGGCAAGATCGTGCACCTGGGCGCCGGGCGCGGGCACCTCATGACCACCAAGTCGCGCAAGCGCAAGCGCAACGCCCGCAACAAGCGGATGCTGTCGGCCATGGAACAGAAGCGCATCGGCCCCCTGTTTTAGTCCCGGCGGCCACGGAAGAGGGAGAGAGAGTCATGCCAAGAGCCACGAATGCGCCGGCCTCGCGTCGGCGCCGCAAACGCCGGCTGCAGCAGGCGTCGGGTTTTTACGGGGCACGCAGCAAGCTGTTTCGGCAGGCGACCGAAGCGGTGGACCGGGCCATGCGCCTAGCCACGATCCACCGCAAGCTGAAGAAGCGCGAATACCGCAGCCTGTGGATCGTACGGCTCTCGGCGGCCTGCCGCCAACAGGGGATGACCTACAGCCGTTTGATGGAGGGGCTCGCCAAGGCCAAGATCGCGCTCAACCGTAAAATGCTCTCGGAAATCGCGATCCACGATCCTGAGGGGTTTGCCACGATCGCCGGCGCCGCCAAGGCCGCTCTGGCCTAGGCGCCCGCCGCAGCAACACGTCTCCCCCGAGGAAAGGACACGGCCATGGGTTCAGGACGTTCGAATCAGGAATTGACCTGCCGCGCCAAGAAGCCGCGCGAGCGGCGCCGCCGCGAGCGCACCCAGAAGAAACGACTGGCGGCGCTCGGCGTCCCCGCGGAGACCCTGGCGCACCTGACGTCCCGCGGCGTTCGCGAGATGTTGAAACGGCCGGCCGCGGTCCGCAAGCGTTGGGCGCCTCGCGCTTGAAGCGCCGCCCGGACGGCGCCGCAGGCCTCCGATGCAAGACCCGCCCAAGCCGTTCTTGCAGCACCTCAGCGAGTTGCGGTTGACATTGTTGGCCGTCCTGGCCGCCTGGGCGGCCGGCATGGGGCTTATCCTGCCGTTCGCGCCCCGCCTCTTTGCCGTCCTTTGCCACCCGCTCAACGGCGTGACGTCGCATCCCGAAGATTTTCTGCGCTCCCTGGAAATCTCCGGCGGGTTTTCGATTGCCATCCAGATCGTGCTCTGGGGCGGCCTGCTCGTGAGCGCCCCGCTTATCACGGTCCTACTCGCCCGTTTCGTTCTCCCCGCCCTGACTCCTCTCGAACGCCGGGCGTTTGCGGGAGCCCTGGTCGCGGCCCTGGGCCTCTTCGGGCTGGGCGTGCTGCTGGCCTACTGGGTCACGCTGCCGGTGGCCCTGCGGGTGCTGTTCGGACTCCACGTCTGGCTCGGTGTCCGTGCCGAGTGGACGGCCGTCAGCTATGTCGGGTTCGCCGTCAAGCTGATGCTGTTGTTCGGGTTGGCCTTCGAGATGCCGGTGGCCTTGGTAGCCCTGGGCTATGCCGGGCTGGTACGGTCGGCCGCGCTGCGCGCGAAACGCCGGCACGCCGTCGTGGCGATCCTGATCCTAGCCATGGTGCTCACGCCCGGACCGGATGTGGTCTCGCAAGTGATCATGGCGGGGCCGATGCTGGTACTCTACGAGGCCTGCATCTGGATCCTCCGGCTGGTCGAACGCCGGCGTACCCATGCCGCTTGACGCTCTGCCGCGCGCGTCAGCCCTTCTCCCAAAAGCACCATGGCCGCGGGACCTGGCGGCCGCCGCGGCCATGGCGTGTGTTCGTTGCGTCCGACTGCGTCAGGGCGCCGGCGTCACCCCGCCGGCCCCTTCGGCCGTCACGGGTTCCACGCTCTTGACAGAGAAGAGACGGCGTCCGCCTTCCTGGCTGAACGTCCCCAGCACGCGCACGCGCTGGCCGTCCATGCTTTCGAGCGGCTTGCTGCCTTCGTCCATGGGAATCTCGTACATATTGACGATCAGGCGCAGGGCCGTCACCTTGCCGGCGGCGTCCTTGATAACACTGATCGTGCCGGTCTTACGCAGTTCCAGTGCGCTGACGGCCGCGGGACGGACCTCCGGCGCCTTGGCCGCATCGGCAGCCGCTGTGTCCGCCGGGGTGGCTGCCGGGGTGGCAGCCGGCGCGGCGGCCGGGGTGGCGGCCGGCGCAGCGGCCGGGGTGGCAGCCGGCGCGGCGGCCTTGATCTGTTCCGCCGTGGCCGTCCCCGTTTCCTGGGCCATGGCAGGGATTCCAACCACGATCATTCCCGCCAACAGAACGAACCATACCATCCGGTATTTCTTCATAATGCCCATCCTATCAATCCCGGTAAACCCGGCGACCGGTCTTCGGACGCCGTCTCCGCGGGTTATCCTTGCGACGCGTTGATCCAACGCCTGCTATCCGCCATGCGCTCGGTCTGATATCCCGATCACCTCCTCTTCTGGTGGGCCCATAGTTTCGAACGGGCGGCCCTGCCTACACGCTGCCCCGGCCGCCAAGACACAGTTTGGCAGGCGCCGGGATCGTGTCAATCTTTTTACTTGATAAACAGCCCGATCAGCACGCCGACGACCGTGAATGCCAGCAACACGATCGCCGTATAGACATGTTTGATCGAGGTGAAGACGAGGTTGACGTCAATGGTCGGCGGGGTCAAGAATCCTTTCATGTTGTAGAGCAGCACCACCACCGTGGCCACGATCAGGCAAAAGGCAAAGACCATGCGTTTGTTCATGCATATCTCCCCAGCGTGGATGCCGCGCGTCCCTGTGTCCCGCCGCGTCGCCATGGTCGCCGACCCGCAACCCGGGATGTCGGCGGCCGAACGGGACATCCACCGGACGCATTCTGCCATGTTCCCGCGGCATCACAAGCCCTATTCGGCCGGGCCGGCCGGGATCACAGGCAAAAATAATCCGGGCAGCGCACCACCCGCCGGCAGCCGCGGCGCGTCACAACCACCAGATCCTCGATGCGCACGCCGCCGTGCCGGAAATAGTACAGGCCGGGCTCGACGGTCACCACGTGCCCGACGCGCAGCCGGCCGCCCCGCGCGCTCAACGATGGCGCTTCGTGCACCTCGAGGCCGAGCCCGTGCCCGGTGGAGTGAATGAATCCCTGGGCGCGTCCGTCCAGGATCCCCGTTCGGAACCCGCGCTCTTCAAGAACCGCGGCCGCCGCTCGATGGACTCGTTTGCCGCTGACCCCGGCCCGAATTTCGGCGATCGCCGCCGCCTGGGCGGCCTTGACGGCAGCGTGCATCCGGCGCAGCGCCGCGCTCGGCGCGCCCTTGACCACCGTGCGCGACAGATCGCCCCAGTAGCCATGCCCGCGGTGCCGTGGAAATATATCCAGCACGATCGGCTGGCGCGCGCGCAGCGCGCCGCGCCCCGCCGCGTGCGGCATCGCCGATTGCCGCCCGCCGGCGACAATCGTGTCCGCCCCGGCGCACCGGCGCGCCGCCAAAACCCGCTCAATCTCGGCGCGCACCCGGTCGGCCGTCAGCCGGCGCCGGCCCGCGCGCAGGACGCCGTTTGGTCCGACGCGCGCCCGCCCGATCAACCGGACTGCCGCCCGCATGGCGGCGACCGCCGCCCGCTGGCTGTCCGCAATCCGGGCCAGCTCGGACGGCGCCTTGACGGCGCGCTCCGGCAGCAGCGGCCCGGCGCTGACCTGCAGACGAATCCCCAAGCGCCGCAGCCGGTCTGCTACCGCTAGTGGGAAATTGCGGGGCACCATCGCCGTCCGCACGCCGCGGGCGCGCAGCAGTCCGGCCGTCCATCCCGCCAGTGTCCCTTGCAACGCCCGCGGGACTGGCAGCGTCTCCGGTGTATATATGCGCAAGGCCGGATCGGCCGCCCTGGCCAGTTCTCGATCCAATAGCGACACCACGACGCTGCATGTTGTCCGCTGCCGCAGCGCCACGATCGGGTCGGTGACAAACAACCCCGTCAGATATGCCAAATCGGCCTGTTCTTTGGGCGATCCGACCGCCAACAGTGCGCTTGTTAATGGGCGGCCCGCGTGGAGACGCACGGAATCATTGATTTTACTGCGTGTTTTCATCCCCTGCCATACCCCAATACGCAGGGACGGCCTGCCTGCCTCTTCCAGGTTTCCAAGCATGCTTGCGAATAAGCGCTGTCTATATGCTTTTAGTTGTAGAAGTTATGGATACACACACCATATCTTGTGATCGAAGAAAACCAAGCGCAAAAAACTTTTTTTTCTTGTCACCGGCGCAACGCGCGATTATCGTCAAGCCCGCGCTGGCTTGAGCGACAGGTCGGCGGGGGTGTTAATAACCTGTTCATGGCTTGGCGGCGGTTTTGAGAATTTCGTTGCTGTTCGCCATGTTTTCGCAGTAGCTTATGTCTTGGGCCGATTGGACGAATGGGAGGATCCATTGACCACAGGTCACGCCGAATCCACGTGGGTCAGTGTCTGTCAAGTTCTCAAAGACCAGTTGAATGCGGATGTTTTCGCGCGCTGGATTGCCGTCATCCATCCCCACCGACTGGACGCCGACGCTCTGGTGTTGTCCGTCAGCAATGATTTCTACCAGTCCTGGCTGGAAGAGCATTACCTGCCTCTGATCCGGGCGGCGGTTCGCAAAGTAAGCGGCCTGGATCTGCGTGTGGCCTTCGAGGTCCATCCCGCGGCGCCGGCGGCGCCCGTATCCGGCGACCGGCCGGTTCCCGCCCGGCGTCCCTCGCCAGCGCCGGGCCGGCTGCTGAACCTCGATTCCAAGTATGTCTTTCAATCTTTCGTCGTGGGCCCATCCAACGAATTTGCCCACGCCTCCTCTCGGGCGGTGGCGCAGGCGCCCGGCAAGGCCTACAACCCGCTGTTTATCTACGGCGGGACGGGACTGGGAAAGACCCATCTTATGCAGGCCATCGGCCATGAGATCCTCAGTCATTCCGAGGCCAAGGTGCGCTATCTGTCTTGCGAAGCCATGCTCAACGAGTATATCGACTCGCTGCAGAATCGGCGCATCAAGCAGTTCCGCGACAAGTACCGCAATGCCGACGTCTTGCTGATCGACGACATCCATTTTCTGACGCGCACCGCCTCGCTGCAGGAAGAGTTTTTCCATACCTTCAACGTCCTGAAGGACGCCCACCGGCAGATCGTCATGACCAGCGACCGGCCCGTCCACGAAATTGCCGGTCTGGAACAGCGTCTGGTGTCGCGGTTCGAGTGGGGGCTGGTCACCGAGTTGACGCCGCCCGATTTCGAGACCCGGATGGCCATTCTGCAGTTCAAGCAGCGGACGATGAACGTCCGGCTGCCGGAAGACGTGCTGCTGTTCGTCTCGACGCACATCCAGTCCAATATCCGGCTGCTGGAAGGCGCGTTGCTGCAGCTGACGTCCTATGCCGCCATGGCACACAAACCGATCACCGTGCCGCTGGCCGAGCGCATTCTGCAGAGCGTGCTCGATCGGGAACGCAAAGAGCCGGCCACGATCCATGCCATCCAGCGCAACGTGGCCGAACACTTCGATATCCGCCTCGCGGACATGACTAGCACCCAGCGCTCCCAGAGCGTGGCCCTGCCGCGGCAGATCGCCATGTATCTGTGCCGCACCCTGACCACGTCCTCGCTGCCGGAAATCGGCCAGGCCTTTGGAAAAACCCATGCCACGGTGCTGCATGCTTACCGCCGGATTTCCCGCCGGATCGACACCGATGCCCAGTTGAAGCAAACCTTGTCCAAACTGTCCCGGAGGATCGAACAGGCGCCGGTATCCGCGGCACGGTAACAAGTCGGGTTCCTTGCCTGTATGCGGAGTGTTTACAACTGGGCCGTCGCGTTCGCCGCTGCGATTATTAACGCCATGATTGACAGGTTGCTGCCGCTCACCATTCCTGTTTCCCCCTTGTTTGGAGGACGCGGGCCGATGATATTTACAGAATGAACAGCCTTACGACTACGATTAGATATGTATTCTATCGTAATCCCAGCAGGAGATGAACACCACATGAAATTTACCATTGCACAGGACGCGTTTTTGAAGGGACTCCAGCAGGTGCAGTCCGTGATCAGCACACACTCCACGGTGCCGATCCTTTTCAACATCATGATTCAGGCCGACAAGCAGGGTCTGAATATCGAGGCGACGGATGGCAGTGTCAGTGTCCGCTGCGCGGCAGAGGCAACGGTTACCAAGACCGGCATGTGCACGTTTCCGGCACGCCGCTTGGTCGGCATCATCCGGGAACTGCCGGCGGCCGAAATTGACATGGAAGTGTCGGAAAGCCATGTGGGATCGATCCAATGCGGATCCTCGCACTACAAGATGTTCGGCTTGGCGGCGGACGAGTATCCGGCGATCAAGACCATGGACTTCCAGCAGAGCGTGACCTTGCCCCAGCAGGTGTTGGGCGAGATGATGAAACGCACGCTATATGCCGCGTCCGTGGATACCAGCCGGGCGATTCTCAACGGGCTGCTGTTCGCGTTTCACGAGCAGAAACTTACCATGGTTGCCACGGATGGACGGCGGCTGGCGCTCGTAGAGCAGGAAATCGAGTGTCCGGCGGAGTTGCAGCAAGACCTGGTGGTTCCTACCAAGGCGATCGCCGAACTCGTCAAGGTGTTAGCGGGCGAGGACCCTGTAACCGTGAAGTGGTTGCCGAACCTGGTGTTCTTTGACACGGGGAAAGTCCAGGTGGTTTCAAAGCTGATCGAAGGGAAGTTTCCGAACTTCCGGCAGGTCATTCCCAGCCAGTGCGAAGAACGCGTGACCATGGATCGGGAACAGGTCCTGGCCGCGGTTCGGCGCGCGTCCCTGGTGGCGAGCGAACGCAACCCGACCATCAAACTTACGTTTGCCAAAAACCAGCTTCAGATCGTGACCATCACGCCAGACGTCGGCGAAGCCCACGAAACGCTGCCGATCAAGTATACCGGCAAAGCCATCTCCCTGGTCTTCAATCCCGAGTACCTGATGGACCCGCTGCGCGCACTGACCAGCGACGACGTCGCCATGGAGATGGTCGACGAGATGAGTCCGGCGATCATCAAATGCGACATCCCCTTCCTCTACGTCCTGATGCCGCTGCGGCTGACCTGAACGCGGAGCCGCGAAGGGATCGCAAGGGACGTCGGGTAGACGCTGGGGGATTCGAACCCCCGACCCGCTGATTAAGAGTCAGCTGCTCTACCAGCTGAGCTAAGCGTCTGGCGGGGGAACGTAGCGGAACCGCGAAGCGACTGCAAGCAGGAAAACCAGGAATCGCCGATCTTGCCACTGGCGCCGCCGGCCCGCGGTCAACGCGCCGGTTCGGCAGCCAGCAGCGCGGCAAACGGAATGACGGGGTCGGGATTCCCGTCGGCCGGCAGCAGACCGGGATGCCAGACCACGTCGGTCTCGAAGCCGAGGGCCCAATCGTCCGGCGCGGCGGCAGCCGGCGCCGCGAGCACGACGTCAAACGACAGGCGTTCGCCGCGGTCTAGGCGGCGACCGGGAGCCAGAGGCTGCGCCAGCTGGCGGCGCCACGCACCGTGTCGGCGAATCCAGAAGGCGGCGGCCAAGGGCGCGGTGTCCGGCTTGCAGGCTTCGACGACGCCCTGCGCGCGGCGGGCGGCGGCATCCCACGAGAACCCAATCAGGCGCAGGCGACTGCCGAACGTGACGTTGCGGGACCGCGAGACCGCCGCCGGCGCCGACCCCAAGACGGCACGGGCGACGGCATCCCAAGGCGCTGTTTGCAGGCGGCGTGCCGCGGCTGCCGCGACGGTCTCGCCGGAGGCGTTGCTGCCGAGCTGGGCGTCCAGTTCGAGCCGCCGCCACTCGGCCAGGTTCCAGGGGGTAGGCGCTCCTGGCTGGCGCGCCAGGAGGCGCAGCGCCTCGTCCGGACGACCATCATGGATGGCGTGGGCCGCGCGCGCGGCGGCGAGGTCGTCGCGGCAGGCCCGCAAGACGTCCCCGAGCGTCCAGACGATTTCGGTATTGCGGAACGTCACGGTCACCGGCTCGGCACAGCGCACGCGCCAAGCAACATGGCGGTCGGACGATACCGCGAAGGCGGTGTCGAACGGCACCCACTGCCCGGGGGACAAGCCCAACAACGTCCAGGTGGCCGGCTCGAATTCGCCTTCGGCCACCTCCAGCATCAGCGGGCCACGCCGCGCGGCCGTCCCAGGATCTGGCCGGTTGGCCAGCACCTCGCCGCGGAAGCGGTACCAGCCGCGGGCAACGCGGACGGGCAGGACCAGGGTTCCCCGGTGAGGCGCGCGCGGCAGGCGGCCGACGGTGTCGGGCGGCGGCGGTTCCGGCTCGGCCGGCTCGCAGCAGTCGAGGGCCAGGCACCACTGATCCGGTTCCTGCGGCCGCGCGCGCGCCAGGGCGTCGTAGTGGAAGCCGCTGGTGCCCTGAATGCGCAGCGACGCCGGCGCCACAGCCAGGGCCTTGTCAAGCCGGTGCGCGGCACGCTCCGCCGATGGAGCGACCCGGTCGGCCAGCGCCCAGCGCCCGGCGCGCACAGCCAGGCCGTAGACGGTTTCGGGGGCGTCCAGGCGGGCAAGCGCGTCGTCGTCGAAGCAGGCCCAGACAGCGGCATCGGCATCCACGTCGCGGCAGAGACGCACAGCCTGCTCGGCGGAGAAGGCCACCCGCACGTAGCAGGGCAGGAACAACACGTCGGGCCGGGGATCGGCGGCCACCGTGACGAATTCGTAGGCGCCGGCGCGCGGCCGCCAGCGCGGGCGTTCCAGGGGGACGATCGCAGCGCCATAAGGGTCGAGCGCGACCCGGCGGCGCCGGGCGAATCCGCGGATCGTGAGCGTGGCCGGTCGCGCCTCCGTGTGGCAGACCAGGTACACCGGTCCCGCCGGAGTGTCCGGGCCGCCGATGGCCAGCGTCCGTGGCCGGGAATCCACCAGCATGGCTTGAGCCGGGCCAAGCTGCCGGCCGACCGGACTGGCGGTGAACGGCAGGGCCAGGTGGTTGACGTAGTTGACCACCCAGGCCGGTTGCGGAAGGTCGAGAGCCAGCGACGCGCCGCACCGCGGCGGGGCCCGCAACCCGTACAGCTCGATGACGGGCGAGCCGAACGTCGTGCGGTAGGGCGGCAGCGTAGCCCAGACGCGCAGGCGTTCTCCCTCGCGCCGCAGGCGGTCGAATTCGGCTTGGGCCCCGGGATAGCGCTGGCCGGTCAGCGGGTCGACGAGGCCGCGCCCGGTGACCGTGGCGGCGCGCAGGAGATAGTCGGCGCCGCCGCCGGTCACATACGCCCAGCCTTCGCGCTCGATTTTGCGGATGCCCAGCGGACGGACGCCGGAGGCGGGGCAGGCTTCGCCAGCATACTGTTCGCAGGCCACGCCCGCGCCGTCCGGCAAGGTCCGTTCGAGCCAGGCGCGCGCCGCCAGGCGCGTGTCGGGCCAGGAAAACACCGTCGCAAGACGCCGGCTCTCGAGCGCGCCGGCGCCGAGAGAGGCGGCGGCCAGCGCCAGCGCCAACAGGCGCCGGCCAAGGCCGCCCTGCCAGAGACGCTGCAGCGCCAGCGCGGCCCAGGCGGCCAGCACCGGCAAAAATGCTAAAAACTCCTGGGAACGCACCCAGGGAGCAAGGGCCATCCAGTACCAGAAGTAGAGCAGCGGGAACAACAGTAGCACCGGCCAGAATCGCGCGCGCGCGGGATGCGCCAGGCCGAGCAGGCCGCCGCCCGCCAGCGCCAGCCCGGCAATTCCCAGCGTGCCGAGCGCGGCCACGAACAACGATGCATGCGTAGCCACGCGGATGCCGCGGACGTCCCGCAAAGGGCCGAGGTTCAACGCGGTTTCGCCGAAGACACGCTGGTGTTCTGCCGTCCATTGCTCGGCGAACCATCCAAAATCCAGCGCCACGGGAGTGGCCAGGACGAACCCGAGAGCAAAAACGGCCAGCGCGGCCGCCAGGACGGCCGCCGCCTGCGCGGCCGGGCGCCGCGCCCCGTCCGCCGGCGGGAGCAACGCCAGGACCGGCACCAGGGGCAGAAGCGCCAGCATGGTAAATTTGGTGCCGGCCGCAAATCCGCCCGCCAGGGCGGCCAGCAGCCGCCAGCCGATGGCGCGGCGGTCCAGCGCCACGGCCGCCAGCCATAGAAACACCGTCAGCGTCAGCAGCATGGCGATGTCGGACTCGGCATAGTGGCTGTGTTCGACGGCCAGCGGCAGGACGGCCAACCAAGCGGCGGCGAAGACGCCGGGCCACGGGCCGCGCGCCAGGCGCCGAACGAAGCCATAGACCGCCAGGCAGGCCAGCACGCTCGCCCAGAGATTGAACCAGCGCGCCGTCAACACGGGGTCGGCGCGCTCTGCGCCGATGTCGCGCGGGGCCATGCCGCGCAAGCGGCCAAGCGCCTGGGCCACGGCCAGCCGCCGGTCTTCGAGCCGCAGCAGCGGCTTGGCGAGCTGAAAGAACCCCCCGGGATACAAGCAGTCCTTCTGCGGACGGCCGGTGGCCGCCTTGACGAGCCAGATCCCGATGCGCGGCTCATCCGGGTGGAACACGGGCCAGTTGATCCCCTGAATCCTCAGCGACGCGGCCGCCAGGCAAACGGCCAGCATGGCCCAGCGGTGACCACAGGCGCGGCGAGGTGGGACGGCCGGATTCATCGTCGGTCACGAGCCTAGAGGCGCGGCGCCAGCATGTAAAGCCCGGAGTCGCCCGGCGGCGCGGGTTGACAGGCGGCCGGCGATCCGCCATAGTTCCCCGCGGGAGCCGCGACGCCAGCGGCCAGAGCGAACGATATCCGGGCATGGCCATAACCTGCTACAGTATTTCGGGACTCGACGTGCGCTGCGACCGGCCGCGGCTGGACCCCGCCGCCGGCCGGATCGAATACCTCGGCTGCCCGTTGCCCTGCCCGCGCATGCCCGGCCTGGTCCTCGTGCCCGATGACCGGCTGTCCGGCACCCGCGGCGACGACGGGCACGTGAAGCTGTTCGCCGACCACCGGGCGCCGCGCAGACGCACGATGGTGGCCGACGTGGCCACGCGCGAGGCCCACAGCTTCCGCCCGCCCGATCTCGCCCTGCGCGACGGTGTCTGTTGCGTGGGAGAAACCGACAACCCGGAACGGGCCGGGTATCTCCGGGAAGTCCCGCTCTAGCCGCCGTCGGGCACGGGGACGCGCATGCATCCAGTCGCCAAAGCCATCCGCATGGCCCGCATTTACCGGGCGTATCGCCAGCGCCGCGAGACCCTGCCGTATCCCCCGCTGCGCCTCTGGATCGAGACCGCCAGCGCCTGCAATCTGCGCTGCGTGATGTGTCCCAACAAGGACCTGGCCGCCGATGCCAAGGGCCTGATGCAGCCCACGCTCTTTGGCCGGATCATTGCCGAGTCCCGCGGCATGGTCCATGACGTCTACCTGCACCACCGCGGCGAGCCGCTGCTCAACCCGGCGCTCTTCGAGATGATCGCCCTGGCGCGGGAGGCCGGGATCAAGACCCGCTTCCACACCAACGGCAGTCTGCTCGACGCCGCCAAGGCCGAGCGCCTGCTCGACGCCGGCCCGGACCTGGTATCGTTTTCGTTCGACGGGTTCGTCCCCGAAGTCTACGAGCGCATCCGGGTTAACGCCCGCTTCGAGGTCACCCGCGACAATATCCTGCGGCTCGTCGCGCGCCGCCGCGCGCGCGGCCTGAAACGGCCGTACGTCGTCATCGAAAAGATCCGCTTCCGCGACCCCGCCGCCGCCGGCGACCCCGCCGCCGTCGAGGCCCTGCGCCGCCGGTTCCTCCAGGCCGGCGTCGACGAGATCATCGAGAAGGAGGAATACGTCTGGGCTACCCCCGGCGCCCCGCCCGCCGCCGGCCCGCCGCCCGGCTCCGTCTGCACCTTCCCGTGGTACGCGATGGTGATCTGCGCCGACGGCACGGTGACCCCCTGCCCCCAGGATTTCTTCGCCGGGCTGCGCCTCGGCAACGCCGCCGCGGAATCCCTGGCCGACATCTGGAACGGCGCCGCCTACCGCGACCTGCGCCGCCGGCTGGCAACGGACCTCGCGAGCCTGCCGCTCTGCCGCGATTGTGACCGATTGCGCCGTCCCACGCTCGGCGGCGTGCCGTTCCAGTACCTCGCCACCTTCCTCACCGACCAGCTTCTGGGCTACGGCCGGGTGCGCCGCTGGCTCGGCTCCCACGAGCGCAACTGACGGGTGCGCGTCCCGCGGCACAAGGCCGCGGGGACGCCCCCGTCAACAGCCTTCGCAGGCTGACCCAAGACCGCCTGAAGGCGTCTCGCCAACGCCTCGGAACATGGCCGTCCGCCGCGTGCGGGGCGCGCCCTCCACGGAGGCCGATGAGGCGCTGGCACCTGGCGGGCGAGGCTCGGCCGCGCCCCCGCTTCGCGCGGGCCGCATGGCCCGCCGATAACCGCTTGACGTGGTATTATTATTATATTAATAGTATTACTAAAGGCGGAACCCAGCGGCGGACGCCGCGCGCGGGCGCCCGCCCGCGGAAAGGACGGATCCCTTGGGACGACGGACGATGCAACGGGCGGCCCTGCTGGCGGCGGCGGTCCTGGCGCCGGCCGCCGGGCAGGCGGCGGACCCCGCGGCGCCGGCGCTGCGGGAGCGGCTGCCCCGGGCGCGCGCGGAGGCGCCGGCGGTCTCCCTGGAGACGGCGGTCGAGGTCTGGTCGGCCTACGCCTCGCGCGGCCAGATCAACACCGACCAGCCGGTGGTCCAGCCGACGGTCGAGGCCGCCGCGCGCGGCCTGCGCCTGACGTTTTGGGGGAACTTCAACCTCGGGCGGAACGCCCTCGGCACGCGCGATTTCAGCGAGCTCAACCTGGTCGCCGCCTACGACCTGCCGCTCAAACCGCTCGAGGCCAGCGTCGGGCTCGTGGACTTCGAGTTCCCGAACACAACGGCGCCGGCGACCCGCGAGCTCTTCGCGGCCGGCACATGGCCGAACGCCATCCTGACGCCCTACCTGGAAATCAACTGGGACGTGGACGAGGCCGACGGCGTCTACGTCTACGCCGGCCTCGAGCACGCGCTCGCGCTCTGGCCGGACCGGCTGACGCTGACGCCGGGGGTGGCCGCGGGCTGGGGCTCAAAATCCTACAACGAGTATTACTTCGGGCCCCGGATCAACGCGCTCAACGACGGCAACCTCTATGCCCGGGCGACCTGGCGGCTCACCGAGGACTGGCGCGTCAGCCTGCAGGCGCTCTACATGTGGCTGCCGGACGGCGACATCGAGGACGGCGCCCGCGAGATCTACGTGGACACCAGCCGGTTGGTGTACGGGGTGGCGGTCAACGGCACGTTCTGAATTCGCACCCGCTCCGGGCTTGCCGCGGGCGGGACGACCTGAAACCATGCCGGGGGCGGACGCGGTCCGTCCCCGGCCCGGGAGACAATCCATGCACATGGCGGATGCCTTGATGTCTCCGGCGGTGGGCGCCGCCGGCTACGCGGTCTCGGGAACCCTGCTGGCGGCGGCGGCGGCGCGCACGGCGCGCCTGCCGCACTACCGGCGCGTGCTGCCGCTGATGGGGCTGATGGGCGCGTTCGTATTCGCGGCCCAGATGATCAATTTTTCGATCCCGGGCACCGGTTCGAGCGGCCACATTGGCGGCGGCCTGCTGCTGGCGGTGCTGTTCGGCCCCTGGCCGGCGTTGCTGATCATCGCCTCCGTGCTCGCGGTGCAGTGCTTGTTCTTTGCCGACGGCGGGCTGCTGGCGCTGGGCGGCAATATGTTCAACCTGGGCTTCTGGCCGGCATTCGTGGGGCTGCCGGTGTTCCGGGCGGTGGCCGGCGCGGCGCGGTCGCCCGGCCGCGTGCTGGTCGGCGCCGTGCTGGCCGCGGTGCTCGCCCTGGAACTGGGCGCGTTCAGCGTCGTCCTCGAGACCGTGCTTTCGGGACGCGCAGATCTGCCGTTCGGCGCCTTTGCCGGGATCATGCTGGGCATCCACCTGCCGATCGCCGTCGCCGAGGGATTGATGACCGCGGTCGTGGCGCTCTGGGTCTGGCGCACGCTGCCGGACCGCGTTTCGGAACTCGGGACGCCCGTCGGCGCCGGGCGCAGGTCCGGCGCCGCCGGCCTGGCCGCGCTGGCGGGCGCGGTGCTGTTCGTCGGCATGGTCGTGGCCTGGTTCGCCTCGCCCCATCCGGACGGGTTGGAATGGTCCCTGGAAAAAATCACCGGGCCGCCCGCGCTGGCGGACCGCGGCGGGCGCCTGGAATCCCGCCGGCAAGCCATCCAGTCCAAAACCGCCTTGCTGCCGGATTACGGATTCGCCGCCGCCGACCCGGAGCCGGCCGCGCCGCAAGCGGCCGGCGCCTGGCCGGCGGTCAGCGCCGGCACGTCGCTGGCGGGCCTGGTCGGCGCGGCGCTGACCGCCGGCGTGATTCTGCTGGCCGGCTGGATCCTGGGACGCGCGCTGTCCCGTCGCGCCGCGCCGCCCGCGGCGCCCTGACCGGCGCCGTCGTGGCCGGATCCCGCGGCGCGAACATGGAGGTTGCCGCGACGGGCCTCGCCGGCTATCCTACGAGCCGCGGCGCGCGGACGGATCCCGGGCGGCGCGCGCCGTCGGCAGTCGGCGGACGAGTCCTGAACAAGGCGGCGCTTCATGAGTTGCCATCCGGCACAGCAATTGGACCGGCTAGGGTACGGCCGCAGCGCGGCGCACCGCGTGGACAGCCGCGCCAAGCTGCTGCTCGCGCTGATCTTCATTGTCTGCGTGACGTCGTTCCCGAAGCACGCCGTGGCGCCGCTGGTCCCGCTCCTGGCCGTGCCGCTGGCCCTGGGCATCCTGGGCCGCGTGCCGTGGCGCCCGGTCGGGCGGTTGCTGCTCTGGGCCGCCCCGCTGGCCGTGCTGCCGGGCCTGCTCAATCCGCTCCTGGACCGCGCCCCCGGCCTGCGGCTGGGCGATTGGGAGGTGCCGGCCGGCTGGCTCTCGCTGGCCTCGATCGCCCTGCGGTTCCTGCTGTGCACCGGCATGGCGCTGGTGCTGGTGGCCACGACCTCGATGGCCGGGCTGCTGCAGGGCTTGCGGCGCCTGCGCGTGCCGGCGGCGTTCGTCAACCAGCTGCAGCTCCTCTACCGGTACCTGTTCGAGATGGTTGACGAAGGCGCCCGGATGTCGCTGGCGCGGCGGCTGCGCGAACCGCGGCGCGCGCTGCCGCGGCTCGGCACGGCCGGCCGCCTGCTGAGCCTGCTGGTCACACGGGCCTGGGAACGCGCCGAACGCATTGCCTGGGCGCTGGAACAGCGCGGCTTCCGCGGAGAGTTTCCCTGTCTGCCGTCCCCGGCCTGGCGCGCGCGCGACACGGCGCTCCTGCTGGGCGGCAGCGCCTTCTGTCTGGCGGCGCGCTTCGCGCCGGTGACCGACTGGGTCGGACACCTGATCGTGTAGCGCGACAACCACGCCATGGAACAACACCATGCGGGCGATGCTGGAAATGGAGTCCATGGCCTTTCGGTATCCCGACGGCACGCCGGCGCTGCGCGGCGTGAGCGCCGCGATTGCCGAGGGCGAGACCGTCGGGTTGGTTGGGCCGAACGGCTCCGGTAAAACGACCCTGGCCATGGTGCTCGCCGGCTGGCTCACGCCAACCGCAGGAACCCTCCGCTGGCGCGGCCGGCCGGTTGGCCCGCGCGACTGGGCCGGGATGCGCGCGGAGATCGGGTTCGGGTTCACGAATCCCGACGACCAGTTGATCATGCCCACCGTGCTGGACGACGTCTGTTTCGGACCGCTGGCCGCCGGCGCGCCGCCCGACCGGGTGCGCGCCGAGGCGGAGCACTGGCTGCGCGCGCTGGGGATCGCCGACACGGCGTCCCGCTTTCCGGGGCATCTGTCAGCCGGCCAAAAGCGCCTGGCCACGCTGGCGGGCATCCTGATCATGCAGCCGCGCCTGCTGGTGCTGGACGAGCCGACGGCTTTCCTAGACCCGCGCGCGCGGCGCGAGGTCATCGCCCAGCTCCGGGCGCTGCCCCAGGCCAAGCTCCTGATCACGCACGACCTGGAACTGGTGCTGGCCCTGTGCGCGCGGGTGCTGGTGCTGGACGGCGGCTGCCTGGCGGCCGACGGCCCGGCGCGCACGCTGCTGGCCGACGCCGTGCTGATGGAGACCCACGGGCTGGAATGCCCGTCGTCCCTGGCTCGCTGAGTCCCGCGGTGCTTGCCCGCGGAGCGGGGCGGACGGTGACCGAGACGCGCGCGCCGGCGCGGAGCCGCCGGGTGCGCGGCCAGACGACGCGGCCCAGCCTGGCGATCTCGAGCGCCCGCAGCGGCAGGACTCCGCCGAGGACGCGCAAAACGAGCCGTCGCGCGCCACCCGGCGCGGGAGTCTGGCAAACCTCACCCCAGGCGTAGCCGGTGGACCAGAACCGGGTCCCGCTCCAGGCCGACAAAGCCAGGCGTCGGCTGACCGCCGAGTACTGGAATCCCGCAAGGGCGAGGAGCGCGGCCCAGGCAATCATGGCGCGGGCGTAGTGGTGCCCGCATTCGGCCTCGTCGAACGGGTTGCGCTTACGGCCGTCGTAACGGGCGCGCACGTCGCGGATGACTTGCAGGCCCCGTGGAATCAACCCCTCGTAGAGCATGCCGACGGCCGCCGTGTACTCGAAGCCGGTCATGACTTCGGTGAAATACGGGAACGGATTGGCGGGCCGCGTCTTGGGATAGGCGGCCATCAGCAGAGCGGCCTCGTCCCCGAGCGCGTAGGAGCGCATGCAGTTGAAGTGGGCGTGCAGGGAGGCGCGGCGGTTGCGGTGCCAGATACTGCGCAACGTGCGCCGAACGTGCCGCGGGTCGTGGAGGTACCCCAACCCGCAGACGTGAGCCAGGACTTGGCCAGCGAGCTGGTCTACCAGGCAGCCGGCACCGAGCTGGTATGCGGGGGTCCCGCGGACGCGGGCGCCCGTGTGCAGGCGCAGGCCTGCCGCCACGGCGTGCCGCCCCGGCGATTGCACGCGCTGCTCGTAGTAGGCGCCGTTGAACAGGTGCGCGTCCATCCAGGCGCGCCCGCGCTCGAAGAGCCGGCGGCAGCGGTCAGCAAAGGCGGCCTCGCCGAGATAACCGGCGATCTCCTCCGCCGCGCGCAGCGCCCCCAGGTACCAGCCCTGCATCTGGGGGTTCGGCCCGTAATATTCGACGTCCATGGTGTTGTGCTGGCATCCCTCCATGACGCCGTCGGCATCGGCGTCCCAGCCGCCGGGCGTCCAGCAGAAGGCCAGCGCGCGGCGCGCCGCCGGCCATAGCCGCCGGAGCCAGGCGTCGTCCCCCGACAATTGCCAGTCGCGGTAAAGTTTCAGCAGGCAGCCCATTTGGCCGTCGGCGGCCGCCTTGCCGAACTCGCGCGCGCGGCGCAGGGGCAAATGGACGCGGAACGACATCAAGCCCCGGCGGTCGGTGGCGTGCCGGAACTCGACCTCGCGCATGCTCCGCGCCAGCCCTCCGAAAAGGAACGGGACGGCTTGCTCGTAGTTCCAGACGTGCGTGCACGAGCCGAGACAGCAGCCCTGGTGATCGCCGCAGCCCTCGAAGCCGAAGAAGCGGCCGTCCGGCGTGCGGAAACAGGTCTGCGAGCGGAGCGTAGACAGGTTGAAGAGCGTGGCTTCCTTGACCTCGGCCGGCAGATCCTGCCGGCAGAACGATGACACGAAGACCAGCGTGCGCCGCTCGAGTCCCGGGAGCCGTGGCGCCAGCCGCGCGGCAACATCCCAGGCGTCCCGGAACCGCGTGGTGTAGTGGTTGCCAATCCAGTCGGACCGGCGGGTGATGCCGCGGCCGGGCCCGGCGTCCTTGGCCTTGCGAGTCCAGGAATACCTGTTTGGAAAATGCCATGTGATCAGAAAGACCACGGCCCGGGTACCGCGCGGCGGAACGACCAGGGAGACCGCCAGCGAGGCCATCGCCGTCGCGGCCCGGGCGGAAAATGGGCGCGGTTCGAGCCGGCCGTCGGCCGCGAAGTCGTCCCAGAAATCGAGCAGGGCCGAGCCCCATCCGCGGTCGCGCCAGGCGAGCCGATGGGTGACCGGCCCGCGGGCCGTGGTGGCAAGGGCCAGCGTGCCGTTCTGTTCGCAGGCCGGCTCGAGCCCGCGCGAGACCATCAGGATGCCGCGCAGCCCCGGGCCGGCGCGCCGGAGGTTGCGGTTGCGGTCCATCCCGGGGGCAATCGGCCCGCCGTCCTGCCCGATGAAGTTGGGCAGCGACCCGCAGACGGCTGCCGCCACCGGCGCGCGCGACGGGTTGTGCAGGCCGACGCGCAGCACGGCCGCCGGCCAGCTGCTGGCCTCCAGATCGCAGGGCACCAGGGGATTGAAGGCCTGCAGCGTGACGCGCAACGGGACGGCCGGATCCGAAAGACACACCTGGCCCAGCGGGTAAGCGGCCGCGAAGGTGGCGCGGCGGAACCGCGGCAGGCCGTGGTTGACGCCCGGGACGCCGTTGCTGCCTTCGTAGCATTCGGTGTCCAGCGGCCCTTCGAGAACGCGGGCCGCGGCGCGCCCTCCGGCGGCGCGCGCGTAGAGCGCGAAGAACGGGCCCACGCGGCCGTGGAGCCTGGGAACAAATCCCTTGGCCGGCCGGTTCATGACTTCCCAGTCGCGCAGGTCGCCGCGGCCGCCCAGCGAGACCGTCCCGGTCCCGATGCCGCCGAGCGGCAGCGCGATCCGGCGCAGGTGATCGGCGGCGTACCGACGCAGCACGGGCCAGATCGGGATCGCCATCGCCGCGCATCCTAATGGGGTTGGTCGCGGAGCGTAAGCCGTTCTCCAAGTGAGCCGCGCGGGCGGATTGGCCCGCGTCAAACCGGCGCCGCGGGCGCCCCGGGCGTCCCGAGCGCGGCGCGCGGATGGCGCAGCGGCAGCCCGTACTCGTGCAGCTTGCGGTGCAGTGTCCGGCGGCTGATGCCCAGGCGTGCGGCCGCGCGCGTGCGACTGCCACCGCAGGCGTCGAGCGCGGCCACCACCATCTGGCGGTGGGCCTCGCGCAGCGACCCAGCCGGTGCGGCGTGGAAGGCGGAGGAGGACGGCGCCGGCTGACCGCGGATGGCCGGCGGCAAATCCTGGAGCGTCAGCCGCGACGCGGACGAGAGGACGATCATGCGCTCGACGACGTTGCGCAGTTCGCGGACATTGCCCGGCCAGGCATAGGCTGCCAGCGCGTCGAGGGCGTCGGGGGCGATTTCGCGGATTGGTTTGTCGTTGTCGCGCGCGAACTCATCGATGAAGCGCCGGACAAGCAGCGGAATATCGCCCGTCCGCTCGCGCAACGGCGGCACGGTCAGCATCACGACATTCAGTCGGAAGAAGAGATCCTGCCGGAAACGGTCCTCGCGCGCCAATCGTTCGAGGTCGCGGTTGGTGGCGGTGATCAGGCGGATATCGGTCTCCAGCGTCTGCTGGCCGCCAACCCGCTCGAACGTCCGTTCTTCTAGGACGCGCAGCAGCTTGACTTGCAGGGCGGGCGCGATCTCGGAGATTTCGTCGAGCAACAGGGTGCCGCCCTCGGCGAGTTCGAAGCGCCCGCGCCGGCGTTCGGTGGCGCCCGTGAAGGCGCCTTTTTCGTGGCCGAAAAGCTCGCTTTCGAGCAGGGTGGCCGGCAGCGCGGCGCAGTGGACCGCGACGAACGGCCCGCGCGCCCGCGGGCTGAGGCCGTGGATCGCATGCGCCACCAGTTCCTTGCCGGTGCCGCTCTCGCCCTGGATCAGAACCGTGGCGCGCGAGGGCGCGACCTGCCGGATCATGCGGAACAGCGATTCCATGGCCGGCGACCGTCCGGTCATCGTTTCCAGGCCGAATTGCCGGTCGAGCTGCGATCGCAAGGTGCGGTTTTCCGATTCCAGCTGCCGCGTACGCAGCCCACGCGCCAGGATTAACTCCAGTTGGTCGAGATTGACGGGCTTGGTCAGGAATTCATAGGCCCCGGCCTTCATCGCCTCCACCGCCGATTCAATGCTGCCGTAGGCGGTCAACACGATGCAAAGCGGCTGGCTGTCGCGCGCCAGGGCGCGCTTGACCAGCGCCAGCCCGTCCATGCCCGGCAACCGCAGGTCGGTCAGGAGCGCGTCGACGGGGGTTTCGTCCAGCAGTCGCAGGGCGTGTTCGGCGCTGTCCGCCGCGAGCGTCTGGTAGTCGCGGCGCAGGGCGCGCTCCAGACCCTCGCGCGTGTTTTTCTCGTCCTCGACGATCAGAATTATGGGGCGGCGCGTCATGGGACGGGCTCTCCGGGGGCGGTCCGCGGCCGCGGCCGGCGGCTGCGCGTCGGCCGAGGCGCCTTGAGCAAACGGACGCGGCGAGTATCGAGCGGCAGCAGCATCGTCACCGTGGTTCCGCTGCCGGGCTGGCTGTGGACCTCGATCCGCCCCCCGTGGTCTTGGACGATCCGCTGCACAAGCATCAGCCCCAGGCCGGTCCCGCCGACGTTCGACGAGCGAAACGGCTCGAAGAGCCGGGCCAGGTCCTCGGGCGCAAACCCGCGCCCCGTATCCTTGAAACGGACGCCGAGTGCTTGGTCGTTGCTGAAGACCGTGATCGTCAGCATGCCGCCGCGGGTCATGGCCCGCAGGGCGTTCTTGATGATGTTGAAGCACACCTGTTTGATCTGGTTGGGATCGAGCGAGAGGCGCGGGACCGGGTCCGGGCATTCCACCCGCACAAGGACGTCGCGGTTCTCGATCTCGTGCTTCATGAAGGCCACGGTTTCGCGCACCAGGTCGTCCACGGCCGTCGGTTCCCGCCGCGGCTGGGAAGGGCGAATGGCGTTGAGGAACTGGGTCACGATCAGGTTCAGGCGCTTGACTTCCTTGCGCGCCGTGGCCGCGAGCGCCAGGCAGCTCGCGCCGGCCGGGTCCGGCAGGCCGCGCAACTCGCGCTCGACCAACTGCAGGTGAATGTCCAGGGAATTGAGCGGGTTCCCGATCTCGTGCGCCACGCCGGCCGCCAGTACCATCAGGGCGGTCAGGCGCTCGGAGGTCAGCACGCGCCGGGCCTGCTCGCGCTCGCCGGTGATGTCGCGGAGAATTACCACGGCGCCTCGGCGCTGCCCGGCTCCCAAGTCCATCGGCATGGCGTAGAGATGCAGGATGCGGCGCGCCGGATAGGTCACCTCCAGCTCGCGACTGATCAGTTCCGAGCGGTCTGGCTGGTCGAGATGCAGGATCTGTTCCCAGTCAATGTCTTTCAGGATGCGGGCCATCGGTTGGTTCACGGCCGTCGGCGGCAAGCCGAGCAATTGGCTGGCGGCCTGGTTGGCGTAGGTCAGCAGCCCGCCGCCGTCGAGCACGACGATCCCCTCGTGCAAGGCGTTGAAGACGGCTTCCAGCAGGCCCTTTTCGCGGGTCAACCGCAGGAACTGCAACTGCAGGCTTTCGGGGTCCAGCTTGTCCAGACGGTCGATCAGCTTGTCGAAAAACGCGGAGTTCACGGGCGGCCTTTCCGATCGCGCGCCAAAGGTTGGCCTCGGCAAATCCACACCTCGGTGGTCCACCGACTCACCATAGGGAGCGGCTGCCGCGTGTGGCAAGCGAAATATCTTTTGCTGGCCCAGTCCGCCGGATCGCGATAGAATCGCCGGGCAACATTGCCGGCACGCCGCCAACGTCGGTGGCGGCGCCAGAGCGTCCTTGCAGGAGATATGCCCATGTCGGCCGTGAATCCTGTGTCCCCGGCTGCGCCCGCGGCGCCGCGTCCTTGGCTATTCGAAATTGCCTGGGAAGTCTGTCAACAGCTCGGCGGCATCTATACCGTGATCCGCTCCAAGATTCCCAGCATGCTCGATCACTGGCGGGAGCGCTATTGCCTGATCGGTCCCTATAACGCGGCCACCGCTGCCATCGAGTTCGATGCCGAGGACGCGCCACCGGCGCTCGCCGGTGCCTTGGACACGCTGCGCCGGCTGGGACTCCAGGCGTACCATGGGCGCTGGCTGGTCACCGGCCGGCCGCGCGTCGTGCTGCTCGACCCGCGTAGTCTCATGCCTAAGCTACACGAAATCAAATACTTCTACTGGGACCACCACCGCATCAGCGTGCCTGCCAACGACGGGGAACTCGACCAGGTCCTAGCCTTCGGGTTCCTGGTCAGCGAGTTGTTCCGCGTCCTGTACCAGCCAGCGCCACCGCCTTTCCCAGTTGTCGCCCATTTTCACGAGTGGATGGGCGCTGCCGCGATTCCCGAGATCCGCCACAACCGCGTGCCGCTACCGATCGTCTTTACCACCCATGCCACCCTGCTTGGCCGATATCTGGCCGTTTCCGACCCCGGATTCTACGACCGGCTGTCGGTCCTCGACTGGCAGCAGGAAGCACGCCGATTCCACATCGAGTCCCGCGTGCAACTGGAACGCGCCGCAACACACGGGGCGACCATCTTTACAACCGTCAGCAATGTGACAGCGACCGAATGCCGGTATCTTCTAGGACGCATGCCGGATCTCGTGCTCCCGAATGGGCTGAATATCGAACGGTTCATCGCCCGGCACGAATCCGAGAACCTGCACAAGGTACACAAGGAACGAATCCACCGGTTCGTGATCAGCCATTTTTTCCCCAGCTATAGCTTCCATCTCGACCGCACGCTCTATTTCTTTACGTCCGGCCGCTACGAATACCGCAACAAGGGCTTTGACCTCACCATCGAAGCCTTGGCGCGCTTGAATTACCGTCTCAAACTAGAACCCCGGGGTCTGACCGTCGTGTTCTTTCTCATTTCGAAAAAGCCATTTCGATCCTTGATCGCCGAGGTGCTGAACAACAAGGCAATGACCGAGGAACTGCATCAGACGTGTAGGGCCGTTCAACAGCAGGTCGGCGACCGCCTGTTTCATGCGGCTGCCATGGGGAAATTTCCAGATATCAACGCGCTGGTGGATGATTACTGGCGACTACGTCTGCGCCGGACTATCCAGGCCTGTCGGTCATCGCGGTTACCGATGATCGTAACCCATGATTTGACCGATCAGGGTAGTGACGAAGTGCTAGGTCAATTGCGCGCAACCAATCTTGTAAACAACCCGGACGATCCCGTAAAAGTCGTTTATCATCCAGACTTTATAACAACAACGAGCCCGTTGTTCGGCATGGATTATGACCAGTTCGTTCGCGGATGCCATCTCGGGTTGTTTCCCAGCTATTACGAGCCTTGGGGATATACCCCATTGGAATGCCTTGCACGCGGCATTCCGGCGGTCACATCCGATTTGTCGGGATTCGGCAATTTTATTCTGTCAAAGAACCCAGATTGCGAACAGAGCGGATTATCAGTGATTCATCGCAAAACAACATCGTTTAATACATCAGCAGACGAACTCACGGAGTGCCTGATGAAATTTGCACACATGGAACTTCGCGATCGTATAACGCAAAGATTCAAAGCAATAGATCTGGCAGAACAGTTTGATTGGAAGCAACTTATAGAAAGTTATAACAAGGCGTATAAAATGGCATTATCATAATTTTGTCCCGGTTTTTCTTTCCGAATATTTGATGGCAACCAATAATATAGAAATATCAGCGGGATTTACACCAGGAATTCTGGAAGCCTGGCCAAGTGTTCGCGGCTTGATACGATCAAGTTTTATACGTGATTCGTATCTCATCGACACAATGGAACCAAAATCAAAAAATTCAGGTATTTGAATGTTTTCTAGAGATTTCAGTTTTTGTATATGTTGATGTTCTCTTTCAATAAAACCATCATATTTTGCGGAAACTTCTACTTGTTGTATTGCCTCTTCAGATAAATCTTCTCGATAAGGAAGATCATAATATCTGAATCCAGGCCTTTTTAGCAACTGAATCAAAGAAGTATCTTGAAAACGTATTGTTTTTAAACGTTTTAATTCATTTTCTACCTGCTGCTGAATCGATTGAATATCATCGATATGAGTCTTGTTTATTATTCCTATGCGTTTCGCATATTCAAGCATTCTGTATTCGGCATTATCTTGACGTAATGTCAATCTGTGTTCTGACCTGGAAGTGAACATTCGATATGGTTCGTCTACTCCTTTTGTCACCAGGTCATCTATCAGAACACCAATATACCCGTCCTCTCTGCCAATAATAAGCGCCTGTTCTCCACGGCACTTTAAGACGGCATTGACGCCGGCAACAAATCCCTGCGCGGCGGCCTCCTCGTATCCGGTTGTCCCATTAATTTGTCCAGCAAAAAACAGGTTTTTTATGATTTTACATTGCATGGTGTGATCAAGTTGCGTGGGATCAGCATAATCATATTCAATCGCATATCCACACCTGGATATAATAGCATTTTCTAAACCAGGAATAAATCTTATAAACTCGTCTTGGATATGTTCTGGTAAACTATTAGAAATTCCATTGGGATAAACAACGTCAGACAGTCTTCCTTCCGGCTCAATAAAAACGTGATGAGCAGGACGATCGGGAAATTTAACAACCTTATCTTCTAGAGAAGGGCAATATCTGACGCCCGTACTGGTAATATAGCCGCCGTACATTGAACTTGCATGCAAATTACGTCGAACACAGTCGTGGACACATTGATTTGTATGTGTAAGGTAACATGACAATTGGTCTGTTCCTGGTGTCCATGGCCTCATGAGTTCGGCGAATTGTTCCACGTGGAACATTTTTAGTTTCCATGATATATCAGGACATACATGTTCCACGTGGAACATTTTATTGTCAATACGAGCGGTCCTGGAAAAAAAATTCGGCAAGATATCGCCGGGCTGGCATTCCATCTTTGCATAGTTGATAGACTCTTTCTTTATTCTTGGAGGAGTACCGGTCTTAAATCTGTTTAGACGGATTCCATTCCTTGCAAGCGAATCACTGAGATCAGAATAAGACAATTCGCCAAATCTTCCTGCCGGATAACTTTTTGATCCTATGCGAATCGTCCCATTTAAAAAAGTACCTGTTGTTAATACGATGCTATTCCCAAAATAATGATTATTTTTTGTTTGAATGCCTATTGCTGTCCCGTTGTTAATGACGATAGTAGCGACAACATCTTCGATTATAATCAAATTTTTTGTGTTTTCCAAAACGGACAACATTCTGGAAGAATACAGATTTTTGTCACATTGAACACGAAATGCTTGAACGGCAGGTCCCTTTCTGGTGTTCAATGTTCTAAATTGGATTCCAGTATAGTCAGTATTGATTGGCAGTTCGCCTCCAAGACCAGACAGTTCACATACGAGATGTGATTTTCCGATTCCGCCAACAGATGGATTACATGACATTCTGGCAACAGATTTTTTATTTAGTGTAACCATCAATGTGTTCATGCCCATTCTTGATGAAACGAGAGCCGCCTCGCATCCGGCATGACCGCCGCCGATTACAATCACATCGTATCTTGTAGGCATATAAGTTTTATTTTCCAATACAAAATTTAGAAAAAATCGATTCAAGAAGATCTTCCGTATAAACTTTTCCAATTATTTTCCCGATGGAGTCAGCTGCTAATCTAATGTGAGAGACAGCAGGAAAAATCATGTCTTCGCAATTTGAGTTTAATAAATCAACAGATAAAATTAGATTGTTTAAAGATTCTTGAAGAATACATTTGTGACGCGACGAGATGACAGCGTGTGGTTCGCCGCGAACGAAATTGTTCGCAAAACGCCGAATTTCCTCGAGTATTTCTGTTATTCCTTGGTTGTAAATCAATTGAGCAACAACACGTTTGTATTTACAAGGTATTTTGATATCTGCATTTATCCCTAAATCAATCTTGTTCAACACGATCAAACAATTCGATTCATTGACGGATGAAAGACGTTGTATGTCTTTGTTGTCAAATGCTTTGGATATGTCAATGACATGGATATGAAAATCTGCAGAGGCAATGCATTCGTAAGCGCGATTTACGCCCTCCCGCTCTACTTCGCAATCCGATGATCGCAGACCGGCGGTATCTATTAGTCTCAATGGCATCCCGCCAATAACCAATGATTCTTCAATCGTGTCGCGGGTAGTTCCTGGAATCGGAGAAACGATAGCGCGGTTTTTTCCCAACAGCGCATTGAAGAGAGTGGATTTGCCAACATTGGGCTTCCCGGAGATGACGACGGATAATCCATCTCGCAGCACATGGCCTTCCCGGGCCGTTTGAAGCAATGCCTGGATCCGAGATTGAATATCACGGAGATCATGAATAACCGAGGGGATCCATTCCGGAGTTGGATCATCATCAGAAAAATCGAGCGTCGATTCCGCCTCGGCGCAAATCCGGAGGAGATCGTCATAAATATTTTGATACGAACGGCTTAAGATCCCGCGCAATTGTTCCATGGCAGCATTGGCGCTGCGTTCCGACTGGGCGTGTATAAGATCCATAACGGCTTCGGCTTGAACGAGGTCGAGGCGGCCGTTGAGAAACGCCCGTTTCGTGAATTCGCCCGGATCGGCAAGTCTGGCGCCGGCCGCGATCACGGTCTCGAGCAGACGGGCGGGAAGCAGGGCGCCGCCATGCCCTTGGATTTCGACGACGTCTTCGCCGGTGTAGCTGTGCGGTCCGCGCATGACCAGCACAATGACCTCGTCGATCCTGCGGCCGCCGCCGGTGATATGGCCATACACGAAGGTGCCCGGTGGGCGACGCGAGAGCGGAAGACCGGATCCGGAAAAGACACGATCGGCAATGGCGAGACTGTCTGGCCCGGACACGCGGATCACGGCAATGCCGGCCGGACCGGGCGAGGTGGCGATAGCGGCTATGGTGTCGTTCATGGATATACGGGAGCGGTGACAGGCGTGGAGATTCTTGCAAAATCCTCCCGATATGCAAACCTGATGTCGCGCGCCGGCATTGGCCGCTCGGACGTCACGGGATGAAGATCGTCATTCTTTCCAAAGTGCTTCCACAACCTCGCGGCATCAGCGGGTCGATCATCGTCTATAATCGGATCCGGCACCTGGTTGACCGCGGGCACGAGGTTCGCGTCCTGTCGTTCGTGGAGCCCGAGGAAGCGCCCTTCGCGGAAGCGCTGCGGCCGCTGGTGCGCGAGTTGGAGCTTGTGCCGGCGCCGGCCGCGGAGTCGCTGCCGCGCCGTCTGGCGCGTCATGTCGTCTCCGCGCGGCCGTCGCCGTTTCATGACGCCTTTACGCCAGAGATGATGCGGCGCGTTGGGGCGCTGGTGGATCGCGCGGCATGCCACGTGGCGATTGCCGAATTTAGCGTCATGGGCCAGTATCTGTTTTGCAACCCGTACCTGCCGGCCGTGCGCCGCATCGTGTCCTGTCACGAGTGCTGCACCAAGCTGTACGCGACGGCGATCCGGTTCCACGGCAAATCGCTGCCGGGCCTGCTGAAACGGATCGGGATTCACGGGGTGCGCGTCTTCGAGTTTGCCATGTACCGCGCCATGGATCACATCCTGGTGCTGACGGCGCAGGAACAGAGCGTGCTGCTCAAGGAGGCGCCCGACCTGCGGATCACCGTAGTGCCGCACGGGGTAGACACGGCCTATTTCGCCCCGCGTTCGGACGCCGGCGATCGCCGCGAGCCGAGCCTGGTGTTTGTTGGCTATTACTACAACGAGACCAACCGCGACGCTGTGCGCTGGTTCGCGCGCACGGCCTGGAGGCGGCTACGGGCCGACTATCCGGCGCTGCGCTTTTATGTCGTTGGCCGCGGCGCGACGTCCGCGATCGTCGAGCTTGGCCGGCGCGATCCGCGCATCGTGGTGACCGGCGAGGTCGCGGACTTGCGGCCCTACCTGGGGGCGGGCGCGATCTTCATCTGCCCGATTCGGATGGGGTCCGGCTTCCGCGCCAAGATTCTCGAGGCCTTGGCCTCCGGCATCCCGGTGGTATCGACCTCGCTGGGGGCGGAGGGCCTGATGGCAGGGGGCGGGGACGCGATCCTTCTGGCCGACACGGCCGAACGGATGGAAGCCGGCATCCGGCTGCTGCTGAACGATCCGTGCCTACGGGAACGCCTGGGGGCGAATGGGCGAAACCTGGCGGTCAACCGGTTCGAGCGCGAGCGCGGCCTGGCCGCGCTGGATCGCGCCCTGGAAGAAGCGATGGCCAGGATGTAGGGCGGGTCTGCCGACGTCGGCGCACCCTGCCGGGGAACCGTCTACCGCGCCCCCGCGCACAACTGCGATCGGACCGCGAGCGCGTCACGTCCCGCTGTCCCGGCGGCGCATCCGCGCCACGAACATGCCATTGCAGGCATGGGCGCCCGGCCAGATCCAAACCGATCCCGCCGTCGGTTCTGCTGTCAGGGGGTGGGCTACGGGGTCTGGGTAGAACGTGGAATACCGCCGCAAGAACGCCGTCATGACACCCGTTGTCTCCATCGCCGTCAAGGTGCACACGGCATACACGAGCCGGCCGCCGGGCCTTGTTTTTTGAGCGGCCGCGATCAGGAGGTCCAACTGGCGGTGCGGCCAGGTCGGCAGCTTCTCGGCCGGGGTGCGCCAGCGGGCATCCGGGTTGCGCGCCCAGGTGCCGATGCCGGAACAGGGAGCGTCCACCAGCGTGCCATCGAACAGGCGGTTCGGTTCGGGATCCCGCGCGCCGTCCCATAGGCGGGGCTGGATCACGGCGACGGCCGAGCGCCGGCGTTCCAGGGCCGCCAGGATGCCGGGTCGGATATCGGTGGCCAGCACCCGGCCGCGTCCAAGCATACGGTCGGCCAGGTGCAAGCTTTTACCGCCGGCGCCAGCGCACACGTCCCACCAGTCCTCCCCGGGCTTGGGATCGCACATCCATCCCACGCATTGGGAGGCCAAGTCCTGAATGCGGCAGCCAGCCGCGGCCGCCCGGCGTTCGTCCACGGCGGCGGCCATGGCGCGAAAGGCGCCTGGCAGCCGTTCGTGGGCCGCCAACGGCGCGCCGACCCGCGCAGCCAGCGTGTCCGGATCGGCCGGCGCCCCGCGATCCGCTCGCAGCCAGACCGGGGGCCTTTCCTGGAAGGCCGCGAGACAGGCCGCGACATGCGCTGCGGAATCCGCGCCAGGCGGCACGGCCAGGCTCGCGGGAACCCATGCCGGAACGAGGTCGGCCGCGGGCGGCGGCGCACTCGCCAGCCAGCGGCCCACCACCTGGGCCTTGTCGTGCAGGGACAGGAGGCCGGCCGGGGCCGCCGGCCGGCCGGCGGCGAGAAGGGTTGCCGCCGGGTGGGGGGTCAGCGCGTCCAGGGCGTAGGCCAAGGCATAGGCCGGTGGCGCGGGAGGATGCAGCCAGCCGCGCCAACGGAACCAAGAAAACGCGAGGGCGCCGAAGAACCGGCGATCCCGCGACCCCAGTTCCGGGTGCTGGCGAAACCAGTGCTGCAACAGGCGGTCAAGCGGCTGCCCGGCGCCGACGTCGGTCTCGAGCCGGCCCATGAGGGTCATGGCGAGCGCGGCTTGAGTGCGGGCCGCGCGATCTGGCGGCGGATGGGCCATGGACCGGAGTGTACCGCAGCGCCGAACGGATCGCAACGGCGGCGGGCCCGGCTGTTCCGCACCGCACGCGGCCGGCGGCGCGTTTAGGGCTTGCCGCGAGCCGGCAAGACGGGTAGAGTTTCCACGGGGCGTACGGCCGGACGACGGCCCGACGCTCCCGCGAGACCCGCTGTCCGGGAGGCCTGTCATGGCGATGGAACTGGCATACGTGCTCATCAATCCTTATACCCTCGCCAAGTCGCGGACGGGCGGCGTGATCGGGCGATTCATCAGCCGCACGGGGCTCGACCTCGTGGCCGCGCGCATGTTCGCGCCCGGGGCCGACCTGGTGAACGCGTATGCGCAGCTCGTGGACGCGGACGACACGGGCGACCCGGAGATCCGGCGGCTGCTGGCCGACTACGTGCGGACGTCCTATGCGCCCAATCCCGTGAACGGCCGTCGCCGTCGCGTGCTCATGATCCTGCTGGAAGGCGACGAGGCCGTCGCCAAGGTCCGCGACACAGCCGGGCCCGTCACCATGGGCGGCGGCGAAACCATCCGGGACACCTTCGGCGACTACGTCGTCGACGAACACCGGCAGGTCCGGTATTTCGAACCGGCCGTGCTGATCGGGTCGACGCCCGCGGCCGCCGGTGCGGCTCTCCGGCTCTGGAGCCGGCATGCGGCGGCCGACGGCGGGTTCCTGAAAACCACGGTGGACAACACCCCGGAGGAAGCCGGGTGGCAGCGGACTCTGGTCCTGATCAAGCCCGACAATTTCCGGTTCCCCAGCGCCAAGCCGGGGAACATTATTGACGTGCTCTCGCGATCCGGCCTGCGTATCCTGGCGGCCCAGGTCCACCGCATGAGTGTGGCGCAGGCTGAGGAGTTTTACCGGCCCGTGCGGCAGGTGCTGCGCGAGAAGATGAAACGCAAGGTTGCCGAGCAAGCGGGCGCCTGCCTGGAATCCGCGTTCGGAGTGGCCCTGCCGCCCGAAACGCTGGGACTGCTGGAACAGCATCTCGGACCGCTGCTGGGCGACGAGCAGTTCCACCAGCTCGTCAAGTTTATGACCGGCAGTTACCCGCCGAGCTGCCGCGCGGAAGACAAGCAGAAACAGGGTCCCAACAAGTGCCTGGCGCTGGTGTACGGCGGCCTGCAGGCGGTCGATAAAATCCGGCGGTTGCTGGGCTCGACGGATCCCAACAAGGCGCAGCCGGGCTCCGTCCGCCGCGAGTTCGGCCACGACATCATGGTCAACGCCGCCCACGCCTCGGATTCCGTCGAAAGCGCCGAGCGCGAAATCGGCATCCTGCGCGTCGACGAGGACCTGCTGACCCCATGGGTCCGCAAGTACTACGGGGCGTGACGCGCGGGGCTCACAGCCGGCGGCTGTCGTAGGCCCACTGCAGCAGGGACTGGCGTTGCCGCGGCCGGCACGAACGGTCGCCGGGCCGGCAATGGCGCTGTACCTGGCGCACGTGCCGGGCCATCGCCAACCAGCGGCGGATCTGGCGCGCGTCGTCGGGGCAGCGCCGCCCGCGGTAATAGCGGCAATACCACTGGAACCAGCCGCGGGGATCCTCCGCGTAGATCCAGCCCTTGGCGCGCCAGACCGCCAGCGGCAGCGAAGCGTTGACCCCGAAGCAGTTCAGCCGGGGATCGTGCCGCTCGGCGCACAGCTTGGCGCGCGCGAACCACGACGCCGGGAACTCCGCCCGGCAATCGGTCATGTATTTCCCGCCGAACACGCCCAGGGCCAGCATCTCGGCCGGCGTCAGGTCGGGGGTAAAGCGCGGGTCGAACTGACGGCCCTCGGGCGCCGTCAGGGCGTAGCGGAAGCCTTGTTGCATGCGGTCGTTGACGATCACGATGGAAGCCCGCGCCATGGCGGCCGCTCCCGCCTCAGGCGATCTCCGCGACTTGGTAGACGGCGCTGCCGAAGGCGAGCATCGGGTAAAAAATCACCGGCAGGAACAGCAGGCCCACGACGAAACCGGCGCCCTTGCCGAAGTTCTGTGCCAGGCCCGCCAGGGCGAGGATCCCGAAGATCAGGTTCAGCAACGGGAGGCACAGCAGGATCAGCCACCAGCCGGGTTTCCCGGCGATTTTCAAAAAGACGTACAGGTTGTAGAACGGGACCAGGATCGCCCAGCCCGGCCGGCCCGCCTTGACGTACACCGTCCAGAGGGCGACGAACATGAAGATGGAGAGTGTCAGCGCCACCACCTGGGCCAGCAGGAACACGGCGAGCGAACCGGTTGGCACGGCGTTCATGACGGACCCTCCTTGGGACGGCGGCGCGGCGCCGCCAGGGAGCCGGGGGCCAATGGGCGGGCGTCCCGGCTCACGGCGCCGGGCAGCCGGCGGCCAGGTTGCGTTCCACGTTCACGAGAAAGTCCTGGACGTTGGTGACGATCGAGGTGGCCTCGAGCGTGCCGCGGTCGCGCAGCTTGTTGACGGCGAACTCGGAAATATCCACCGAGTAGATGTAGACCGGCCGTACCGTGCCATGCAGGACGCGGTATGCCGGGGTCATGTTGCAGGCGGCGATCGAGTGCAACTGGGTGGCGATGGTAATGACCGTCGTGGCCCGGCGCAAGTGCGCCCGCATGGCGTCCTGGGCGGCGTAGACGTCGGCGTAGACCGGCGGCAGCGGGCCGTCGTCGCGGATCGAGCCGGCCAGCACCAGCGGCACGCCGCGCCGGAGACAGGCGGCGACAATCCCGTCGCGCACGGGGGCCTCGGCCGCGAAGCGCTCGAGGCTGCCGACGCGGCGCGCCCGGTTGAGGATGTCGAGATGGTGGTAGTGGCCGTTGGGCACCAGGGCCTGGGTATAGATGTCTTGCCCGAGCGCCGTGCGCAGGACCGCCGCCTCGAGGTCGTGGGTGGCCATGGCGTTGCCGGCCAGGACCGCGTGCACGTAGCCGCCGTCCACCAGCGCGGCCATCGCGCGGCGGCAGTCGTGGTCGAAGCTCACGGCCGGCCCGAGCACCCAGACGATGTATCCGTGCTCGCGCTCGTACCGCAGCAGGTCGTAGAGCCGATCGTAGTCCCGCGAGTAGGCCGTTTCGCGGGAGCGCCCGGTGCGGAAGGCGAAAGCCTCGTCGCGCCCCGGGGGGGCGCGGAACCCGGCGGCGTGCACGTAAATCCCCTCGCGCCCGTCTTCCGTCCGGCCGAGCGCCACGGGGTCCCCGACGCGCAGACGCCGGAACTCGCGGATGTCCGGCGCGGCCCCGGTCCGCAGCACGGCCACGCAATCCATGCGGCTGTCCTCGGCCAGCACCCAGCGGCCGCCGAGCTTGAAGTATTCGGGATAGATCGACGTGGCGTGATACCCGTCCGGGGCCACGCCGTCCGCGGTCACCGGCGCGGTGGCGACGTCGGGCGCACCGGCCAGGGCCGGGGTCCGGAAATCGGGCGCTTCGTAGGCACAGGGAGCAAAGGCCATAAGGACTCCTCGCGGTGGGGTCATGGCGGCGGGATGGGCGGCTTACGCGCCACCGCCAGAAACACGGTGAAGCGCCGCCGCACGCCGTCGGCGCCGTTTTTGATCCGTTCGGCGGCGGTTGTGTCGTCGCCGCCGGCAAAACCCGCCGCGCGGAGCGCCTGGCGCAGGGCGTCGCGCTCGAATCCGTGGTGGTGCACACCGCGCGCGTCGCCGTGAAAGCGGCCGCCGTCCGGGTCCAGGTCCGCCAGGCCCAGCCACCCGCCCGGCGCCAGCACGGCGTGGAACTGGCCCAGCAATCCGGAAACATCCCGGATGTGGTGGAGCGTCATGCTGCTGACGACGAGATCGTAGCGGCCCGTGATGACGGCGCCATGGTCGGGGTCGAGCTGCACGGGGCGCACGCAGGACAGCCCTTGTGCCGCCGCCTTGGCGCGCAGCGCGTCCAGCATGCCGCGCGAGCTGTCCACGGCGGTCACCGACCGCACCCGCGGCGCCAGGGCAAACGTCAGCAGGCCCGTCCCGCACCCGAAGTCGAGCGCGTCCATGTTGGTCGAGAGCGGCACGCGCGCGACGAGCGCCTGGAAGACGTCGGCGGCCAGCCGGACCCGCGCGGGGTCCTCGTCCCAGGTGGCGGCGGCGGCGTCGAAACGCGTTGCGGCAACGGGGTCCATGCCGGGGAGTATAGCCGCCGGGCCCGGGCCGCGCAAGGCCGGAACGGCGGGCCGTGAGACGCGTGGTCTCGCACGCGGCGATCACGCGAACCCGAACTCAGGAAAGAGGAAGGCAATCTGGAACTCAGGAAAGAAGAAGCGATACAAGACCTGTATGGAACTAGAACACTACTGAAAATCGTATTTTTCTGAGTTCCTGAGTTCCAGATCAGGGGGCGGCCGCGCCGGCGGCTTACTGGCCGCCCGGCGTCCAGGCGCGCAGCACGGGGGTCTCGAGCATGCCGACCGGCGGCTTGTCCTTCTCGACGCTTTTATAGTAGCGCGAGATGATTCCGCCCAGGGCCGTCACCAGCCGGAACCGGAAGCGGTTGGCGCCCGGCTTCAGCAGGGCGCCAACCTCGAGCCGGTACGGCGGCCACAGCAGCACGCCGGCGGCGCGCCCGTTGACCGTCACATCGAAGGCGTCGTTCTGACGGCCCATATCGAGCGTCACGCGCGGCCCGGGCCGCGGGAGCGTGACGGTCTGCCGGTAATCGGCGGCGCCCGTCAGGTGCGGGTACCCGCGTTCCTGCAGCGGGCCGGTGTCCACGGTGCCCGGCAGGGCGGAGAACGTCGGCGCCAGCTCAGGCAGGTCCAAGCGGCTGGCGGCGAGCACGTCGCCGCGCAGCACGAAGAGCGCCAGGTCGTCGAGCGGCACCATGCGGGAGACAAACCGGCGAACGGGCGCCGGCGTGTAGCGCACGAGCAGCTCGTTCCGGCCGCGCCGGAGCGCCGGCCGCAGGTCGCAGCGCCGGTTGGCGTCGTCCCAGAGCGCGCCGCCCGGCGCGGTCGGCAGCCGGCGCCGGTTGAGGTAGATGTCGCAAGCGTCTTCGCCGTCGACGATCAGGTCGAGGCGCGCCGGCCGGTGCGTGACGATCAACTCGCGCCGCAGCCAGTAGGCGCGGCCGGGGGTCAGCGGCCGCGGCGGGAACTCGGCGCGCGGCGGCGCCCAGTCGCGGGCGCGGCCGGCCGTCGGCGGGCGGCGGGTCGCCGGGCCGAGATACAACGACAGCGGCAGCGAGATCGTGTTCCCCCCGGGCAAGTCCAGCGACCAGGTGTCGCGCAGGCGTACCGTCGGGCCCGGCCGGGGCGCGGGCGCCGGCCGCGCCCGGCGGCCGGACCGCAGGAAGGCGGCCGTCTCGTTCGGCAGCAGCCGCAGCGCGGTGGGCGCGGGGTCGCCGAGCGCGCCGGAGAGGGTATCGAGGCGGCGCCAGGCGCCGGCGAGCCCGGCGCGCAGGTTCGCGGCGCGCGGGCCGAAATTGCTCATCAACACCAGGTCGCCGGCGCGGGTGCGCCGCCGCGTGACCATGACGTCCGAGGCGCCGGGCCCCGCCAGGGGCACGGGCGGCCGGAGCCCCCGTTCGCGCAGGGCGTCCGCGACCGTGGCGGCCGCCTCGTCAAGGCCAGCCCGCAGCACGCGCACGCGGCCGCCGGCAGGCCAGTGCGCGGGCCGCGCGCGGCCGGCGGCATCGAGCACCTCGGGGGCCTGCCCCAGGCACAGCAGGAACCCGCCGGCCTGCACGAACCGGCGCAGGGCCGCCGCAATGGGTTCCGACAGGAACCGAATCTCTGGCAGTACGAGGGCCTGGCAGACGAATTTCCGCAGGCGCAGCCCGCCCGGCGCGGGACGCGCCGCGCGCAGAGCGGCGTCGAATACCAGGTAATGATTCCAATGCCGGCGGGACAGTCCGTGCACGACCTCGACCACCGCCTGCTGGGTCCGCTGCCAGGCGGGATCGAAGTAGAACGGGCCGCGCTCGACCGACCGCGGCGGCGCATAGCGCGCGCGGGCATCGGCGCCGGGCCAGTAGACGCCGACCCCCGTCTCGAGGGGCGCCCCGGCGTTGAGCCACGACAGGGTCCGGACATGGCGCGACAGCAGGCGGTAATGCCGCGTCCAGGGCGTGCGGAAGGCATGGCAGCCGCAGAACTTGCGGAAGGCGGCGAGCGAGTCGGGAAAGAGGTTATCGTTGATCATGCTCAACCCGTGGTGGAACAGGAAGTCCGCGGCGCGCTTGTAGGCCTGCGCCGTGCTGCTGTGCGGCATGCAGCCGAACGCCTCGCAGAGCGTGCGGTCGCGCCCCGCGAAGCAGGCGACGCTGTCCAGCAGCTTGCCCGTGAGGTCGCGGGCGGCGTGGGGGCCGGCATCGTAGCTGGTCAACCCGCCCAGGAGATCGATCCCGGGCGTCTGCATCTCGGCCAGCATCTCGGACAGGTCCCCGTGCAGGCTGACGTGGATGCCCAGCGACTCCTCGTGCAGCAGGTGGCCGGTCAGGCGCAGCCCGTGCGCCGCGCACCAGGCGGCGTACGGCCGGAAAAAGGCGTCGCGGAACAGGTCCCGCACCAGGCTCCAGTAATCGCGGCGCACGCGCGCGGCGTCCGGCGCGTCCGCGACCAGCGCGGCCAGGCGCGGCCGCAGGTCGTAGCCGTAAGCTTGGCGGAACCGCGCGAACAGCCCCGGCGTGTACGGGAAATCCAGGCCGCCACCGGTCACCGGCTCGTCGGTGAAAAACCCCCGGATCACCGTGCCGAAATACTCGCCGAGTTCCCGGCGGTAGACCTCGTGGGTCATTTCCAAAAACGCGCGCACGGCCTCCGGGTTGAGGGTATCGAGATAGCCCGTGGCGTGGTTGGCCCAGGCGGCGCCATAGGCTGCCAGCTGGAAACGGTCGGGATCCGCCACGCGCCAGGACAACCGGCCGCCGCGCCTGCCGGCCGCCGCCGGCCGCGCCAGGCGGATGACCCGCTGGCGGAATTGCGGGTGCTGGAGCAGCACGCGCCCGGCGCAGGTGCCGCTCGGCCAGTTGAACTCGTCGTACAGCCAGAGGGCCATGCCCCATTGCCGGCAGCGCCGGCAGACGTGCCGAAACAAGTCGAGATACCGGCGGCCGAGGTAGGCTGGCTGCAGGCCGTAGAGCGGGATGATGATGACCTCAAAAATCTCCATCGCCAGGAAGCGCCGCAGATCGCGGTCGATGCTCGCGGGGGTCGGGTCGCCGAGCCAGGCCCACCAGGGGGCGGGGCCGAACTCGCGGGCGGGAATTGTCAGGCGGGTCGGCATGGCAGGTCCTTTCCGAGGGATGGATGGCACCGGGGGTCAACGACGCAGGACGCGGTCTCCGGGTTGCCAGGCGCCGGAGCATGTGAAGCCATAGTCCCGGCCTGGCAGCCGCACGCGCACCCGGAACGGTGCCTCCGGCGCGGCGGGCCAGGCTTGGATCGCCAGGCTCGCGGCCGGCGGCCGGTCTCCGTCCGGGACGGGGTAGATCAACGCGGCGAACGCTACGATACCACGTCCTGCGCGGGTTACGCAAGCCGCCGGGCGCGGAGCGCGGCAATTGTAGGCGACGGCCGCGTCGGCCTCGCTGAGCGCCGGCGCGGCGCCGGCCGGTGTCGCGAGGACGAGATTGCGCGTCCGGACGCGATCCCGGCGCGCCGGCGCCAGCAGCGGCTGCCCGAAATGCCACCATTGCCGGTAGACATGGGACTCGCCGGACGCCAGCAAGTCGAGCACCAGCCAGGCCGTGCGGTCCAGGAAGACGATTTCGCGCAGATGCCGGATACCGGGCCAGAACGCTCCCATCCCGGCCGCGTAGCAGAGGTCCGGAGACGATTGCCAGGCAATCACCTCGGGGCGGACCTTGTCCTGGGAGCGTCCGTCGGCCTCGACGGTGTTGTGCCGCCGGGTCTGGCCATAGTCGGTGTGGTGCGGCTCGCTGTAGCGGTAGACGCCGCTGTCCACGAGCAGGTCGTGCCCGAATCCCCAGGCAACCACCTGCAGGCCGTCCCGGTGCGAGTGGGAACCGATGGGCGCGTAGGGCGCCATGTCGAACAACAGGAATCGCCGGGTCCGCCGCCAGGCGTCGCGCAGCACGGCGTGCCCGCTGGCGCGGAACAGCAGGTCGCGCACCGCCGGCGGCGCGCCCTCCCGGCCCCGGGTGGCCACGAAACGCAAGAGCGGATCGTCCTTCAGTTCGAGCCACTGCCGGAGGCAGGGAATGACGGACCGGCGCCCTGAATCGCCGAGCGGGACCGAACAGCTGTCGGGCAGCGCGGTCAGGGCCAGGAACCGGCAGGCCTGCCGCAGCCGCGCGCGCCGCGCGGCGCTGAACGGCCACGTCCCGAGATAGCGCCGGGCGACGTGCGCGGCGGCGTAAAACCCGTCCAGCGCGCCGGCATGGTACCCGGGGCAATACTCGACGTGCGCGCCGTCCGGCAGGAATTGGCGCATGATTTCGCGCTCGAGCCGGCGCCGGCCCTCGCGCCGCCAGCGGGCCGCGTCCCGGATTTCGTGGAATTGGACGCCGGCGCGGTACAGCGCCACGCTCTCGGTGATCAACCAGTTGCCGTGCGGCTTGGCGTGCGTCATCAGGAAATTCATGTTGCGGCGCAGCGCCGACAGCGCCAGCAGCCAGGCGTCCGGGGTCATGGCGCGGGCCGCGCAGACAACCGGAAGCGCGGCCGCCCAATGCGCAGCGCGGACAGCGGCATTCAGCGTGCTCCAGGCAACCGCGCGCCGGGTCCAGGGCTGGAGGGGATTTAGCGCCGCCCAGTCCGTAAACTGGTCGCGGAACGCCCGCGCAAAAGGCTCGCGGCCCGTGGCGGCATAGGCGTCGGCCAGGAGTTTCAGGGACGAATGCCGCTGCAGGCAGGTGGGCCACTCGATGTCGCCGTAGGGGTCGGCGTTCCAGGCGATGCGGGATCCCGTGCAGAACGGCGGGTATCCCAGGAACGTGAAGGTATGCGCCCGGACCGCCTCGGCGGCCTTCAGCAGCGTCCCCAGGCGTCGGCTCGAGTGGCGGCCGGCACGCGGGCCATGTTCGGGGAACGGACGGGCCCGGTAATAGTCCAGCAGCGCCCGCGCCTGGTCCGCGGGCGGCGCTTGGGGATCGATCCCCATGGCGGCTCGCCGGAACCCGGCCAGCACGCGCCGCTCGTCGCCCCAGAGCGTTTGCCACCAGCGCGCGTGGAGCGCCAGCCACCGGCGGGCCTCCGTGCGGCCCGCGGTCCCGGTCGGCGCCCGCCCGGCCGACCGCAGCAGCCGCTCGCGCCAACGGGCCTCCGCCTGCGCGGCGGGCGACAGGAACCGGGACGCCCGGCCGCGCAAGACATGCCAACGAAGGTCGCCGTTCATTCCGCCGCCCTGGCCGGGGGGCGCCCGCGCCATCCGGGTGCTGATGATCCTGTGCCCGGGTTCACTTCTCCGCGGCCTCCACGAAGCGCAGGGTGCCCATGTGCTCCATCGAGTGCCAGTCGGGCGAATAGACCCAGGAGGACACCGGCTGCTGGTTCAGCCGGACCGCCCGGTGGAAGTTGATTTTCCATTCCGTGCCCGACGCGCCGATCGGCTTGCCAAAGGCGTCCGCCGCCTCGATTTCCAGTTCCGCGGTCCAGCCGTCGGGGCCGGCACGCACCGCCGACGTCCAGCCCGGCGCGTAGTCGTAATCCCGCAGCCCCTTGAGCGAGCAGCGCTGATCGAACCGCGCCCCGCCGGCGCCGACGGCGAACTGGTAATAATGCTCGGCATCCGGCATCACGATCAGCGCCACCAGGTCGTCGGCCGCCTCCCAGATGCGTCGCTCGTCATCCTTGGGCGCCGTGCCGCGGACCTTGCCCGGCTCGGGGTCCCGGCAATCGAAGGCCACGAACAACCGGTCGCGCACGCGCACCGCGCGCACGTAGGTTTTCCAGGCGGCGTAGGCTTTGTCCCGCGTGACGAAATAATCCACCGGCTTGGCGTACTGGCCCCAGACGGGATCGTTCAGCAGCCCGTCCACCTCCGGCGCCAGCCCGCTACCCACGCGCGTGACGGTCATCGCGCGCGGTTTCAGGATATCGGCGAACTGCATGTCCGGCGCCTTCTGAACCACGACCGTCCAGAAATCGGCATCGGTCAGCGCCGCCCAGGCGGCCGCGTAGCGCCGATCCGCCAGGGCGCGCTCGGCGGTCCCGATGCCGTTGGTCAGGAGCCCGTAATCCGCCGCGCCCAGGAATCCGGCGATGTCCCGCCTGGCAGCCTCCGTTTTGGCCTGGTCCAGCAGCTTCCGCAGGTGGGCCAGGTCGGAGTCCGGCACCGGATCGGTCGTCCAGGCGACGAGGGTCGGGCCGGAGGCTGAGGGACGGACGCCGGACGCCGGACGCCGGACGCCAGATGAGCTTTGCCCGTCTCCTTCCTCTTCCTTCTTTCCTCTTGCCCCCTGCCCCTGGCCGCGTTCCGCCCGGAAGGCGGCCAGGCCGAACGGCTCCAGGCTCACCGCCATCGCGCCGTCCTTGAGCGGAACCTCGCGTCCGCCGACCAGGTCCGTCACGCGCGCGGCGCCCTCGAGCGTCACGGTCCCGCGGATCGGCCAGTAGCCGGGGTTGACGGCGTAGAAATAATAGCCGTCCTCCGCCGCCAGGGCGCGCAGGGCGAGGTTCGAGTCGAACCCGGTGCCGAGCGCCGGCTCGAAGCGCCCCTGCGGCAGCCGGCGCAGGACGCGGGCGAACTGGCGCTGGGCGTGTTCGACGCCGATATAGGGCGAGACGTCGGTAAACCCGTTCATGACCATTTGGGGATCGAACCCGACCAGGGCCTGGGTATACGGTTCGAGGGCCATTTCCTCGCGCTGCTGGCCCAGCATGGTCTGCTGGTAGGGCCGCGGCCAGCCGGGCCGGTAGGGGTAGTTGGCGGCAATGCGCTCGACTTCGATCCAGCCGACGCAGAGCATCAGCGCGCGGCGGTCGAACCCGGCGAACGGGCGGTAGAACTCGGGATCGTGGTTGCCCTGCCAGCCGAACGCCCCCGAGTAACGGGCATTCGCGTGCAGCCAGGGCATCAGCCAGAGGCCGTCGGGCTGCCGGAACAGCTCGGGGTCCCAGCCCCACCCCCGCAGATACTCGCGCAAGGCCAGTCCCGATTGCTTCCATTCCGGAATGTGGTTGACCGACAAATAACAGCCGGCCACGGTCTCGAGGTCCGGGCGCACGTCGCGCAGCGTCCGCTGGACCTTGTGGAAGAACCCGGCCAGTTTCGCGGCGCGCCAGGCCACCCAGCGCGGCCGGGTCTCGGCCGACGTCAGGAACTGGTAGCGCCGCTCGAAGCGGTCGGGCGCGGCGGCGCTGGCGGGAATCCGGAGGCCGGTCTCCCGTTCGAAGAGCGCGGTGGTGAAATCGTCATAGCCCAGTCCCAGGGGATCGGTCAGGGAGGCGCGCCAGCTCGGCAGCCAGGCGCCGCCGAAGTAGGCCGTCCAGTTGAGGCCGAGGAAGTTGGGCTGCGCCTGGAACGCCTCGGCCAGTTGCCGGGCGACGGCCAGCATGTCGCGCTCGATGTCGGGATGGAGAAAATTGAGGCCGCCGATCCCGGCGCCCCTGAGGCCGACCGGGCCGCCGGCGCCGGTGCGGTCGGCGAAAAACCACTCGGGCTGTTGCGGGCCGTCCATGCGGCGGTAGGTGTTCATGAACTCGACGGAGGCGAAGAACCGGATGCCGTTGGCCCGCAGCACGCGCGCCAGCACGTCCTGGGGGTTGTATTGCAGGCGCGGGTCGCCGGTCACGAACTGGGGCGCGGTATCGCGGTCGTGGTACTGGAGGCAGGCCATGGTGTGCAGGTTCTGGCCGGCGAACCGCAGGTACTCGGCATAATGGCTGGCGGCGTCGTCCAGCATCAGCAATCGTTCGCAGGCTTCCGCCGCGGCGTTCGGGCTGCGCCGGCCGGCGCCCGTGTTACCCCGCGGCCCGCCGGGCTGCTCGGCAAAAGCGCTGAACAGGTTGAAAATGCCGCTCTGGTAGGGGCAAGTGCGCTCGGTCAGCATGCCGAACCGGCGCTGGGCCGCGGCCGGGATGCCGCCGGCATCGAGTTCCGGCAGGCGCCCGGCGATATGATGGATGCGCAGCCGGGCGGCGGCGGCCTCGGTGTCTTTCATCAGCGACATGACGTTGATGGCGTGCGCGCCGGGGTCCGGCCGGTAGAGCCACTTCATCTCCAGCATCCTGCCGGTGTTGGGATACTTGCCGCCGGTCCAGATCGCCGGGCCGCACTTCGAGGCGCGATCCGCCTCTTCCTTGCCCGGCGCCGGGCGGCTCATCCGCGACGACGCGCTGCAGGAGACCCCGATCCAGCGCTCGGCGTCGTCCGGATACTCGAGTGCCATCAAATACCAGTCGCCGGGATGGGCGAACTCGACCTGGTAGGAAAACTGCGCCCAGTTGACCGGACGCGTCGTCCGGTACTTCAGCCCGTTGCGTTCGACGATCAGGGCGGGTTCCACGGCATGGTAAAACTCCGGCCCCCAGTCGCTCCCGCTCGGCCGCCGGCCTTTTCCGTCGGTCTCGAACCACGGGTGCGGGTCCTTGGGATCGGTGAAATCCACGGTCTTCTCGAGCGCCAGCTCGAGGCCTTGTTCCAGGGTGTCTCCGGGCACCGCCGCCATCGGGACCTGGCCGCAGACCAGCAGCGGTTCCGGCTCGCGCTCCTCGATGAGCGTGCCGCGGGCGGTCAGGCGGCCGGTCAGCACATAG